>CP133187.1:2050000-2350773 GCA_030913685.1 Oscillospiraceae bacterium MB24-C1 | reverse complement strand
CATGATTTCGGCCAAGGATAAGAAGACGGCAAAAAGAACGGTGCTGTGCTCGATGATGTATCTTGCGCTGCTTTATTTTGCGTTGCTGCAAATCGGTTTGGGTATGCGGGTCATGTTTCCCACTATCGATACAGTGCAGGAAACTGACGGCATTTTTGTGCATGTAATCAACAACCTCATCTATGGACCCTGGAGCGGATTCTTCCTGTTCAGCATCATCGGGGCCTGCATTTCCACCGCCAATTCGGAGCTGCTTTTGATCGCATCCTCTTTCAGCTACGATATTGTCAGCACACTGCGCAAAAAACCACTGGGCGAGTCGGCACTGCTCACGCTTTCCCGCGCGAGCATTTTTGTCGGGGGTACAGTATCACTGCTGCTCTCCATTCATCCACCTGCCAGTCTTTTGACCTACGGCGGCGATTTGTGGGGTATATTCGGTGTCACCATGTTCCCGACGCTCTACGGCTCGCTGCTTTACCGCCGCACCACGCGGCAGGGCGTCTGGGCGGGTTTGAGCTCGGGTTTGTTATGTCTGGCGCTGTTTTATCCACCGTACCTCGCAGGCGGTTTCGCATTTCATCCAGCCTTTCCGGGCACGGTGGTGGCGACTTTAAGCTTCTTGACGGTTTCGCACCTGACCTATGATAGAAACCGCCCGCAGCCTAACATGCAGGAGGACGCATAATGAACTATAAAATTCTAATTATCGATGACGAATATCTTATTCGCTTGTCGCTACGCGAGGGGTTAAGCGATCTCGGGCATCAGGTTGAGACCGCAGACAGCATCGAGAGCGGACTGCTGCTTGTAGAGCGCTTTGCACCGCATTTTGTTTTGTTAGATAACCGTCTTGGCACTCAGCAGGGCATTGATTATATTGAGGCAATCAAAAAAATTGACGACGATATTCAGCTCGTGTTGATGACCGCTTACGGTTCGGTCTCACAGGCGGTGGAGGCGGTCAAACGCGGGGCGTATGATTATATTCTTAAGCCTTTTGATCTCGATGCCCTTGAGTTGATGATTAACCGCAGCATGGATCAGCTCAAGACCAAGCGAAACCTCGACCTGATTTCCACCCCCAAGCACGCATTGGTGGGTGAAAGCCCCGCTATACAGAACATCCGCCGCCAGATCGGCGTGGTGGCGCATAGCGACCAGGTCGATGTCCTCATCCGCGGCGAAACCGGCACCGGCAAAGAGGTAGTGGCCAACCTCATTCACCATAACAGCGAGCGCCGGCAGCTTGCCATGGTCAAAATCAACTGCGGTGCCATTCCGGATAATCTTTTGGAAAGCGAACTGTTCGGCTATGAGCGCGGTGCGTTCACAGGCGCTGCTAAAACCAAAAAAGGTCTGTTGGAGCTTGCCGACGGCGGCACCGTGTTTTTGGACGAAATTGGCGAGCTACCGCTAGCCATGCAATCCAAGCTGTTGACTTTTTTAGAGGATCGTCGCTTTAAGCGTGTCGGCGGCCTCAACGACATTGAAGTTAACGTCCGGGTAATCACTGCCACCAACCGCGACCTGTTACAAGCCATCGGGCGCAAAGAATTTCGAGAGGATTTATTCTATCGCTTAAACGTGATGCAGATTACCATTCCGCCATTGCGCGAGCGTCCCGAAGATATTCTGCCGTTGTGCAATTATTTTCTCCAACGCTTTAATCGCAAATTCAAAAAAAATATTCGGGGAATAGACCCCAACTTTGCAAGAGAGTTGGCAGAGTACTGTTGGAAGGGCAATGTACGTGAGTTGCGAAATGTCTTGGAGCGCTGTGCACTTTTTTGTGAAGGCGACGTTCTGCACAGGGCAATCTTTCTTGAAGAACCGGCTTCTTTGCAACGGCCCTCCACAGATTTGAATCGAATGGTCGAAGTGAACACACCAGATTTTGGCGAAGAGGGCATCAACCTCCCCAAGCTTTTGGAACGAATTGAGCGCGATTGTATCGACAGGGCACTTAAAATCAGCGGCAACAATTATTCAAAGGCCGCGGAACTTTTGGGCATTACGCGGTTCACTCTGCGACGAAAACTAGAACAGTAGTAAAAATTTGATGGATCAGATCTTTAATTGCAAAAATATCACCAAATATGTGACCTTTTCAGTGCTGTTTTTTCAAATAATATATTGCCAAATTGTAAACATAGTGCTAAAATCATAATATAATTTACCTTAAAATGGTAGAATCAGCAAAGCACAGTAGAGTTTATAAACTTGGAGGGTATTAAATGAAGAAAGTAATTAGTGCTATTCTTGTCATGACAATGTTAGTTAGCCTAGCGACCGTCTCGTTTGCAAAGCCGGCAACCGGCTTTTCTACTGACGGTATCCAAGGACCAAGGATCTACGTGGGAGAAAACGACTATGTCTGCAGACCGAAGGGCTGTGCGCCGCTTGAGGGTGACTACTTTGTTATTGACCGCGATGGAGCCGAATATGGTTCAACTGTTTTTCTTGAATTGACGCACGCCAAAGATGATTGGGAGAATTTTTCTTTGGACATGATTCGGAACATGAAGGTTAAGGCCGAGTGGGAAGAAGGCGGCGATCTCGTAGAAGCGGTTAGCGTTGAAATTGTCAGGTCTCTGTCCTGGAGTCTAGAAGACAGTACGTTTGAAGCATATTTCCCCGCACTAGTCATCAAGCTGAAAGAAAGTACAGCGACGACCGACGCCGACCTTATCGGTACTGTGACGCTGAACAAAAAGAAGGGCGATCAGCCTTACCACATCAAGGACGCCGAGATTGAGGTGCAGTTTTCAATCTGTCACTACAATAACTATTTGCGTTATGAAGAGCTGTTGATTGATCATGACCAAGAGATTATTTATCCGGGAGAGCCCCATTTGCTGAAATTTGACTATGACGATGAGGTAGAGCTTTCCTTTGGCAGCGAATCTAATGAAGGTACCTTCACCGTAGATGTATCGGGCCAAGGTAAAGTGCTAATGCTGTTTGACACCATGCCGAACGCCGCTGTTGAAGCAGCCAACCCCAACGCTAATATGCTCTTCATCGGCTTTAATCATGTAAAATTCAATCGTACCGGTGAGTTTTTCTATGAGACCGAGACGGGTAAATATATTTATGAACTTGTCGACGGCATGCCGGTAGAAATTGCGGGCGCCGAATATGACGAAGCTGATGAAGGCTTCCGATTCCATACGCGTGTGCTGGGCAATTATGTTATTTCAGATATTCCACTGGTTGCACCCGACCCCAAGGCTGCAAAGGCCGCCGAGCCCGACGACGAAACTCGCTTTAACGCTGTAACGATTTCACGGCGGCTGATAAACTGAGCAAAGAGCTGCTGTATCTTATAAGATACAGCAGCTCTTTGGGTTTTGCCCTAAGTGAATATCGCCTGTTATTTGACTATTCTACTAAAAGTTGATATCTTTGTGCAAAGCAAGCTTTTGTGTCAGCTTTTTGAAAGTTAAGTCTGGGTGTTATTCAAAACGTGCGATTTCGCACATATCACCTGTGCGCAGGCGCACACCGCACACCCAGCGAAAATGCAGCTTGTACAAATATTCCATATAACTCTTGTGAAAGATGCGGTTAAAATCCTGCGAAAATCGCTATAATCCGACCGTGAATTAGTTGGCATTAAAATTGCAATTATATATTAATAACACAAAATTTTAAGGAGGAAGTTTTATGTATAAGGTAGATCTGAACAGCGACCTTGGCGAAAGCTTTGGCGCCTATACCATCGGTATGGATTCCGAGATTCTTAAATATGTCTCTTCAGCCAACGTGGCGTGCGGCTGGCACGCCGGCGACGCCGTCGTAATGGAACAGACGGTTGCCAATGCCGCAGCAGCTGGCACCGCAGTGGGTGCGCATCCTGGATTCCCGGACTTGATGGGCTTTGGCCGCCGGAACATGGTGGTGACCCCCGCCGAAGCAAAAGCCTATATCAAATATCAGCTTGGCGCACTCTTGGCGTTTACAAAAGCCAAGGGCATTCCATTGCAGCATGTCAAGCCCCACGGCGCGCTTTATAACATGGCCGCGGTGGACGAGGCGCTCGCAGAAGCCATTTGCCAGGGTGTCTACGAGGTGGACCCCAACATTATTTTGCTCGGATTGGCCAACAGCAAGATGATTTCAGCAGCCGAAAAGATTGGGCTTCGTGCCGCTTCCGAGGTGTTTGCCGACCGCGCCTATAACGACGATGGCACGCTCGTATCAAGAAAGCTGCCCGGCGCTGTCATCCACGACAAGGAAGTCGCCATCGCCAGAACGGTGCAGATGGTGACCAAGGGCACAGTGGAAACAGTGACCGGCAAGGTCATCAGCATCAAGGCTGACTCCATCTGCGTTCATGGCGACAACCCCAGCGCACTGGAGTTTGTTAAAAACATTCGCGAGACGCTAGAAAATAGCGGCGTGACCATTTGCAACTTAACGCAGCTTTAAACTGAGCCGCAAAGCTTGCCGAAAAAGCATAATACATGTCACGGCAGGTTAAACCATAAGGTAACCGTTGGTTGAATCAAAGCACAGCACCGTCGGGTATCAAAACAAAAAACCTGATCGTATGCGCATAGATTCAGTCGCGGTTTAAGACCGACATGTTGAACAGGAGGAAAAAATGTTATGAGCAACAAAGAAAACCGTAGCGCAACTTCCCCCGCAAAGCCTGACAAAAAGAATGCCGCTGTCCTAATAGGTGCTGCCTTTTTGATGGCAACTTCCGCTATCGGGCCTGGATTTCTGACCCAGACAACTATGTTTACTTCACAGTACATGGCGTCGTTTTCCACCGTCATTCTTTGCACCATCATTTTAGATATCACCACACAGGTCAATGTCTGGCGCGTTATCGGCGTTTCTGGCATGCGTGGTCAAGACGTTGCCAATAAGGTGTTACCGGGCCTGGGCTACTTTATCGCGTTTCTTGTGGCGCTGGGCGGCTTGGCCTTTAATATCGGTAACGTCGGCGGTGTTTCGCTAGGCCTCAACGCAATGCTTGGTATCCCGACAAAGGTGGGCGCCGTTATTGGCGGCATAATTGCTATTACAATTTTCCTTTCCAAAGATGCCAAAAAGGGCATGGATACTGTAACAAAAGTACTCGGCGCAATTATTCTGCTGACCATTTTAGTTGTAGCTGTCAGCTCAAAGCCCCCTGTTGGTGAAGTAGCAGCTAAGGTTTTTGCCCCAGATGATCCTATAGCGTTGTTCTTCCCAATGATTACGCTGCTTGGCGGTTCCTGCGGCGGCTACATCACTTTCTCAGGTGCGCACAGATTGCTTGACGCTGGTATTTCCGGCAAAGAAAACCTTGACCAGATCCAGCGCTCGGTCACGACCGGTATCGCTGTTTCGGGCACCGTTCGTGTGCTGCTGTTCCTCGCCGTGCTCGGTGTTTGTACTGCTGGCGGCGCCGAGGCCGTCGGTGCGATTGGGGCCGCCTCGAACCCTGCAGCCGAAGCTTTCCGCCTTGCTGCCGGAGAAATTGGCTATCGCCTCTTCGGTGTAGCGCTGTTCGCGGCGGGTACCACTTCGGTTATCGGCGCAGCTTTCACCTCGGTTTCTTTCCTCAAAACCCTGCACCCCTTTGTTGCTAAAAATGAGAAATGGTTTATTGTTGGATTCATCGCGTTTTCCACCCTCATCATGGCCATCCTCGGCGGCGCCAAGACACTGCTGGTGGCAGCCGGTTCGCTCAATGGCCTGATCCTGCCGGTAACGCTCGGCACAATGCTGCTGGCCTCGCGCAATAAGGCAATTGTCGGCGAGGACTATAAGCATCCAACCTGGCTGATTGTCTCGGGTGCTCTCGTCGTGTTACTCACCGGTTACGTTGGTATCAAAGCACTGCCTAGACTTTTAACCATCTTCGGATAAAGCACTACTGCGGGTGCGCTGCCGGCTGATAACGGTGGCGCGCCCGTCAAAAACAGGAACAAGGAGGCTTTAAGCTGATGCAGGATGTTCGTTTTTTAATGACCGGCGACACCTCTATTCTGGTGGAGTTCGGCAATGAAATTAGCACTGAAATCAACGCGCGCATCCGCGCCTTTAATATCGCGCTGGAGAAAAAGGGCGTACCCGGCATTGTCGAAACGGTGCCAACCTACCGCTCGCTGACCGTACATTATCGTCCGGAGGTTATCCGTTACGAAAAATTGCGAGAAACGCTGCAGGGATTGCTCGGCAGCTTGGACGAGGTGGAAATCCCTCCCGCCTCGGTTGTGGAACTCCCCGTGTTATATGGCGGCGAGATGGGACCGGACCTCGGCTTTGTAGCCGAGCACAACAACAAAACAGTTGAGGAAGTTATTAAAATTCACAGCGCGCCGGAATACCTGATCTATATGCTGGGGTTCACCCCTGGCTTTCCGTATATGGGTGGCATGAGCGCTGAAATTGCCACGCCGCGTCTGACCAGCCCCCGCGTTAAAATTCCGGGTGGCTCGGTGGGCATCGCGGGCAGTCAGACCGGTGTTTATCCGATCGACTCGCCCGGCGGTTGGCAGCTCATCGGCAGGACGCCGTTAAAGCTTTACGATGCACAGCGTGAGACGCCAATACTCTTGCAGGCAGGGCAATACGTCAAATATCGCCCAGTGGACCAGGCCGAATTCGACGACATCGCAGCACAAGTTGCCGCAGGCAGTTATGTCGTCAAAACATACAGCAAGGAGGGTTAATTATGGGCATGACGATTCTCAGCGGCGGTTTTCTGACCACCGTGCAGGACGCAGGGCGCGTTGGTTATCAGCAGTATGGCGTGCCCGTATCAGGCGTTATGGATCCCCGTTCCTTTGCAATTGCCAATATTCTTGTGGGGAACGAAAAGGACGAAGCGGCGCTTGAAATTACCATGATGGGCCCCGCTGTCACCTTTGACGAGGCCAATGTCATCGCAGTGACGGGCGGCAATCTTTCGCCTGCGCTCAACGGCTCGCCAATGCCGATGTACCGTGCAGTTGCGGTCAAGCCGGGCGATAAGCTGACGTTTGGCATGCAGGTTTCGGGCTGCCGGGCTTATCTGGCTGTGGCGGGTGGTTTTGACATTGCACCAGTCATGGGCAGCCGTTCAACCTACCTCAAGGCACAGATCGGCGGTGTGGAGGGCCGAAAACTAGGCAAGGAGGATCGCCTAGCTTTCAGAGCGCCTAAAACCGACCTGCCTAATCTGACACAGGGGCGCTTTGTTCCACCGGAGGATTTCACCGCTACGCACAAGACGTTGCGGGTAGTCATGGGCCCACAGGATGACGCCTTCACCGAAAAGGGCATCAAGACCTTTTTGAGCACCACCTATTCGGTAACCAACCAGTTTGACCGCATGGGCTGCCGCCTGGAGGGCGAGGTTGTTGAGCACATCAAGGGTGGAGACATCATCTCCGACGGCATTTCGATGGGCGCTGTGCAGATTCCCAGCGCGGGCCAGCCGATCATTATGTTGGCTGACCGCCAAACCACCGGCGGCTATACGAAAATCGCCAACGTCATCACGGCGGATTTCCCATTAATTGCGCAGTGCAAATTCGGCGACACGGTGCGCTTCAAAGCGGTGACCGTCACCGAGGCACAGGACATTTACCTCTCGAACCTCCGGCGCCTTGAGGCGATACGCACCGATCTCGATCTGGTGCGGGCGACGCCCGGCCCGTGGGAGTTTACTGTGAACGTCAACGGAACCGACTACCGGTGCCGTGTAAAACCGCGCTAAAAAACTGACAGAAAGGAAGACGGGTATGGCACGCTATGACATCACCCCATATATCAATATGAGTCCCGCCGAAGTTCGCAAAAAAATACGTGCGGGTGAAATTACTTTTCCCACGGCAGGAATGTGCGCGGGCTATGCGCAGGCAAACCTTGTCATTCTGCCCGCAGATTATGCTGCGGATTTTAAGGAATACGCCGCCAGAAATCCTTTCCCCTGCCCTGTGCTGGAAATCATTGAGGGCACACCGGAAACCCATGATATGGGCGCGGGAGGCAACATTGTCACCGATATTCCAGAGTATTTTATCTACCGCAACGGCGTGTTTTCTGAGCGCGTTAACGATGCCTCGGCTTTCTGGCAGGAAGGCTTTGTCGGCTTTTTGATCGGGTGCAGTTTTTCGTTTGAAGAAGCGCTGATCAAAGCGGGCATCGAAGTGCGCCATATCGCCACCGGCCGCAACGTACCGATGTATAAGACCAACATCCAGACTGTCAAGGCCGGCCCATTTGAGGGGCCGATGGTGTGCAGCATGCGCCCCATGACGCCCGAAAATGCCAAGCTGGCTTATGAAATCACCAAGCAGTATCCCAATGTGCACGGTGCGCCGGTACATATGGGTGACCCGGCCGAGGTTGGCGTTGCGGATATCATGAAACCGGATTACGGCGAATCGGTGGAGATTCGTGAAGGTGAAATACCGGTGTTCTGGCCCTGCGGCGTCACGCCACAAGCGGCGATTGAAGCGGCAAAGCCCCCGATTGTGATTACCCACTCGCCGGGGCATATGTTCATCACCGATATTAAAAACACCGAACTTAATGACTTTTTAGAACAAAAAAAGTAAATGTACTTGACATAGAAAAACAGCCAAAAGGGCGTTGCCCTCTTTGGCTGTTTTTTTTGAAGATCTTAACGTCTACTTTTCTATGATTTATATTGGTTTTTTGTTCTTTTTAGTAGAATTTAAAAATTATGCCCGCGGTTGGTACATATCAATGCCAGCTGATTGGTGGTTCGTATACATAATATTGCAATGGGGCGTCTCGTTAGACGTTCTTTTAATTTTATTGGTCCAGATAGGACATCCCCCGGCGTGCTTTTCACAGGGCTTCTCACATAAAATGTAAGGTGAAATACAACGTGAGAGGGCGGAACACTATGTTTTTAGAGACGCTTCTGTCAGGGCTACCACAGCTGATGCGGCTCCTATTTGTTTTGCATGTCAGCAGCGGGAATTCCTTCCCAAAGCCGCTTTCAGCAAAAAATGAACGCGAATGCCTGAAATTAATCCGAGAGGGGGATACACAAGCCAGAAACCGATTGATAGAACACAATTTGCGCCTGGTGGTACATATCATAAAAAAATATTACTCCAACATCAAAGATCAGGACGATCTTATTTCTATTGGCACAATAGGGTTGATCAAAGCAGTTTCCACCTTTGACTATGAAAAAGGTACGCGCTTTGCAACCTACGCCTCAAGGTGCATAGAAAATGAAATTCTAATGTACTTCCGCAACCGTAAAAAGACGGCACAGGATGTTTACATTTTTGACCCAATCGACACCGACAAGGACGGCAACGCATTGACGCTGCAAGACATCATGGCGGACGAAGGCAGCATTTTTGAAGATATCGAATTTCGGTTGCGTGCGCAGGAGCTGCACCACAGCATCGAAAGCGAGCTAAATGACCGCGAGCGGGATATTGTAATATTGCGCTATGGTTTGCATGGTAAACGGCCATTAACCCAGCGCGAGATTGCCCAGAGCATGGGAATATCACGTTCCTATGTGTCACGTCTGGAGTCGAAGGCCCTTTCAAAACTCAAGGAAAAATTTGAAAAAAAAGAAAAATAAAGTTTAAAAGATGTGAGCATAAGTCAAAGACAATTAACCTAAGTACACATGTTACTGCGTCAGGGATTATGCTTTTTATTTATAATTCTTATGCTACCCCTAACTTCCTAGTCTTAAAATTTTACTATGAGCATGTCAAAACTAAATCAAATGATAAAAATGGCTTTGCTGAGGTACTCTAGCGTCTCAGCAAAGCCGTTTATCAACATTTCTAGAATTTAGTTTACTGTTTACATATTTTGCAGTCAATAAAGCTGTTTTAATTGCAACCCCATAAATCAATCGGTGGTCATGTTAAACAGTAACAGCGCCCGCGATGTATGTCCTGCCGTTCAAAAAAAGACCAGCCTCCTGCCACAGCATTTCCTTTGCTTCTAGCCGCCTCTAGAACCCCATAGCCTGCATGACTACGGAAGTCTGTACATCGCTCGTCAGCTTTCTCAGTAGCTCAAATGCGACAAATGGCGCCGTCTGTGGGCAATAGGAAGTGATGATATGCCCTTCAACCACAACCGGCTCGTTGACAACCTCAGCGCCGAAATCGGCAAGTTGTCGCTGGCGGTACCCACCTTTCAAATGATAAGTGGTTGCCCGCTTGCTTTTTAAAATGCCGCTCTTCCCTAACGGCAACGCACCCACACAAATTGTGGCAATCGGTTTGCTCTGTGCGTCAAAAGCTCTGATCAAATTCAAAAATCTCTCATCATAAGCTTCTTCATAAAATCCGAACTCCTCAAAGCCGCCGGGGATTGCCAATGCATCATAATCCGCTGAACAAATTTCGTCAATCGTTTTATCAACTATTATGGGAATGCTAAATGTGCTATGTACCTCTTTTGTAAAGCCGCAGGTTTCCACCGTCACATCGTATCCGTAATCATTTCTGGCCCAGCCCAAAATGTCGATAAAAACGCTAAATCCCATTGTTTCAAAACCTTTTGCACAAAATAGCAGGGTTTTCATATTGTTCTCCTCCGCTAACAACCGAAATTTGGTACAATTTTTCAAAAGATTATACTATATGGGTAATTTAAAGTCACGCTCGTTTTTATAAGCCGAGGCAATTTTTAGAACCAACTGCAATGTTTTAAAACGCTTTAATGGAAATTCGCCCCGCTTTTGTGATATGATAAAAGCAACTACCCACGGAGGCTCGGAATTTTTATGCCACAATCTTTTATACCGCTGACACACGGCATTACAGCAGCCATCAGTGATGAGCACCGTTTCACAACCGATTCTGTCTTGCTTGCGCGCTTTGCCGCACCGCGCGCTGACGATATAGTCGCAGAGCTTTGCTGTGGTTGCGGCGTGGTGACGCTGCTGTGGTTTGGCGAAGGCGAAGTCTCCCCGTCTCATGTAGTGGGGATTGAACTAATGGCCCAAGCAGCGGCACTTTTTTCGCTTTCGGTTGAGAAAAATAATCTGACCAATCGCATCAATGTCATTTGCGCCGACTTAAAGGACTATAAAAACATCCCCGCTCTTGCCGCCAACGCCTTTGATCTTGTGGTGTGCAACCCGCCTTACTTTAAGGCGGGATATGGCGGCGGCGCGCGTCAAACCGCCCGGCAGGAAACCGATCTGGACATCTCAGATGTCTGTGGTGCCGCTGGGCGAGCATTGCGTTATGGCGGTCGCTTTTGTGTTTGCTTTAAACCCCAGCGGCTCCCCGACCTGTTTGAGGCCATGCGTTTTGCCGGGCTGGAGCCCAAGCGCATCCGCCCAGTACTAACACAGCCCGGTAAAGCGCCACACCTATTTTTGGTGGAAGCACGCCGTGCGGGCAATCGGCAGCTCGACTGGCTGCCGGCGCTCTACCTGCAAAACAGTGATGGAACCCCCAGCGCGGAATATCGTGAAATTTATCGAATGAGGTAACAACCATGTCAAAGCTTTATCTGGTGGGTACGCCGATCGGGAATCTGGGCGACTTTTCGTCAAGAGCGGTAGAAACGCTGCGCACCGTTGATTTTATAGCCGCGGAAGATACGCGCGTCACGCTTAAGCTTTTAAACCGATTTGAAATCAGCAAGCCTATGGTCAGCTACTACCAGCACAACCTGCGTGAACGCGGCGAGCAGATTGTCGCACGTATTTTGTCAGGTGAGAGCTGCGCGTTGGTCACCGACGCCGGCATGCCCGCCATCAGCGATCCCGGCGAGGACCTTGTCCGCCTCTGCGCCGAAGCCGGTATTGAAATCGTTTCGGTTCCTGGGCCGAGCGCCGCTACCACCGCACTGGCCATGTCCGGGCTTAATACCAGCCGTTTTACCTTTGAGGGTTTTATTTCAACCAACCGGCAAAACAGGCGCGAGCATCTTGAATCTCTTGCTATTGAGCGCCGCACCATGATTTTTTACGAGGCACCACACAAACTACGCACCACGCTAAACGACTTGGCCGCCACTTTTGGCCAAGAACGGCGCATTGCACTTTGCCGCGAGCTGACCAAGCTACACGAGGAGGTCATTCGAACCACACTCGGGCTGGCGGTTGCGCGCTACGCCGCGCCCGACTCCACCGCCCCGCGCGGAGAATTTGTGCTCGTGGTAGAAGGCGCACCCGAAATCACCACGCCAGCGGCAACACTGGAGCAGGCTGTCGCCCTGGCTCAAGCGCTTATGGCCGGGGGGCAAGGTGCATCCGCTGCCGCAAAACAGGCCGCACAGCAAATTGGTTGCAAAAAAAGCGACATATACCGCCAACTCACGCAATAACCACGCAGCTTGATTTTTAGGGCGGTCCGCAGTATTATAATAACATTACTGCTGCAACGAACAGCAGGTTTCGGAGGTTTTTATCGATGAATGATTGGCAATTGGTATCGGATAGTTCCTGCGACTTGAACCCTGATAACTTTGACACAGGGGCAATTCCTTTTTCGACCGTACCTTTAAAAATATTAGTCGGCGATCAAGAATTTGTCGATCTGCCCCAAACGGATCCTCATGAAATGCTCGCCGCAATGAAGAATTTCTCAGGGGCGTCTTCTTCGGCATGTCCCTCCCCCTACGCCTTTGCAGAACAGTTTTTAAAGGCGGCGCACACCATTGCCGTCACCATCACCAGCGGTTTAAGCGGAAGCTACAACTGTGCCGTTCAAGCGATGAATATGGTGCTTGACGAACACCCCGAAAAGAAGATTCATGTGGTGGACAGCCGTTCCGCCGCGGGGTCTATGGTACTTATACTACGGCAACTCAAATTGCTTATTGAACAAGGTATCCCCTTTGAAGAAATCGTCCGCCAGATCGAAAGTTATCGCGACTCGATGAAGATTCTCTTTTCGCTTGCCACCTTTGATAATTTGGTTAAAAACGGGCGGATGAGCCGTGCAGCTGGTGTGCTGGCCTCGGCACTGAATATTCGGGCCGTTGCTACAAACACAGCGGAGGGCGTCATAGAAGTTATTGAAAAGCCTCGCGGCGAGAAACGTGCTATTGAGCGGATGGTCGCCCTCATGGGGCGCTATAAGGACATGACCGGCAAACCGGTGGTCATCACCCACTGTAACAATCCCAACGCCGTCAAAACGATGTGTGATTTGATCAAGTCCACCTATGGCACCAAGGATTCGGATATCACCGTGTTGGAGTGTGCCTGTCTGACCTCGTTTTATGCGGGTGATAAGGCGTTGCTGCTCTCCTTCTAACGAGAAGTATTCAGTAGCTGCTTTGCGAGTTATCCGTCAAATGGCCACAGTGCAGTCAGGGCATTGCCCTGAGCGACTGCGCCGCCATTTTAGGGGACTGCAAGGCAGCTTTTTGCAGATTGGTAGCATAAGCGCAGCAGGGAGGTGTGGCGTGGATACATCGTCAACCGGCAAAGACCGTTTTGGCAGCAACGTAATGCACAACAGTTATTTTGTTACACTTGCCATACATGGGCGCCGGCAGCTTTTAGCTGACAAAGGCGTTCTAGCATCATCAGAAATGCGACTGACACTGATCGGCAACGCCGTAGCTACGATATGGCAGACGCTTCCCCAACACTTCCCGCGTATGGCCACTGAGGCCTTCTATCTCATGCCCGACGGCATATGCGGTATTGTTACCGTAGATACCGCCCCCGGCGGCGATACAGCTACTTTAAGGCTGCTCAACCACGCAATCAGCTATTTCAAATCTGAAACAACCCGCGTCTTTAACAGCGGCTCCACTCAGGATTACCGCAGCCGATTATGGCAGACTGCCTTCCAGTGCGAGGCGGTTGCTACCTCCGCCGAATTGATCGCGCTGCAACAGCAGCTGACAGCGCAGAGCGCATATCGGATGTGGTGAACCCAGACCCTGCTGACAAGTAGACACCCCCATGAAAGCAAAAAAAGGCTGACATCAGTTAATCTGATGTCAGCCTTTTTATGGTACTTATTTTGCCGACCGATAAAATAACGCACCAACTAAATTGCCTATTAAGGAAATTATCCCATAACCCAAGGAATAAACCCATGCAGTAGTATTATAAAAAATAAAAATAGATGGGATAAATAGAACAGCTACAATCATAGCATAAAAAAAATTAAACGAGTGTCTTGCACCATATACGCATGAGCAAAGAAAGCAGATTAAAGGGATGATCACAAGCAGCAACATCATAGCGGACCCCGTGTCTACTATAAGCAACGGAAGCCAATAAAACCCCAACAAGATGACAAGCAAATACGGCAACTGTTTTGTTGTTTTTTCCACGAGGGATTCCTCCATCTCAAATAGTTTGCGTCAATAGCTTCCCTGAAAATAACAAATCGTATCACTATTGTACCAATAGGCGCTTACAAATACAACCAATCCGTCGCGTATTAATGCTGGCTCTCTATAAAAACTCGACAGCTTTATTGTAGCCATTTTTAGGGGTATCTAACATAAATACCCAAAAGTCTTTAGCTTATTCAGTTTTTACAAAAGCTCGTAAAATTAGCTTGTTTTGCCACCTGCGCACGAAAACCCGGCACACTTTGGGCGTCTCAGTGCGAAAGTAGGGGGGTAACCTAAATTTTACTATTCCCCTGTCGCTTGCTTTACTCTTATTAACTAACACTTTGAGGGCGGCCCCGCTTAATCCAAACGGTAGCCGCCCTCATCAATAGTACAGGTCTAAATTAAATTCTCAGGTCTTAAAACAGGTGCAACGCAAAACGCACGATGAGCGCCGCAAACGAGATAGAAACGGTCGAAAGTAGCTTGATCAGAATATTGATCGAGGGGCCGGAAGTATCCTTGAAAGGATCACCAACGGTATCGCCCACAACAGCTGCCTTGTGGTTAGAAGAACCCTTGCCGCCGTAATGGCCTGCCTCGATATATTTCTTGGCGTTATCCCAAGCACCACCGGCGTTGGACATCATGATGGCAAGAATAAAACCGGTAACAGTAGCGCCCATCAGCATTCCCGTAACACCGTCAACGCCAAGCAGCAAGCCGACAACAATCGGTACCACAATAGCCATAACCGATGGCGCCATAATCTCTTTCTGAGCACTCTTGGTGCACAGGTCGACACAGGTGTGATAATCCGGTTCAGCAGTACCTTCCATCAGACCCGGAATGGTCTTAAACTGGCGTCTGACTTCAGTGACAATGCTCATGGCAGCCTTGCCGACCGATTCCATCGTCATAGCTGCGAATACAAAGGGAAGCACACCACCGATGAACAAGCCGACCAACACAGCAGGGTTGGTAACGCTGAGGTTGAGCACAATATCGGGATCAATAGCCTTGCACTGGTCGACATAAGCGGCGACGAGCGCGAGCGCGGTCAGCGCCGCAGAACCGATAGCAAAGCCCTTGCCGGTGGCAGCGGTGGTGTTACCGAGCGAATCAAGCGCGTCGGTGCGATTGCGAACTGCCTCATCAAGACCAGCCATCTCTGCAATGCCGCCGGCGTTATCGGCCACTGGGCCGTAGGCGTCGGTTGCAAGGGTGATGCCGAGTGTCGAGAGCATTCCGACAGCCGAAAGGCCGATACCGAAAAGACCCGCTTCAAAACTGGCGTTGCCGCCCGAAACAATAAAGCTGATAATTACAGCAATAGCAACAATAATTACAGGAATAGCGGTGGACATCATGCCCAGCGACAAACCGCTGATGATAATGGTTGCAGAACCGGTCTCTGAAGAGCCCGCAAGTTTCTGGGTGGGCTTATAGGTGTCCGAGGTGTAATATTCGGTGAAATAACCGATAGCGTTGCCCGCAATCAGGCCAACGATAATCGCAATGAACAAGCCAAGCTGCTCGCCCTTAAAGACATAGTCAATAAGGAAATAAGCGCCGATGGCCACCAGCGCGCTGGCGATATAGGTGCCCTTACGCAGAGAACCCAGGAGGCTTCTCTGGTCGGCATTTTCACCGGTCTTAACAAAGAAAGTGCCGATGATGGAAGCGAAGATACCGATTGCCGAAAGCGCCATCGGAACTGCCATGCCATCCATGCCAAATCCAGCGGCTACAGCAAGCGCACAAGCCGAAAGTCTGGCACCGGCATAAGACTCGTAAAGGTCGGCACCCATGCCGGCCACGTCGCCGACGTTATCACCGACGTTATCCGCAATAACAGCGGGGTTTCGGGGGTCATCCTCAGGGATTCCAGCCTCAACCTTGCCGACAAGGTCGGCGCCGACATCGGCTGCCTTGGTGAAGATGCCGCCGCCTACGCGAGCAAACAACGCCATCATAGAAGCGCCCATACCAAACGTGAGCATCAGCGCTGAAATGTGGGTCGCCTGTTCGGCAACGGGCAGCCCAGCATAAACAACATACTTCAAAAAATAGAACCAAAGGCTCATATCCAGAAGGCCAAGACCAACAACGGTAAAGCCCATGACCGAACCGGCCGAAAAAGCGACTCTAAGGCCGTGGTTGAGGCTTTCGCTGGCTGCACTGGCTGTTCTGGCATTGGCAGCGGTTGCAATTTTCATGCCGATAAAACCGGAAAGCGCCGAAAAGAAGCCGCCGGTCAAAAAGGCGATGGGCACCCAGATTTCCATCTGGCCCATGAATACCACTACTAGCATAACAACAAAAACAATGGCAAAGAATTTTGCCACCCCGCTGTACTGGCGTTTGAGATACGCGTTCGCGCCCTGGCGGATAGAAGCTGAGATCTTTTTCATCAACTCGGTGCCTTCACTCTCGGCAAGCACCTTCTTAGAGCGCAGGTACGCAAATATCAGCGCCGCTGCTGCTCCAATGGGCATTAGGATGATAAGGTCCATTTTAAACTACACTCCTTGTCATTTTCTTCCTGCTTGTTTTTCCTCATCTTGCTACAACGCATTTTTAGGAATATTATATTAAAACACCAGTTAATTTTATTGCGTATCGCTACGATTGTCAACATAATATTCATATTTGATGCGCTTTTTACTATGTTTTCGACAAAAAAATAATGTGAAAACGCTTTGCGGGTATTGAAAAGCTCGTCAAAGGTTCTTTTCCCCCATACAGTTAACGTCCCGCCAGTGCGGACAGTACCAACAAATGTAACGGATAGTAAAAATAAAAGCCCCATTTTCTGATCGATTTACCTACCAGACCGGCCGGTCCACCACGCGTGCCATTATAGCACAATAGCAACGGTAGGCTAAGCAAACAAAATAAATTGACCCACTGGTCGTATATCAAAAAGCTGCCGGCAAAAAGCAGCAGCACAACGACAACGCCCAACCGTCCTTTTTGTGCAAGTAACCAAAACATTAAAACGGTTAACACGCCCAGTGCAGCGTAATCGGTGTACAAAAGCTGCGCAATCAGAGCCATACCCATGGCGGCAAAAACACCAAACGCCCTACCGCCATAATCTAAAAGCGCAATGCAGACAGCACCCAGGCAAAGTGTAAAAAAAATGTTTTGATGGTGGGGGTAAAAACCAACGCCATAAAACGCCAAATCGAATGGCAGCTCTGATAATAAGGCAAACACCGCCAGTCGCAGAATGAAGCGTTTACGACTGCGGGTATGCACCATGCCTTGCGCCAGCAAAAATGCAAAAATGGGGAAAGCTGCGCGTCCGATGGCGCGCAGCGCAAATAGGGCTGGCATGTCACGCAGCACTGTGGCCCACGCAATCTGCCCGTCGCGCATCATAACTGCCCCGATATGATCTCCGGTCATACTTAGCACTGCCATTACTTGCAGCGCCGTGCCGGAAAAGCCTTGCCGCGGTCGCATCAGCGCGAAAGCTGCGGCATTGCGCCGGAGTGGTACGCCTCAAGCAGCAGCGAGAGGGTATCAATCTGACCGCGCAACTCCATGCCAATATCTGTATCAGCCACCAGCTTGCGTCGGGTTGCTACTTCGAAAATATCTGTTTTGGATAAAATGTCGGTGTTTTGCTGCACCGCCTGGCCAATGCCCTTAAACGGCCCGTGTGACACCAGCCGCATCCCATAGGAGTTGTAGATAAGTGTATAGCCTGCGATGCCGGTCGTCTTCTGATAAGCCTTGCAGAAGCCTCCGTCGATGGTCAGCAGCTTACCGCCGCATTTGATCGGGCTTTCGCCATCCTTAGATTTCACCGGAATATGCCCGTTGATAATGTGTGATACTTCGGGGTCGAGCCCGAATTCTTCAAAAATATTGGCAATCACTTTGGGGTCATTCATGTAGTGATAATAGTGGTTCTTCGGCTCCTCGTGCGAGGCTTTGTCCTCCACCAGCATGCGCTCAAAAGTGGTCATACGGGTTCTGCCGAATACCGGCGAATTTTTGCCGCACCACAGCCACCACATAAAGTCTTCACCGTCGCGCTTCTCTTTTGTGCCGCGGGTACCAAAATAGCCCTCGCGCACCTTATGCTCGCAAAAGTCAAACAGACGCTTGCCCCACAGGCGCTTGCCATCAAACTCAAACCGTTCAAACGAGCCGTCGCGATTAAGCGGCACACACCCGTGGAACAGCAGGTTGGAATTGAAGCAGCGGTAGAAGCTGCCATGCTCAAACAAGAACCGCATATGCGCCTGAAGTTTGTCGCTCCGGATAAAGGAATCCTTCAGTGAGGTCATGAGCTGACGCTCTTCTTCGGTCAACTCATAAGGCGACTCAGGGTCGATGGTGGGGAAATCGGTGTCACGTAGCGGGTAAGTCATGCCCTTGATGGTCACCGTGCCCTCGGTAAAGTTAATCTTATCAAGCATCATGCGCTCATCCATATCATATTCGGGGTGGCGCGCAATGATCTGCCCCTCAAGCTTCATCTGCATGACGGCAGCTGCCTTACGCAGCTTTGCTACCAGTTCGACATCGTTTAAGCCGATTTTATCCTGTTCGAGCACCTTGGGCTTAAATGCCATTGAATCGCCATAGGTCTTTTCGGCGAAGGTCGTCAGGGCGCGCAGGCTGATGCCGTAGCCATTTTCCAGCGTGTCGACATTCGCATAAGAAAGCGAAACATTCAGCACGTTGGCGATGCAAGCCTCGTTACCTGCAGCAGCAGCCATCCAAAGCATGTCGTGGTTACCCCAGACAATATCCACCGCGTGGTGGCCCATCAGCATCTGCATAATGTCCTCAGCGCCCGGCCCACGGTCGTAAATATCGCCGATGATATGCAGTTGATCGACCGCCAAACGTTTAATCAGGCTCGAAAGCGCCCCAATGAACGCATCGGCCCTGCCCACATCGACAATTGTGGAGAAAATGCGTCCGTAATAATTCTCTTTGTTTTTCTCATAGTGGTCAGCATGCAACAGCTCGTCGATGATGTAGGCAAAATCAACGGGTAGCGCTTTTCGCACCTTGGAGCGGGTATACTTTGAAGCCACTACTCGGCAGATATCTATTAGCTTGACCAGCGTATCGTGATACCATTCGTCGAGATCGTCCTGATGTTCGGATTTTAGCAGCTCCAGCTTGTGTTGCGGATAATAAATAAGCGTCGCCAGCTTTGAACGTTCTTCGTCCGAGCTGCTCTCGCTGTAAAGCTCGTCAATCTTATCACGGATAACGCCAGACGCGTTATTGAGGATATGTGCAACTGCCTCGTATTCGCCATGCAGATCGCTAATAAAATGCTCGGTACCCTTGGGAAGATCCAAAATAGCCTTGAGATTAATTATTTCGGTGCAAACCGACTGAATATTAGGAAATTGTTTGGATAATAAGCGCAAAAACGCCATTTGGTCATTAATCAGACCACTTTTTTCCAGATGCATCGTCATTCCTCCTGTAAGTGGGTCTAAATTTAAAACTTAGCTTGGCTTTGGGCGTGCATTCAGTTAGGTTATGATACCAGAAGCGCTAAGCGTGCAGTGTCAAATCCGCCCATCAAAAGGCATTGGCCATGCCCGACAACGAGTTCTCGGGCACTTGCCCGTTACAGAAATATCATATAATTATTATAGCATAATAACTTTGGAGTGAAACAAAAATTACAGCACAAAAAAGCCCTCCCACAATAGGAGGGCTTTATAGAAATTAGGCAATAAAGCGCCTCTTGTCGTGGTAATGGTTTTCGCGTCATGGCATTTTTATCACTTTATTTGGTAAATTTTTCTATATTTTTAGGTCAAGTAGCGCACCTGTACCGGTTGCTCTTCGCTCCATAACAGATCGGCTGTGCCGTCTCCGTTTACGTTAACTGAAAGGACATTAATAGAAAACTTGGCGAAGGCTCGCATCGTTTTGCCAGTGTTATATTCACGCAGCGGCCGGCCATCCCAATCCAACACCGTCAGCGTCACCGGCAGCGCCTGAGTTTGCTGTGCGGTGCCCTGCCAAAGCACGCCGGAGCCAAAGGTATAGGGGCGGTGCGCAACGAGCAGAACGTGATTTTCCATATCCACCGCTGTGCCCACCACGATGCGCGCGATGCCACTCATCGATTTGTTATAGGGGTTTTGCTGCGTTCCAAAATCAAATTTCGAGTCTGATAATAAGGGTACACCAGAAGTGGCGTCATAAAACCGAAGCGCACCGAAAGTGTTCACCCAGATGCGGTCGTTGTCTAAAAAATAAAGCTGATCCAACTCGGAGCCCGCAAATAAAAACTTAAAACCCTCCGCCTCACGCACGACATAATCGCAGCCGCCGGGCGACTCAAAATAGTTGCGAAAATCAGCACTGTAAATCTGTCGCGTCCCGTCGGGAGATGTTGCAATCATCTCACCGAGCATCGCCTCGGTATAACGGCGGGTGACGCTATACCCCGGTGTTCCATTGCTAAAATTTAATCCACAGGTAATTTTGCCATTTGAAAGCGATGCTGTTTTTGCCTGCGTATTTAGTGAAACATCAAGCATATACAGCGGATTTTGTTGATCGTTGAGCCAGTCATCTTGGTCTATGCCGTGTACGGTGTTATAAAGCGCATTTGAAAAAGAAGCATCGGTCACTGGTACAATTCGCTCAGCCACCTCACCCTCTGGGGCAGCCAACCGAAACCGCAGCACATCTTTTCCCTGTAATGAATTGTAATCAACGGCATATTGCAGCTGCGCCTCACCGTCAGCTATCAGTTCGTTAAACAGGTGGTAGCTGTAATAATAATGATTGGGGTTTTCCCCCAGCGTCTGTAGCCCCTCTTCGGTGATCGCCAGCGTAAAACAATTCGCTTCGGTATGCCCTGTCTCATTTTCACGCCAGATTTCAAAGGTAATCGTATCGGTATGGGGCGTCAGCCGCAGCAGCGGCTCGGTAATTTTAATGGCGTTGTGCCACTGGGAATCTACCGTCTTGAGATAAGCCCCCTCAGCGGTGAACAACTGGGTGGAAATGTTATAAAACACATCACTGGGACTGAATATTTTGTTAAAGGAGTCGGGCATAGCCTGTTGATAGATGACAGCGTAGCCTTCCCCGAAAGTTGTTATGCCCAAAATATCGTAAGCTTCTTCCGGTCGGACAAAATTGAGCCTTACACCACCATAATCGAGTAGCTCAAGCTTGTTGTCCAAAGCTGGCTGTGAGGATGATTCGACCGTGCTGCTATCCGGGTTCGTCGGCGATGCAGATTGCTGGACAGCACAGGCGCATAAAACGAGCAGCATTGTCGCTATAAAAATCATCCTCTTTTTCATAGTGCCCTCCCTTTTCACCACGAGCGCCATACACGCCGAGACAACGCAACCTCTCCGAGGGCGGTTACTCTTTTTTACGCGGCATAACAACTATTTATATCATGTTTCTATTGTTTATATAGTGGCCTTATTTTACCAAATTATTGCAAGTGGCGGGTAATTCCCCTAAGGAAATTACTCGCCACTTTTAATTTATCTAATTACAGTTTTTGCACCGCGCGCAGCGCCATTTCAAAGGCATGGGACGAAGACATATAGCGGATATTCTCACGGTCGTCGGCGCGTCCGCGCGCTAAGTTTAATTCGCGCACCTCTTCACCACCATTGCTGACCACCGCTACATACACCCGGCCAACAGGCGCCCGGTCGGTACCGCCCCCGGGGCCTGCCACACCAGTGGTGGAAACCGCAACATCCGCGCCAGTCAGCTTTTTGACACCGCGCGCCATTTCAAGTGCGCACTCGCGCGAAACGGCGCCGTGTTCTTTCAGTGTGTTTTCACTTACCCCCAACGCCGCCTGCTTCAATGCGTTGGAATAGGCCACCACACCGCCTAAAAACATGGCAGAAGCCCCAGGAACATCCACAATTCGCTGTGCTACCAGCCCGCCGGTACAGCTTTCGGCGCAGGCAAAGGTCAACTTTTGCTCTGCCAAAACGTTGACAACCGCCTCGTTGATGGTGTGATAATCAAAACCGTAAATCTCGTCGGGATAAATCGCCGTAATCTCTTGAACCACAGGCTCTATCAGCTTGCGCGCTTCCGCTTCGGTAGCGGCTCGGGCCGTGACACGCAGCTGACACTCGGCCGTTTTTGCATACGGTGCAATGGTCGGATTGGTGGCATTGACCAACATGTCCTTGAGCCTCGCTTCCAGCGCCGACTCGCCCACGCCGAAAAAGTTGATGGTGCGCGAAACCAACACGCCATCATCGCCAAATCGACGCTGCAAATAGTCGGTCACGGGGCCATCAAACATGGGGCGCATTTCGCGGGGTGGCCCGGGCATCATCACCGCCACTTTACCGTTTTCTCCCTCAATGATACAACCGGGTGCAGTGCCGTTCGGGTTTTGCAAAATGATGCAACCCTCTGGCATCATAGCCTGTTTACGGTTATTATCGGTCATCTCGCGGCCTATCCGGTTAAAAAAGCCCTCAATGGTCTTTAAGCTCTGCTCGTCCATCACCAGCTTACGGTTAAAATGGGCGGCCACCGTTTCTTTTGTCAGATCGTCATAGGTCGGCCCCAGCCCACCGGTCAGCAGCACAATGTCGCTACGCGAAAACGCATCTTTCAGGCACTCCTGAAGGCGGCCGGGGTTATCCCCCACCACCTCATGATGGTAAACATTAATGCCTAAGTGCGCCAAGCCGCGCGCAATATCGGCGGCGTTGGTGTTGACCACATCCCCGAGCAAAAGCTCGGTTCCCACGCAGATAATTTCTGAGTTCATATGCATTTCTCCTCCGTTGTCGGCCCGTTGCCGAAATTTTATCAAAATGGTTCAATGTTCTGTTTTAGTGGGTCACATAAGTCCATGGGCTTAGGTACTGTTGTCTGTTATGAAAATAGTCGAAAACCTATATAACCGCCTTGCTATTATATCCATAAATTCGCTTTAATGCTTAGTATATCACCACAAGCACCGCAATACAATTTTGAGCCTGTAAAATCGGCGTAAAAATGGGCGCTTTGCTCGCAAGAAGTAAAGCACCCATTTAGAAAACCATTTTTTAATATTTTGAGTCGTCGTTCAAATCCGACAAGTTCTGTGGAAAATTTTCTTGGTACTCTTCCTGCTCTGAAACAACCGCTTCGGTAATGACAGCGGCTTCATCCTGCAGTTTAAATCTACCAACCAGGCTTTTTAGCATCTGTGCCTGCCCTGAAAGCTCTTCAGAAGCGGCCGCACTCTGTTGCGCGGTTGCCGAGTTTGTCTGAATGACCACCGAAATTTGATCAATGCCCTGCGTAATCTGAACAACCTGCGCGGCCTGATTTTCAGACACCGCCGCAATTGCCTGCACCTTTTTGCTGGCGCTGGCGGCCTGATCCACTACTTCGTTGAGTGATTTTGCGGTTTCATCCGCAATTTTGGTGCCCTTTTGAACAGCGGTTATAGCACTTTCGATCAGTGTCGTCGTGCTCTTAGCCGCTTCGGCGCTCTTACCTGCTAAATTGCGCACCTCATCGGCCACGACAGCAAAGCCCTTACCGGCCTCGCCCGCACGCGCGGCTTCAACCGCTGCGTTGAGTGCAAGAATATTGGTCTGAAAGGCAATGTCGTCTATCGTCTTGATAATCTTGCTGATCTCATTTGAAGCGCCGGCAATTTCGTTCATCGCTGAAATCATGTACACCATCTGCGCGTTGCTCTCATAGACGCCGGTGCCGGACTGCTCAGAAAGTTGGCCTGCCTCACGCGCGTTTTGGGCGCTGTCTTTGATCTGTGTCGAGATCGACTCCACCGTTGCCGAAAGCTGCTCTATGGCCGCGGCCTGTTCGGTCGCCCCTTGGCTGAGTGCCTGTGCCCCGGCAGAAACCTGACCGGAACCGCCAGCCACTTCGTTCGAAGCAATATTAATCTGCAAAAGCGTTTGGTTCAGCGAAGTCATAATTCTGGACATGGCTTTTTCAATCTCGGCGAGATCTCCCGGAAAATCAGCCTCAGCCTTCAGCGTCAGGTCGCCATCCGCCATTGCGCCCAGCACCCTGTTGATATCATTGATTATGGCTCGCTGTGTCAGCGTGATGCGCTCGGTTGCTGCTGCAAGCTTGCTCGTTTCGTCCCGGGTAGAAATAACCGGCACGTCGGAATGCAAGTCACCCTCGGCCAAACTAGATAGCCGGTTGGCGCACAACATGACCGGTCCTGCTATCCGTTTGGAAACCTTACCCGCAATGATAACCGAAACCACCAGCGCTATTCCCAACAGCACCACCGTTGCCAGCGCAGCAGTCAACGCGTCCTTGATAAAGTCCATTGCAGGGGCATGTATCGCGATACTCCAGCCATTGGTGCCTGCCACCGGCGCATAAGCCATATAACGCATGCCACCGCCCCATGTGCAGGAAATAAAGTCAGTTTCGCCGCTTTGCATGGCGATATGCACCTGCGCTAGCTTTGAAAGAGAAGCATTGCTTTGTGCCGCAACCCCTACGTTATCCCCGATTTCCATTGCATCGCCATCAACATGTGCAATCGTATTACCAGCGGTGTCGATCATATATGCACTGCTGTTGTCACTGACCTGAATAGAAGCCATGATATCATTTAAGAATGTCTCCGGCGGCACAAAGTATACCACACCGACTACACTGGTGCCGTGAACACCTTCCTTCCAGAGCGGTGCAGCGACAACAATTGTTTTTTCGTTGGTCGTCTCATCAAGAGAAGGCTCCGATATAAAGGTTTCACCCTTCATGACCGTCTTGAAATAATCCTCCTCGCTGTAATCCTTTCCGTCCAACATGCCCGTGCCAGAAGCGTCAATGATATTCCCCTTCGAAAAACCATGCAATTGTGCTCGCTGTGAAATGATATTACGCTTGTCGGTCACCAATGCGGCAGGGTTTGCAAGCCGAGGTGTACATCCCACCTCAATTGCTATGCTCTGGTACTTTTGCAGCTCAAAGGAAACCCGCTCGGCAGCCAGAACCGTTGTTTCCTGCATGATTTTGTGGATGAGATTTAACGTACTACCGTAATTTAAAACAATAGCCGTGCCCCCTACCACCGTAAGCGAAATGCACACCAATAAAATGATTGCGGTCATAATCTTTGATTTAATGCTTTTCATTTTCATTTCCGTCCTTTTCTTTAAGCGGACGAATACCGGATGTGTGCTAGACCTCGCTCAGAAGCTTAACCCGTAAGGCTTTCTGAATGCGAAGCCATCCCCCCATATAAAGCGCACCCCCCGGCGCCGCTCAATTTTTCGCGCATTTACCGCAGAAACTCGGATAAAAGATATAGACTGCCATCATATCCTATCCCTGTGATAGAATTTTAGCATATTCGCAAATATGTTACAACATATCATTAATACTCAACATATTTTTTAGTATATATGCATAATTTTATTTCCAGTTATTATACATATTTGAAAATTAGCTTTACACACCCATCAGCCCTACACTCTGCCCATCACAACAAAAAACATCGTTGAGAAGTCTTAATCAAACTACTCAACGATGTTTCATTTTAACACTTCAAGACTCTTATGTGATTACCCCTGCCAACCGCGCAGAGCCTTTGAAGTTTAAAGCAGGATTTCCTTTCAAGAAATGACTGTTTATAAAACTGACACTTCATGAATGCTTATTCCTTTTTCGTGCTGTAATCGTACCATCCCTTGCCGGTTTTCTTGCCAAACTCGCCTTTCTTATACTTTTCGATCACAAGTGGGCTGGGCTTGTCATATTCGTCACCGCTCTCTGCATAGCGGTCTCGACGGACATAATAATTGACGTCGATACCCGTCAGATCCATCAAACGGAACGGGCCCATCGGATAGCCAAGCCCTTTCTCACACGCAGTATCAATATCCTCAACCGAGGCAATTCCCTTCTCTAGCAGCAGACAAGCCTCTCTGGTCACTGCCGCGTTGATGCGATTAGCAACGAAGCCCGGAATTTCTTTATTAATAATAATGGGCTTTTTGCCCGTATTGCGTGCGAACGCACAAGCGGTTTGAATCGCGTCCTCCAATGTATGTGGGCCGCGTACGATTTCTACGAGTTGCATAACCAGAGCAGGGTTGAAATAATGGATGTTCAATAGGCGTTCAGGGCTAAGCGTCACATCGTCAAACTTCGAGCTGACCATATTAGAGCTGTTGGTGGCCAGAATGGTATCGGGCTTGCATATTCTGCTGATACGTTCAAAAAGATCGCGCTTGATATCCAGGTTTTCAATAATTGCTTCAATAATAAGATCCGCCTGTGCGGCTGAAGCGTCTACATCCTGAGAAAACGAAAAGTTGGCCGTCACCTTGTCGGCTTCTTCCTGCGTGATACGGCCCTTGGCCACCCGCCCCGCCAGATAGTCGGCAGCCCAATCTTGCGCTTTTTCCACGGCGGCGGGAAAAGAGTCACAAAGAATAACTTTATAGTCGTGCGCCCGGCCATTCAAAACGGTGTTCATGGCGATTTGCTGGCCCATTGCACCCGCACCGATAACAGCAATGGTCTTAACCTGATCAATAGTCATAAAAAATACCCCCTTATAATAAATGCCTACAAAGATGCAAAGCTAATCTAACCGCTCGATAATAGTTGCCATCGCTTGCCCGCCACCAATACACAGTGTAGCGAGACCAAAGCGGCCACCGGTGCGCTGAAGATTATGTAGCAGCGTCACAACAAGACGGGTCCCGGTGCAGCCCAGCGGATGTCCCAGCGCAATGGCGCCGCCGTTAATATTAACCTTGGCGGGGTCCAGCCCCAAATCGCGGATGCAGGCGACCGACTGTGAAGCAAAGGCTTCGTTTAACTCCACCAGATCAATCTGTTCCAGAGAGATGCCGGTGCGCTCAAGAATTTTGCGGGTGGCTGGCACCGGACCATAGCCCATAATGGCAGGTTCAAGCGCCACGCGGCTAATATCCACAATTCTTGCCAACGGCTTTAGGCCGGTTTCTTTAACCTTTTTTTCCGACATCAGCACCAGTGCCGCCGCGCCGTCATTACGCCCACAGGAGTTTCCGGCGGTAACGGTGCCATCCGGCTTGACAATGGGCTTTAGCTTCGCCAGTGCCTCCATGGTTGTACCTGCACGGGGGAATTCATCAGTGTCAAATACCGTCGTGCTTTTCTTTAATTTGACCTCAACGGGAACGATCTCCGCCTTGAAATGACCAGCCGCAATGGCCTCCAATGCGCGTCGCTGACTTTCAACCGCAAAGCTGTCCTGCGCTTCACGCGAAATGTTAAAGCGCTCAGCAACATTTTCGGCTGTCTTGGGCATGCTCAGTTCCTTGCCGTAAACCGAATACGGCTGGGCGGTCGAACCCGCCTCGATGTTGGAGTCAACCAGTGTCAGCGTCCCATCACCCCACCGGCCGTTGCGCAGATACTGCGGCGCACGGCTCATGTTCTCGGCACCGCCTGCAACAATGACATCCGCCTCACCCAACCAAATTTCTTGGCAGCCGTTGCGGATTGCCTGCATAGCCGAGGCACAGAGCCGGTTGACCGTAAAACCGGGAACCGATTCGGGCAGCCCTGCTTCAAGCAATGCACATCTCGCAATATTAGAAGCTTCTGTGCTTTGCCGCACTTCGCCTAAAATGACTTCGTCAACCATGGCACCATCAACCTTGGCGCGCCGCAGCGCTTCTTTAATGACCAGCGCGCCCAGTGTATGCGCCGGAACACTTTTAAGCGCCCCCCCATATTTGCCAACCGCTGTACGAACAGCACCCATGATATAGATGTTTTCCATTCGTTTATCTCCTTCCACAAACTTGCTGATACGCCCCGTTTTTTTCAATAATTGCGTCTTAATAATTATCATGCAATATTGATGCCAACTCTTACCTGCTATGAAAAATCGCTGGTATGGGCTTACTTAACCCCAAATAAAAGCATAACGATGCCTATTTCTGTGCACTTTCAAAAGTTAGTTTCACCTTTATTCGCTAATTACATCTAAAAAAACAGTGAAGTGTGAAGTGGACTCATGTGCAATGTGAAGTGCAAAAGTGCAATATTTGCACTTTTGTTTGCACCGCACCACTACTATTTCAGCATGTTTTTGTGCAGGCATACCTTTTCAAGGTTAATATCCGCATAAGAAGGGGTGGTTTGTCAGTGCCAAACAGCGGTTTTGCACATTCATTTAATCTGTGCAATGGCATCTTATTTCCAATGATTCTTCCGGAAGAAGCGCTTAAATAGGCGATTTTGGCACTTAAAATCAACATCGGACAACCGGGCTAAACCTATGGGCCTAATTGTCCGTTCTTTTTTCTGACGTTATAATTCATTTTCTCTTAGCTAATGTTGGCATGCTTTTTGCATGTCAATAACAGATAGAAAGTGCCGGATCAACAGTCCGTTGCTATTAGAAAGGAGACACAGGAATAATGGTCAAAAATCTTGAAGGGTTGCGGGTTGTAGCGCTGACGCATTGGGACACAGGCCCGGTCGCCGGTCAAATACTCGGCGAATGGGACGCAAATATCGTTTACATCAAACGGGTCGACGATGGCGATATCTCGCCTAAAAACGCGCCTTTTTAATAAGGGAGAGGGCCTTACTACTGTGCATCAAGCTGAGATAAGCATTCCACCCCCTTGGACATAACCAACCCCAAGGGCATAAACAAAACTCGAAGCTATAAAGAGAGACGGTGATATTTAAATGAAATTCGAGAACATACTGTACGAAAACCACGACGGAATTTTGCACCTGACTTTGAACCGCCCCGACGTCCGCAACGCTCTGAGCCCTGAGATGTGGAACGAGATCCGTACCGCAACACAGTTAGCCCGCGACGACGACTCAGTTAAGGTGGTCATCGTCAGCGGCGCCGGGGACAAGGCACTGGCCAGCGGCGCCGACATTAAGGAAATTCACAATCGTGCATATTTAAAAATGTTGCAAGCCACAGCGTCACTCTCCCTCAAGGCGCTGGAGGATCTGTATAAACCGGTTATCTGCGCTATCAACGGCTACGCACTCGGCGGCGGCTGCGAGCTGGCAATGGCCTGCGATATCCGCATCGCAACCAGAAGGTCAAAGTTTGGCCAGCCAGAGACCAATCTGGGCATCATCCCAGGGGCGGGCGGGACACAGCGCCTGCCGCGGCTGGTCGGAATCGGAAAGGCGAAAGAGCTGATCTTCACCGGACGGATCATCGGCGCGGAGGAGGCTTGCTCAATCGGCCTTGTCAACAAAGTCACCGAGGACAACCGCGAGGCGCTGATGGCCGAGGCTGAGACAATGGCCGGACAGATCATGGCGAAGGGTCCGGTGGCGATCATGATGAGCAAAATTGCCATCAACACCGGTAGCGAGACCGATATAAACACCGGGCTGATGATCGAAAGACTCGCCCAGACCGTCGCCTTTAGCACTGAAGATCGCAAAGAAGGCACAGCGGCGTTTTTAGAAAAACGACCAGTAAATTTCAAAGGCCAATAAAACACCCCGTCTGGGGTTTCTAAAAACATTTTTAGAGGAGGACATTCTTATGAAACCAATGGAAGGCATTAAAGTTGTGGAGCTATCCACTATGCTGGCAGGCCCGATGACGGCGAGAATTCTTGCTGAGTGGGGTGCCGATGTTATAAAAGTCGAATCGATGAATGGTGACGCATGGCGCAAACAGGCCGGCACCACGCTCTCCCCCTGCACAAAGGACGCAAACCCCAACTTCGATATGCAAAACCTCAACAAGCGCTTTGTCTCCTTGAATATGCGCACCCCCGAAGGCAGCGAAGCCATGATGAAGCTTTTGGCTACGGCGGACGTACTCGTCACCAATTACCGCGTTCAGGCACTAGAGCCGATGGGCCTCACCTACGAACAGCTCAAAGAGAAGTTCCCTCGCCTGATTCACGCCTCAGTGCTCGGCTACGGTGAAAAGGGTCCGGAGAAAGATCGTCCCGGTTACGACTACACCGTCTTCTTTTCCAGAACCGGCCTGATGGCTGACCTTGCCCCGGCTGGCGGCCCCCCGCTCGTACCCGTTGGCGGCATCGGCGACCACAGTGTGGCAGTTGCATTATCAGGCGGAATCGCTGCGGCGCTTTATAAAAGAAGCGTCACTGGTAAGGGCGACAAGGTCGACGTCTCGCTGCTTCAGGCAGGCACCTTCATCCTTTGCACCGGTCTTTTAAACGGCTTTAACGGTCGAAAACTTCCGCGTGACCGCTACGACTGCGGGCATGCCGGCAGCAATACCTATCAAGGCTCGGACGGCGAATGGTTCTATCTTGCTGTTATCGACTACCGGCGTTTCCCCGAGTTCTGCGAGGTTATCGGAATGCCCGAAATCGCAACCGATCCGCGGTTTTCTACATCGGAGGCCTATTATAAAAACAGAGAAGAACTCACCAAAATCTTCGATAAAAAATTTATGGAACAGCCGGTCTCTTACTGGCATGAACTGTTGGATAAGCACGACCTCCCCCACGAGATTTTGTACCATTTCAAGGACGTTCCCTACGATCCGCAGGTTCAGGCAAACCATTACACCTATTTCCACGAATATTCGGACGGAACTAAAACCGTATTTGCTAACGGGCCTGTTCATTTTGGCTCTATTGATCCGGCGGCCATCCCCTGCAACACCTCGGGCCCAATCGGCTGTGACAATAACGAAGTGTTAAAAGAGCTCGGCTATACCGACGACGATATTAAAGCCATGCGTGAAGCCGGCAACATCAAATAGTATAAACGAAAGGGGACGCCGTCCCATGTATACCTTTGGAATTGACATCGGTTCCACCTCGAGCAAGGCAGTAATTTTACGGGATGGAAACGAGCTCATCGCGCATGTGGTTGTTCCGCTCGGCACCGGCACCGTGGGGCCAAAAGAGGCACGCGAAAAGGTGTTTGAAATCTCCGGCCTGACCCCGCAGGATATCAGCTATACCATCGTCACCGGCTACGGACGCATGAACTGTGACTACGCCGACGATCAAATCAGCGAACTGAGCTGTCACGCCAAGGGGATTCATTATCTGCTGCCCACTGCCGATACCATTATCGATATCGGCGGTCAGGACGCCAAGGCCATCAAAATCAGCCCTCGGGGGCAAATGCTCGCATTTCAGATGAATGATAAATGCGCGGCAGGCACCGGTCGGTTTTTAGATGTCATGGCCAGAGTTTTAAATGTCGATATTAACGATCTCGGCCCGGTCTCCGAAAAGTCGACGCGTCCGGTCGCTATCAGCAACACCTGCACCGTCTTTGCCGAGTCCGAGGTCATCTCACAGCTTTCCTCAAACATTCCCATCGAGGATATCGCCGCCGGAATCCACAACTCAGTCGCCAAGCGCGTCGTGGGTATGGCGCTGCGGCTAGGCCGCAGCCAAAACGTCGCCATGAGCGGCGGCGTCGCACTCAATGTCGGTGTTGTACATGCGATGTCGCGGGAGCTGGGCTGCCCAGTTCTAGTACATCCGCTTTGCCAGTCGGCCGGTGCCATTGGCGCTGCTGTGCTGGCATGGGAAAAATACTTAAAGGGAGAAGGTAAAGTATCATGAGCGAAAACGCTACACTTAAAGAAAATACCGCTGCTACCGATACTGCTGCAGCACCCGCACCAAAGCCTAAACGCCCCAAGCCCAAGTCGATGATTATGCTGGGCGAACAAACAAACGCACTGTTTGAAAACGCCCGAATCGCCAAAGAAAACGGCGAAAAGGTCGGTTGGTCTGCCTCCATCTTCCCGCAGGAGATTGCGGAGACACTGGGGCTTAACATTCTCTACCCTGAAAACCACTCGGCCGGCATCGCCGCCCGCCATCAGGCCGACCCGTTTTTGCAAGAGTGCGAGGGCCCGCTGGGCTACTCCAATGACCTGTGCGCCTACGCCAAGGTCAATCTGGCCTACGCCTCGGTCTTAAACGGCGAAAGCAACGTCGAGCTGCCCGACGGCGGCAAGATGATCAAGCCCGATTTTCTGCTGCTGACCAATAACATCTGCAATCAGCTGACCAAGTGGTATGAAAATCTCGCCAAGCAGATGGATATTCCAGTTTTCTTTATTGATACCTGCTACAACGCTTACGACTATGTCACCGAAACCCGCGTGCGTTATGTCCGCGCGCAGATTGACAAGTTGATTGAAGATCTCTGCGCCTTTACCGGCAAGACTTGGGATGAAGAGCGCTTTAAAAAGATCATGGAAATCTCGCAACGTAACAGCTATCTCTGGGAGCGTGCGAACAACCTGTTGGACAGAAAGCCCTCTCCTTTGAGCGGTTTTGAGCTTTTCAACTACATGTCCGCCATGGTGTGCAATCGCGGCAAGGAATCCTCCACCGCCGTTTTGCAGCAGCTCAACGATGAGATTGAGCAACATATCAAAAACGGTACCTCAACCTTCCCAGTGGAAGAGCAGTTCCGCGTCTCGTGGGATGGTATCGCCTGCTGGCCCTATTTAGGCCACAACCTGCGTACGCTAAAAAAACACGGCATCAACATGGTGGCTTCCAGCTATGGTAAGGCGTGGGCCATCGAGTATGAAGATTTGGACGGCATGGCACGCGCCTACTGCTTCGCTTCAACCAACGGCGACAATGCGACAACGATGATCGCGCGCCGCATAGAAGCTCTGGAGAAATTCGGCTGCGAGGGTACCATTTATCACGTCAACCGCAGTTGCAAGGTTATGGACTGCCAGATGATGGAGGTCCAACGCCAGATTTCGGCCAGAACCGGTATCCCTTTCACCTCCTTTGACGGCGATCAGGCCGATTACCGCAACTATAGCGAGGCCCAGTTTGAAACACGCATTCAGGGTCTGGTGGAAGTCATGAGACAGAACAAGGAGGCGATATCCAATGGCTAATTTAAATAGCAATATCGCGCTGCTTAAAAGCGCGTGCGAAAACCCCCGTGCCCGGTTAGATTACTATCTTTCCCAGGGTAAAAAAGTAATTGGATGTTTCCCCGTCTACACACCCGAAGAGCTGGTTCACGCCTCCGGCATGATTCCGTTCGGCCTCTGGGGCGGTAAGACGGAGCTAAAGTTGGTCAAAAGCTACCTGCCCGCGTTTGCCTGCCCCATCATGCAGTCGACGCTGGAGCTTGGCCTGCGCGGTACTTATCAGGGTCTTTCGGCCGTCATCATCCCCGCTTTGTGTGACACCTTCCGCTGCATGACCCAGAACTGGCGTTTCGGTGTTTCCAGCATTCCGATGATTCCGATCGTCTACCCCCAGAACCGCAAATCCCCCGCCAGTGTTGATTACCTCATCAGCGAGTATGAGAATGTGCTCTCAATGCTCAGCACCATCACCGGTATGATGATGAACGAAAAAGCGCTGGGACAAAGCATCGTAATTTATAACGAACACAACGCTGTCATGCGCGAGTTTGCCCAGGTGGCAAACGATCACCTTGATGTGGTGACACCACACGTTCGCCACGCCGTCATGAAGAGCGCACTCTTCTATGAAAAGAGCGAGCATACCGCCATTGTGCGCGAGATTATCGAAGCGCTCAAAGCGCTGCCTGTTTACAAATTCAGTGGCAAAAAGGTTGTGCTCACCGGCATCACCTGTGAGCCGGACGCACTCTTAGATATCTTCACCGAAAATAACATCGCCATTGTCGCGGACGATTTGGCACAGGAGATGCGCCAGTTTCGTACCGATACGCCTTTAAAAGGTGGCGGCGGTCTCAAGCGCTTGGCGCTGCAATGGAATGCGCGCTATGGGTGCAGTCTCGCCCATGAGCTGGGCAAGCCGCGCGGCAAAATGCTGGCGGACATGTGCAAGGAAAACGACGCCACCGGCGTTGTCGCCTGCCTGATGAAGTTCTGTGACCCCGAAGAATACGATCTGCCCCATATCGTGGCTGACCTGCGCGACGCAGACCTGCCTTGTCTGACCATTGAAATCGACCAGCAAAACACCAGCTATGAGCAGATCAGAACACGCATACAGACCTTCTGTGAAATGATCTGATTCTTGGCTATATTCTACTCTTTTCCGCAACTCTGATGCCAATTTTACCCGTACTGGTTTTATCAGCCCGGGCCCAAAGTCACAAAACTACCCGCGTTTTAAAGGCGCGGGTAGTCTTGGCGACAAGTGGTTTTGTTTGACAGAGTGACGGCAAAAAGTTTGAAAAGCCGTCACAGCCACAAAGGGTAAATGTACCATCGGCTGCAATCAGCCAAACCGTCACACTCCGGTAACGCATCTCTGCTTTTATTTTGGGACGCGCTTTATTGTGTTGACCGCTCACAGGCGACAGCGCAATCGCCGGCTTGGGTCCATTGCCACTTTGTCTGGTTGTCATGACTCCCGCTTTAAACGAGCGATTTTATGTGGTAAAATGTTTACAAAATCATTTCAGCGGAAGGAGCGATCAAATGCAGGAGTTGACGCATTTTGATGATTTGTCCGAGCTTCTGCCTTTCACGGTGGTGTTGGACAATATTGATGCCGGCATAGCCGTATATGATGCGCAGGGAAATTTTATCTTTGTCAACACCGTGATGATCAACTGGAGAAACATCCCCCGCAAAGACTATCTTTTGATGAACGTCCATGATTTCACAAGTTTTATTGACGTCTGCGTTTTTGATCTTGTCTGCCAGAAAAAACGGCGAATCAGCCGGCTGCAATATTATCAAGATTTTCAGAAAATTGACGGGCCAACCCGGATGCGAATTGTAACCGGAACCCCGATTTTTGACGGCTTTGGTAACGTCAAATATGTTGTCACCATGCTGCAGGATATTGCAGATTTTGAAAATCTTTATCACACCCTGCTTAAACAGAATAAAATTCTCAATCGAGATTCTAATATCTCGCCAAAGGCTGAAAAAGTCAGTATTATCGCCAAAAGCGAGGAGATCAAGCAGCTTCTCTCGGTGGCTAACAGCATCGCGCCGCTTGATTCCACCGTGCTGCTTTACGGCGAGTCCGGCAGCGGCAAAGAGGTGATCGCCGATTTTATCCATGAGCACAGCAATCGTAGCGACAAGCCGCTGATCACCGTCAACTGTGCCGCTTTCCCAGAAAATCTGATCGAGGCCGAACTGTTTGGTTACGAGAAGGGCAGCTTCACCGGTGCAAATAAAGATGGTAAAATCGGTCTGGCTGAGGCGGCTGACGGCGGCACCCTTTTTCTTGACGAAGTCAATTCACTGCCCCTGAGCATACAGGGCAAGGTGCTGCGCATGATCGAAGAAAAAAGCATTCAGCGCATCGGTGCTATACGGCCCAAGAAGGTGGATTTTCGGCTTATCACCGCGACAAATCAGTCGTTGACCGATCTGGTGCATCAGGGGGCCTTCCGTGAAGACCTCTATTACCGGCTCCATGTAATTCCACTAACCATTCCGCCCTTGCGCAACCGCAAAGAGGATATTGTGCCGCTTTGTCTGCATTTTTTGCACTATTTCTGTCAGAAATATAATCTTAAAAAGAGTTTTTCTGAAGAGGTTTTGGCAGAAGTTCGCAGCTACCAGTGGCCGGGTAACGTGCGCGAAATTCGCAATTTCGTCGAGCGCATGGTGGTTATGACCCCTTCTTCTACAACTGAAATCAACAGCATTCCCGTCGGCATGCTGGGCGAAAAAGCCCCCGCCCATGAGCCCCCCAATCAGCGCGTTTTGCCAAAGTTGGGTTCCGGTAGGCTGAGCAAGGAAAAGGTTTTGGCCGCTTTGCTGGCCTGCAATAATCACCGCGGCAAGACGGCGGAATATCTTGGTATCTCCCGGCGGCAACTGCAATATAAAATCCGAGAATACCACATCCCCTCTCGCTGCCATTATGATAATGAAAATCCGACCTGAGTACTCTCGTTGTACGGCGGTACCACCGGCATATAGTTCAGAGCTCATAAAAAAGACGGTGAACGGACTTTATTCAGTCCGTTCACCGTCTTTTATACGCATCAATCTATTTTACCTTTTATCCACTCAAAAGCAGAAGCCTCCGCCCCCTTGATAGTGGGCGCAAAAACCATCAGCCCCTGTTTATCAAACCATTTACCAGCGTGCATTCCGATGTAATCACCCCGGTTTAAGGCTCCGGAACATTAGATGTAAAACATCATCGCTTGTTCCGGCTTGTGCTTCTCCGCCTCCTTAACAAGGTCCGCAATCACAATGCCACCTAACGTTTCTCTAATCGTCTTATCCAGTACACCAAACGCCGATAGCTGCAGGGCGGTCTCTATATCGGGTGCCTTTTCCTGCACCGTCTCTTGCGCCGACTCAAACAGGGCTTGCTCGACAGCCATCAGAACCTCCAGCACTGTTATCTGCCCCGGCGCCCGCGTCAGCTGATAACCACCCTGTGCGCCCTTAATTGACTGCACAAGCGCTTCCCGTTTAAGCAACGAGAACACCTGCTCTAAATATATTTTGGATATGCCCAGCGTTTCAGAAATGCTAAGCAGGGTGATATATTCGCCGTTATGATACCGTTGCGCCATATTGATAACCGCCGCCAACGCATAACGACCCTTTGCGGATATTCTCATCTGGTCACTCTTTTCATATATAATTGATATGGTTTAGATAATAAGTATAAAAATGCGCTTTGTCAAGATTATTTAAGCCCTGCCCCGGTTTTATGGACGTGCGACTCCCTGGTCAATTGCGCAATAAAAAAAGTGTTGACAATTTAAAAAACACTTGCTATATTATATTACATATTAAACATATATGAATTATGAGAAAAGATTTCAGGAGGTCCCACCATGTCTAATGTTTATAAGAATTTAACTGACCTGATCGGAAAAACTCCCCTGCTCGAGCTTTCAAACTATGAGAAGCAACACGCCCTGCGCGCCACAATCATCGGTAAGCTTGAATATTTCAATCCGGCCGGCAGCGTCAAGGACAGAATTGCCAAGGCCATGGTTGACGACGCCGAAGCTAAAGGCCTTTTAAAGTCCGGCTCGGTCATTATTGAGCCAACAAGCGGCAACACCGGCATCGGTCTGGCGTCAGTCGCAGCAGCGCGCGGCTATCGCATTATTCTCACCATGCCCGACACGATGAGTGTTGAACGCAGAAACCTGCTCAAGGCCTACGGTGCCGAGCTGGTGTTAACAGAAGGCGCAAAGGGCATGTCCGGTGCTATTGCCAAGGCTGAAGAACTGGCTAAAGAAACCCCCAGCGCTTTCATTCCCGGGCAGTTTGTCAACCCCGCAAACCCCGCAGTACACAAGGCAACAACCGGCCCCGAAATTTGGGTCGACACCGACGGCAAGATTGATTTTCTGGTCGCAGGTGTGGGTACGGGCGGCACCCTGAGCGGCACTGGCGCATTTTTAAAAGCTCAGAACCCTGACATTAAAGTGGTGGCGGTCGAGCCAAACGATTCCCCAGTGCTTTCCGAAGGCAAAGCGGGTCCCCATAAAATTCAAGGCATTGGTGCGGGATTTGTTCCCGCTGTATTGAACAGGTCTATTTATGACGAGATTATTCGTGTAAAAAATGAAGATGCATTTGCGACAGGTAAAGCGATTTCTAAAGCTGAAGGACTTCTCGTTGGCATTTCTTCGGGCGCGGCGGTCTGGGCGGCGACTGAGTTGGCAAAGCGCCCCGAGAACGCGGGTAAAGTCATTGTTGTCATTCTGCCCGATACTGGCGAGCGTTATTTATCAACGCCGTTATTTACCGAATAGACCGTTAAATTATCCATTAAACTGAGCAAAACACCCCAATGTTATGCCGTATGAGATCGGAATAACGATTGGGGTGTTGTTATATACTCTGTCAAATGGCAAGTGCACGGGTTTAGAGTATTTCTTACCGAAAAAGGCAATTATTACAGGCAAAGCGGGAAAGACTATGGAATATCACGATCTCTTATAAACAAAAGGAGCTATTATGACCTTTGAAGAGTTGTATCAAAAGCTGGCGCATGACAAAGCACAAAATAAGCCGGTCAATTTGTCGGGGCTGAACTATGATAAAACCCATATGGACTGTTTGCTGCACCCTGATAGCCACCCATTGGTTTGGAAAACTGGCGAATGCGCCTGCACTGATAAAAGCTGTGTTGCGGCTTGCCTTTTTGACGCGGTGGAAATAAAAAACGGGGCCATCTCTTTTGACCCCCAAAAATGTACCGGATGCCATGAATGTATTGACGCCTGTGAAGAGCACAACCTCGAACAAAGCCGGGATATTATCAAGGCGATCGAAATTCTAAAGCAATCTGATGAAAGCGTATATGCGCTGATGGCGCCAGCTTTTGTCGGGCAGTTCGGGGAAGCGGCTACCCCATCAAAAATTAGAACCGCATTAAAACAAATCGGCTTTGCAGGCATGGTGGAAGTGGCGACATTTGCCGACATCTTAACTTTGAAAGAAGCCTTGGAATTTAAAAAGAATAGCGAGAATAAAACGTTTCAATTGACGAGCTGCTGCTGCCCAATCTGGATTTCGCTTATTAAAAGAAACTATGCCGATATTGTTGAGCATCTTCCGCCCGCTGTTTCGCCCATGATTGCGGCGGGAAGAATCGTCAAGCAGCTCAATCCCGAATGCAAAACAATTTTCATTGGCCCCTGTCTTGCGAAAAAAGCAGAATCTAGAGAAAAAGGAATTGCCGGCGCCGTTGATTGCGTCTTAACTTTTCAAGAGCTAAAAGACATCTTTGAAGCATTCCAGGTCGATTTTTCAAAGTTGGAAGAAACGACCAAAGAACATTCTTCAGCATTGGGCAGGCTTTACGCCAGAACCGGCGGCGTGAGCGAGGCCGTTTCTCTTTCCGCTAAAAGATTACAGGTCGACAGGGAACTAAAGCCTGTTTATGCAAACGGTGTCAAAGAATGCAAAGAGCTGCTGACAGCCATTTTAAATAATGATATCAAGGGCAATTTTTACGAAGGCATGGGCTGCATTGGTGGATGTGTGGGCGGCCCCAAAAGAGTTCTCGACACAGACACAGGGACAGGGTTTGTTGACCAATATGCACTAGAAGCCCCATACAGCACGCCTTTGGACAACCCTTATGTCATCGAGATTATGAACCGGCTTCAATTTAAAACCGTAGATGAATTCCTGCAAAAAAGTGATATTTTAACCCGGGATTTCAACGATTAAAATCGTCTTGGCTCCCTGCGCTGCATCAAACGCGCGTAACTACCTGCTCCATTGGCAGGCTTTCGTAGTGTAGCTTTGAGGGTTTTGCATCTTCGGCTGGGTACCCCAACACCATCAGCCCCTCTACAGTCAGGCCTTGCAGCTGCGGAAATGCTTCCCGCAGGGCCTTCTCATCATACAGCCCTACAAACGTCGTCCCAAGGCCGAGATCTGCTGCCTGCAGCATCATATGATCCGCCGCAATCATAATATCTTGTTCGCCACAGTTTTTTCCATCCGTTGCCCGAACTGAGGCTTTTGCGGTGTCAAAGGCCAGAATCATCAAGACCGGTGCGCCAAAATGGCACTGCGTACACGCTCTCAGCCGGGCGACAGACTCCTCGCTTGTGGCGACAATAATGCGCTGAGACTGATAGTTTTTGGCGGTTGGCGCCAGCATGGCAGCTTGCAGCACCTTCTCCAAAAGCTCAGGTTCTACGGGCTTTTTTGCAAATTTGCGCACAGAATAGCGCCTTCGTGCCAGATCAGCAAAGCTTTCCATCATAATTACCTCGTTTTTATCCTAATTTATAAACATTATACCGGTCACCGTGCCCAGAATCAACCCAACCAAAGCTAACGCATTATCACCGTGGTGATAATGCGTTATTTGCTGCCTTTCGGGTTGCGCCGTTTGATATAAGGTTGTATAATGGCGGCAGTATCGGTTTTTTATGGCAGTATGTAGCAAGAAACAGCGACCGGCAGCGCAAAAGCTGCTTGCGAAAATGGAGAAATAAAAATGATTAGAAGCAGTGATATTTTAGACGGACCGGAATGGGCAAATGTCAGAGCGCTTTACAAATCATCCGGTTTCAGTGCAGATGAGTTAAAAAAGCCCATCGTCGCAGTGGTCAATTCTTACAATTCCATCTGCCCGGGGCATGTCATTTTAAACCAGCTGACGCAGCGGGTCAAGGAGGGGGTCTACGCGGCGGGCGGTACGCCGATTGAGTTTGGAACCATCGGTGCATGCGACGGAATAGCCATGGGGCACAAGGGTATGAAATATATTCTGCCCGCTCGAGAAATGATCGCCAACGACATTGAGGCGATGGTGGAAGCCCACCGCCTTGACGCACTCGTCATTCTTGGCTCCTGCGACAAAATTGTACCGGGAATGCTGCTCGGCGCACTTCGAGTGAACCTGCCCACCGTCTTTTTAAACGGCGGCCCCACCCTGCCCGGCAGAATGAAGGAGGGCAATCCCTACGGCGGCGAATACATCGACCATTCGATCATACAACAGTCGGAGGGCGCTCTAAAAGCCGGCATTATCGACCATGAAAAATTCGACTGGATTGAGGATAACGCTGTACCAACAATCGGCTCCTGCGCAATGCTCGGAACAGCGAATACAATGGGTTGCCTTGCTGAAGCCATGGGGATGTCGCTGCCCGGTAGCGCTGCCATTCCGGCGGTTTACAGCCGGCGGCTCAGCATCGCGTTCGAGAGCGGCGCCGCCGTCATGACGCTGTTGCAAAAGGGCATCTGCGCGCGCGACGTTATAACAAAAGCTTCAATCTGCAATGCCATCAAAGTGAATTCCGCTATCGGCGGCTCGACCAATATGGTGCTACATATTCTCGCACTGGCTTATGCGGCGGGTATCGACCTCGACATCTTTGAGCTTGGCTCGGTCGGCAAGGAGATACCGCATCTCGTGCCGATGATTCCGGCGGGTCAATATACCCTGCTCGATTTTTACGAGGCGGGTGGCATTCCTGCTATCATGCAGTCTCTGAGCGACCGGCTCGACTTGAGCTGCCTCACCTGCACGGCAAAGACGGTCTCAGAAAATCTTACCGCCTTTAAAAACTATAATCCCGACGTCATTCGGCGTTTTGATAACCCTGTACATACGCGCGGCGGCATTGCGATTTTGAGAGGCAATCTTGCACCGGACGGTGCTGTAACGAAGCCTTCGGCGATTCCGGACGACGCACTGACTTTTACTGGCCCCGCCAAAATATTTGAAAATGAACAGGATGCGCTTCACGGCATCCGCAATCATCAGGTACTAGCCGGTGAGGTGGTGGTCATTCGCAACGAGGGGCCCAAGGGCGGCCCGGGCATGCCGGAAATGTACAAGGCCATGAAGCTGCTGGTGGGGATGAAGCTGGGCAATAAGGTATGCGTCATCACCGACGGCCGCTTCTCGGGCTCGAACAACGGGTGCTTCGTCGGGCACATCTGTCCTGAGGCATATGACGGCGGCCCAATCGCTTACCTGCGTGACGGAGACATCATCCATGTTGATGTAAGCCGAGGAACCATCGACGCACCAGACGTGGACTTTGAGGCGCGCCGGCAAGAGGCAACCCGCCCCGCCCCTTTGCCAGTCGAGGGTTATCTCTACCACTATCGGCACAGCGTATCGACAGCCTCCAAAGGTGCAGTTATTCCCACGCGAGATTAGCGGGCGTTTTCATGCGCAATCTCCTGTACCAATATGGGAAAACTTATTTAAAAAGCGATTCTCACCCACGGGCGAGAATCGCTTTTTAAAACAAACACTTACTTTTAGCCTTGGTAAACGGAAAACGCCTGGTACCTTCCGTTGCTTGAACTCGCCATTAATCTGATGGAACTGTATGGTTGCTCAGATATTCGCGCTGGCTCTCGGTCATATTGCCTTTTTCATTCAGAATATTGGCGGCAGAATCCGGCAGAAAGCTTTCTTCGCTCGGCTCATATGGCAGCCCCAGATAATAGGCCGCGAACATTTTTACCGATGAAGTTCCGACTTCAAACTCGGAATCGCCATAAATACTCTCGAGATCTTTGCACTTAAAATCGGGCTTTTGGGTTGCGTCAATTCCAAAAGCAGCAAATAAGTCTTCTGACGGAATATCATAAAGCCGGCTGATTTCTGAAAAGGTGTAGGAACCTCGAATATCTGCGGGATTATATTGGTCGGAATATTGCTGCTCCTTAAATTTGGCGGGAATTTTGCTCGACTCGGTTTTCCAAAGCCCTAAGACGGATGTAACGGTAATTCCGAAAGCAAACACTGCAATGGTGACAATAACTGCAATCTGCGGCTTAATTTTCAATGTGAACACCTTCCTTTCCGAAAGCGATGCTAACGGTATCTTTGATCGGACAGGAAACCTCACTGGTACATTTGTGGCAGCTGATGCAATGCAGATCGCCAATAACCTCTTTGCTCGAAACCTCAATATTCATCGGGCAAACCCTGTCGCACTTTTTGCAGCCGACACAGGTGCTTTTATTGCGTTTAAGTTTAAAAACGCGAATGGGGTTAAACAGGCTCAAGAATGCACCGTATGGGCAAAGATATTTACACCAGGGCCGTTCTATAAAGAGCGACAGCACCATGATCAACCCGAGCATGATGTAAGCGGAAACAGCAACCTCGTCGGTAAAGAAATTGAACAGCGCATAATACGGGTCAATCGACTGAAAAACCAACTTGGCTGTACTCGCAGTATGATACACAACCATGATCAAAACCACATATCTGAGATATCTTAAAGTACTGTCTAATTTTTGGGGAACCGTCTGGTTGTACTTTTTCGGGAAAAGTTTTTTACCTAGTTTGCCAATCCACTCCTGAAAGGAGCCGAACGGACAAATATATCCACAGAATATCGTGCCAAACAAAACTGCCGTTATTACGCTGAGAATCATCAAAATGAATGACGAATTGTGTATTTTTTGGATAAATCCACCCGTCGTGATAAATTCATAAATAGTTGCTACACCGCCAAAAGGACAAATTGCGTGAAGCGATGCATTTGGCAACAGTGGAATTTTAATTCCCTTTTCCACCATCCATTTGCTTATGGCAATCAGAAATACAAGCACAAAGATAAAAACCTGTATGATAAGCCTGATTCTGGATGCTTTTTTCTTGCTGTTCACCATAGTTGAAGGCCCCCTTTCATTTGCCCTTATATTAATTACAAATTTAGGCAAAACTGTGTTTTTTTAAAGTTTAAAATCTGTATTTTTGCCTTTGAGTAGGCACCACACAGCCGCATAACATAAAGCGCCCCCTCGTTCTTAGGCCAATGTACTAAGAACGAAGGGACGCTTTATAAGGTAGAATCTTCAAACCAACTTAGTCGTCCAGTCCTCAACATTCCAGACGTCTGAGACAATATCGGAATAGAACTCGGGCTCGTGGCTAACGAGCAGCACAGTGCCTTTATAGCCGCGGATCGCCTCTTTCAGCGCTTCCTTGGCGTCAACATCCAGATGGTTGGTCGGCTCGTCAAGTACCAGCAGGTTCATGGGTCGCAGCATCAGCTTGCACAGCCGAACCTTGGCGTTCTCGCCGCCCGAAAGCACCCGCATCTGGGTGGTGATGTGGTCGGTGGTCAGACCACATTTGGCCAGTGCCGCACGCACCTCGCCGTTGGTCATACCGGGAAATTCGCTCCAAATCTCTTCTAACGCTGTGCGGTCACTTCGGCTTTCCTCCTGCTCAAAATAGCCCGTTTCAACAAATTGGTCATGTTCCACCGAGCCTTCAATGGGGGATATCAGCCCCAACAGCGTTTTGAGCAGCGTCGATTTGCCCAGACCATTGACACCGCGCACCGCAATCTTCTGGTTGCGCTCCAGCATGACATCCACAGGGCGGGTCAGCGGTTCATCGTAACCGAGCACCAGACCCTTTGCCACAATAACCTCCCTCCCCGGCGTGCGCGCGGGCGTAAACGAAAAGGTCGGATTTATCTTTTCTTTACCCAGCTCGATAAGATCCATCTTGTCGAGCTTTTTCTGGCGGCTCTTCGCCATATTAGCCGTAGCAACGCGGGCCTTGTTGCGTGCAACAAAATCCTCCAGTTGAGCAATTTCCTTCTGCTGCTTTTCATAGGCCTGCTCAAGTTGGCGCTTTCTGACCTCGTAGAGCGCCATAAACTGGTCATAGTTTCCGGTATAACGGGTCAGTATCGCATTTTCAACATGATAGATGACGTTGACCACATCATTTAAAAACGGGATGTCATGCGAGACGAGGACGAACGCATTCTCATAGTTTTGTAAAAAGCGCTTGAGCCATGCGATGTGGTTCTCATCCAGAAAGTTGGTCGGCTCGTCCAAAATAAGAATCATCGGGTTTTCCAGCAGCAACTTGGTAAGCAGAATTTTGGCGCGCTGCCCACCCGAAAGCTCTGAAACATCGCGATCAAGGCCAATTTCGCCAAGCCCCAAGCCGTTTGCGTACTCTTCAATCTTGGTGTCCAGTGTATAAAATCCGCTATGATCCAAAATCTCCTGAATATCACCAACTTCTACCATGAGGGCGTCCATCTCTTCGGCAGGGCAATCCCCCATTTTGTCATAGAGCGCCAACATCTCCGATTCAAGCGTGTACATATGCGCAAAAGCCCCGCGCAAAATATCTCGAATGGTCTTGCCTTTTTCAAGGCTGCTATACTGGTCTAGATAGCCGGTCGTGATATTATTACACCACGAAATTTCACCTTCGTCAGGCATGCGCTTGCCTGTAATGATATCGAGAAATGTGGTTTTGCCCTCGCCATTGGCGCCCACCAGACCGATGTGCTCCCCTTTGAGCAGGCGAAAAGAAGCGTCTTTTAGAATCTGTCGCGCGCCAAAGCCGTGACTGACATTGCTGACATTTAATATGCTCATATGGTCTCCTTAGATTTTAATGCCGCGACGGCAGCACAGTGTTTTTGTGTCAAAAGACAGCATACCGAGTTAGCGGCGAGCCGTTGGACATCATGACGGTATAAAGCTGAACGCGGCTATTATACCACGTCTTTTTTCCCTTTTCTACCCTTGTATCTCCCAGCATTTTGGACGATTTTCCGCAGCGAGACAGGTTATTATGACATTTAGCACACAAGTGGGCAATTTTATACTATAATAGGGTCATAACAATTACTATTAAACCCAGACGCGGCCTTCTGCCGCTCAATCATAAGGAGAAACCATGCTATTATCCGCCGAACACATCTCTAAAAATTATGCGACTAAGCAGCTTTTGCAGGATGCCTCGCTCTATCTAAACGAAAGGGACCGTATCGGTATTGTCGGTATCAACGGAACCGGCAAAAGCACCCTGTTAAAAATCATTGCGGGTATCGAGCAACCTGACGCGGGCATCGTCTCAATAAACCCGAACCTTAAAATCGCCTTTCTGTCTCAAAATCCGGCAATGGAAGACGACTTCACCGTTATTGAACAGGTAGCTGAAACGGTCGCACCGCAGTTTGGCGATATCAACGACTATGAGATGAAAGCCATGCTGGCGCGGCTGGGCATTACCGACTTTGACGCCAAGATTGGAACACTTTCGGGCGGGCAGCGCAAGCGTGTGGCACTAGCCGCCACGCTGTTATGTCCGGCTGAGATTCTTATTTTGGACGAGCCGACCAACCATTTGGACAGCGATATGGTCATCTGGCTGGAGCAGCGCTTGAGCCGCTTTACCGGCGGACTGATCATGATCACGCACGATCGCTATTTTCTTGAGCGAGTTGCAACCCGCATTGTTGAGCTGTCACACGGTACGCTTTATACCTACGAGGCCAACTATTCCAAGTTTCTTGAGTTAAAAGCGCAGCGCGCTGAAATGACACAGGCCAGCGAGCGTAAGCGTCAGTCTATTTTGCGCCGCGAATACCAGTGGATTATGCGCGGTGCCAGAGCACGCGGCACCAAGAGCCGCGACCGAATTGAGCGTTATGACGCGCTCATGGCTCAGTCGGCGCCCGTAAGCGATGATACGGTGCAGATGGCAACTGTTTCAAGCCGTCTGGGCAAGAAACTAATCGCACTGGAAGGGGTTTGCAAAAACTTTGACGGCCGCCCTGTAATTGATGATTTTTCTTACAGCATTCAAAAAAACGACCGCATCGGCATTGTGGGTAAAAACGGTGCGGGCAAATCGACACTGTTAAACCTAATCGCGGGGCATTTGACGCCTGACAACGGCACGGTGGAGACCGGCTCGACAGTGCGAATCGGCTATTTTACACAGGAAGGCCGTGAGATGAACCCGGACCAACGGGTGTTTGATTTTATCAGTGAGATCGCGGGCGAGGTTCGGACCGACGAGAGCACCTTTTCTGCCTCGCAAATGCTGGAACGGTTTCTATTTACAGCCGATCTGCAATACTCCACCATCGGTAAGCTCAGTGGCGGTGAGCGCAGGCGCCTCTATCTTTTGAGCATCCTCATCGCGGCACCAAATATTTTGCTGCTCGACGAGCCTACCAACGACTTGGACATTGAAACACTGGCAATTCTGGAGGATTATCTCGAATCCTTCCCCGGCGCGGTCATTGCAGTTTCACATGATCGCTATTTTCTCGACAAGGTAGCCGCCTCAATTTTCGAAGTGACCGGAGACGGCAAAGTGGCCTGTTATACTGGCAATTACAGCGACTACGCCGAAAAAAGGCCCTCTGAGCAGCCGCCAGAGGTTAAAAAAGACGCGTCCCCCGGTGAGGTCAAATCGCCCCCGAAAGAATCTGCCCCAAAACCGCGAAAATTGAAGTTTTCGTTTAAAGAGCAGCAGGAATTTAATACGATTGACGACGACATTGCCGCACTTGAAACCCAAATTGCGGCCTGTGCGCAAGACATTGCACAGGCTTCAAGCGATTATGTCCAGTTACAGGAGCTCACGGTACAGATGGACACGTTAAAGGATGAGCTAGAGCTAAAAACCGAACGTTGGGTCTATCTCAATGAGCTTGCCGAAAAAATCAACGCGCAGGCGCAGTAGGGTGCATCGTGTTTTACGACGCATCTCTGCCCTTCTCTTTGGGGATTGTGACAATGTAGAACAGCGGTTCTAAACGTTAGAATGTCGTTACAAACCAGACAACTTGAAACTTTATTCATATTCTGCTACAATTTAAAAAACTTTTCGTATTAAAAGGAATGATAACCGATGCACGACCCGTCAGAATCCACGTTGGTCAACCAGCCAAAAACCAACCGCGGGCAAGAAACATTGAACCGCATCTGTAGCGCCGCGGAGGAGATTTTTTTTGAAAAAGGCTATTATCAAACGGGTATCAATGATATAACCGGACTTGCGAATGTGAGTGCCGGCACCTTTTACATCTATTTTGAAAGCAAGCAAAATCTTTATGAATACCTTCTGCGGCAGTATAGCCACACGATCAGACTGCATATCAGTCAGGCGATTGCGGGCTGTAAAACAAGGCGCGAAGCCGAGCGCGAAGGCCTGCGCGCGTGGCTAAATTTTATCGCTGAACATAAATATGTGTTTAACATCACATGGGAATCGTTGTTTATCGACAAAAGGTTATTTGACGAATATTATTCAACCTTTGCCCGTTCGTATATCAAGCATCTGAACAACGCCAAACTGACCGGCGAAGTGAAGGATATCGACCCCGAGGTTTTAAGCTTCGCGCTGATGGGGCTGGCAAACTTCATTGGCATGCACTGGATCATGTTTAAAGAGGAGCGCGACATCGACTATATTGTGAATGAGGCGATGAAGATGCTTGATGGTATGTTCAATTAAACTGTATATAGTAAAATCCCGCCGAAATAACGGCGGGATTTTTTTGTTTATTACGGGGTCGGTTTGATAATTCCTGCTGCAAACAACGGCTCAAATGTATTCATAGCCCCGCCGTGTTCTATTATTTTCCCATCTTCTATTTTATCAATATCAACGCCTGTAAATGATAATTTTTTCCCTGTAGGCTTCATGCCTAGCCATTCGCCTTTGTGCGTTCCTTCCGCAATAAATTCGGATATAACATATCCGCTGTCGCAATACTGACGGATGATGGTCATCTTTAAATCTGGATGGGTTTTTCTGACATCTATAAGATGCTGCTTCATGCCGTCAATGCCAACAGGAACAAGGGTCTCCCCCACTCTTATAGCGCATTTTTCTGAGATATATTTTGGAAGCTCATCCAGCAGGTGATTAGAAACAATGTGTTCATAAAAATACTTGACTTTTTCTTTAACTTCCATAAAACCACTCCTTTTTCCCTTTTCCATTGGTTTCCATCGCATTGTTATATTTTAATACGGTCAAACACGCTTGTAAAGCATTGCTCCGCTCTTTCAATTCCATTATTAACACAGTAGGTTTTATTATTTTAGTCGTTTTTTACTACAAAATATGAATTGTTTGTTAATAATAACCGTTGACATTATACATATTTGTTGCTACAATTTAGAAAACATGAAACACGATTCAGGTTTTATGTTGTAACAGCATGTGCCTTTTGCCGGCCGGTACATGCCAATAAAGTGGGAGGCGTTAATATGAACATTTCTAAGCACAGAGATCTCATTGTCGGTTTAATTGCGGTTTTATGGTTCGTTTGCATCGTCACAGGTACATCGGGGCATTTCGTGATCGGAATGTGTGTAGGTGTGGGTCTTATGTTTCTGCACATGGTTTTAGGCGTTGCCAAAAATGGCATTGTTTCTAAAAAGTTTCTGTTCTATCCACTTTTGATCTGGGCCGCACTTTGGTTGGTCAGCTTTATCACTTCGGGGTACTACGCCACACTGTTCGGTAATGAAATGCCAACCTTCACCGTTTTCGGCTTCCACCCCTCCTTTGCTCCGACCATCTTTCTATATTGGATCGGTGGCATGCTGACGCTGAATCTCGGTTTATATCTCTGCCAAGATGAGTGGCTCTCTGAAAAGGACTGGGAAGATTTCATCAATAAGGTCGATAGTTTGAAGGGGGTAAAATAATATGCCACAAAACAACGTGATGTTGATTGTCATATTTTCAGGCCTAATGATCGCCGTTTCGTTCCTCATTGGTATTTGGGCCAAAAAAAAGGCCACCAGTTCACAGGCCTATTTTGGCGGAACAGCCATGTTTGGCCCCGTGACTGTCGGACTTTCGAGCATGGCGGGCATCGCCAGTGCTTTTGCACTCGTCGGCGTTCCGGGCATCATCTACACCACAGGCAACGCCATGACGTTCTGGATGCTTTCAGGCGCCGCCTTTGCCATGAGTTATATCATACTGGGCAAAAAAGTCCGCGCCATGGCAGAGATTGCCCCGATTTCGAGTCTGGGCGATATTTGCGACATCCGATTTAACAATAACCGCCTTATCAAGGCTCTTGTGTCTTTAATTATTTGCTTGGGCTGCATCGGTTATCTGGCTGCGCAAATCTCGGCAGGTAGCAAGCTGATCGCCCATCTGCTCGGGTGGCAGCCCATTGTCGCGGGCTTTGTCATCTTTGGTCTACTTACAGTATACACCGCTCTTTCAGGCGAGGTCGGCGGCCTTTTGACACAGGCATTCCAAGGTTTTATTATGGTAATAGCTGGCGTCGTAATGATCGTCGCTTTCTTCTCCATCACCGGCGGTTTTGGCAATGTGCTGTCCGCGGTGTCCGCGGTGCCAGAGGTTGTTGGTACCAACGGCGTAACCAAGACTCTGGGCGTCGGCCTGCTCAACGCCTGGGGTAAAATGCCCGGAGGCATCAGCCTGACTTGGATGCTCATCCCCATTCTCGGCTGCGTCGGCCAACCACAGGTTCTCACCCGTATGTATGCGGTCAAAGATCCGCGCGACCTACCCAAGGCGGGCATCGTGACGGCTATCACCCACACCATCGTTGGCTTCTTGGCCGTTGTGGTGGCCTATGGCGCACTTTATCTCGTCGCTATTGGCGAAATTCAGCCGCTGGAATCGGGCGACCAAGCTATTTATGCCTTCTCTGATTATGTCGGTGTCTGGGCGCAGCTGCTTGTTTACGCAGCAGTGCTTGCGGCGGCCATGTCCTCGGCCAGCATGTTCCTGACTTCGTCGTCGACGCTGCTTTCCAAGGATCTAACCTCCGCGGTCGGCATTAAAATTGATCCGGCCAAGCAGATGACTGTTTCAAGAATCTTTATGTTTGTGCTAGGTGGCATCGCCATTGTCGTCTCCATCTACTCCACCGAGATGGTGGCCTTACTGGGCACCTTTGGCTGGGGTACGCTGGTGTCGGGTACCTTCCCGGTCTTCGTAATGGGTCTTTTGTGGGATCGCTGCAACGAAAAGGGCGCTTTATATGGCGTTGCCGTTTCCTTCGTGCTCAATATCGCCCCGTTCTTCGGGTTTAAATATCCGAGTGCGCTGCCAGCTTATTTCATCACATCAGCAATTGCCATTGGCGTAACCGTCATCGTCTCGCTTGCCACCAAGAAACAGGAAATTTCCAAGCCCCTACAGGCGGTTTTGGATCTATAATTCACTCTCCTTAAAAAGCGGTTTGGGCATCGGGAAATATTCCGATGCCCAGAAACCGCGGAGACATTGATTGACCATGCAATAAAAAACGACGCGCTGATCGCCGTGACAGAAAGGAACGCGTGAACCTATGAAAGTACTTGCAATTTGTGCCAGTCCCCGTGAAAACGGGAACACCGAACATTACTTAAATGTCGCCCTACAACAGGCGACTCATCTCGGGGCCGAAACCGAGCTTGTCTGGCTGGGTGATAAATCGCTCAAGGGATGTCGGGGCTGCTATGGCTGCGTTACGGCTAAAGCCTGCGTTATTGAAGACGATTTTCAAGATATTTTTAAAAAAATTTGTGAGGCAGATGCCATTTTACTCGGTTCTCCGGTATATCACGCCTCTATCACCAGCGAACTCAAAGCAATACTGGATCGCACTGGTTTCTCCGGCCGCTGGGCGGTCAACGACATGAAAGCCAAGGGCGACAGCTATGCCTGGAAGGGCAGCGTTCTTTCAGGCAAGGTGGTGGCACCGGTGACAGTTGCACGCCGTGCCGGACAGAACTTTGCTTTTGCGCAAATTCTGCTGTGGGCAACCTGCAACGACTGCATAGTCGTGGGCAACACCTATTGGAATGTCGGCGTCGCCGGAAAGGGCGGCGCAAAGGATGCCCTTGAAGATTCCGAAGGTGTTGGCATCATGCAGGGACTGGCCCAGCGCGTGGTACAGACTGTGTCCGCACTCCAACAGGCAGCGCAGAACGTATAACAAGCCATCAGCACACAACATAGAATTCAGGCTAAAGGAGATTTTGACGATGAGCAATGGTTGGATCGGAAATTATTCCTATTTCAGAGCACGTCTAGACGCCACCCGCATTGCGGTGACCGATCTGGATACAGATAAGAATTATACATACGGCGATCTGGAGTCGCGCGCCAACCGCCTAGCGCACTGCTTAAAGCAACGTTTTGGCGTCAACAAGGGTGACCGGGTCGCGATTATCTCGCGCAACCGCGTAGAGCTGATCGACGCTTATTACGCCACCGGCAAGCTCGGGGCTATACTGGTCCCTTATAACGCCAGATTGTCGGCACAGGAACTGACAGCACTGATCACGTCCGAAGGGCCAAAGGTGCTGATGTATGAGGATGCCTTTTCGCAGACGGCCGCACATCTTCAGGCGAATACGGAGGTTGCACATTTTGTGGTGCTGGGCCAAAACGAGTGCCAGGGACACCCGGCCTACGACGCACTGCTCAAACAATATGGCGACAGCTTTATCTGCTGCGAAACGCTGGAACTTGAGGACATCCACCTCATCATCCACACTGGCGGCACGACGGGGCTACCCAAAGGCGGCATGATTTCACACCGAAGCGAGATATTTAACAGCTTTAATGAGATCTGCACTTGGGGTCTGCGCTTTGATGATAGCGCGGTCATCGTGCTTCCACTGTTTCACACCGGCGGTTGGAACCTCTTGACGCTGCCGCTGTTGCATGCGGGCGGCAGGCTCTATATAAGCACTGGTTTTGACCCCAAGAAAACGCTTGAGGTCATTGAAAAGGAGAAAACGACCTGCCTGTTTGGAGCGGCAACGATATTCCGTATGATGGTCGAGCAACCCGACTTTGCCGCCAGCGATCTTTCGAGTTTGCGTTGGATAATGGCGGGCGCTGCCCCTACCCCGCTGAATATCATGCAGGCGTTTTGGGATAAGGGCATCAAGTTCATCCTCGGATATGGCATGACCGAGGCAGGACCCAACAACCTCTCTACCCCTGCGCAGTTTGTGTCGCAATCTGTCGTCGAGCAGAAGTTCGCCTCGGTCGGCAAGCCCATGTATCTCTCTTTGGTCAAGCTTGTTGACGACGACGGAAACGAGATTACAACTCCCGACACCCCCGGCGAGCTTTTGTGGAGCGGCCCGCAGATTTTCTCTGGCTATTGGCACAACGAAAGCGAAACGAAAGCCACGTTGGTCGATGGCTGGGTACACACCGGTGACATGGCAACGGTGGACGCCGACGGCTTCTATTACATTGTAGGTAGAAAGAAGAACATGTTCATTTCCGGCGGCGAAAATGTGTTCCCCCCCGAGGTTGAAAGCGCTCTTTATGACATCGAAGCCATTCGGGAATGCTGCGTATTTGGCGTGCCGGATGAAAAATGGGGCGAGGCCGGCAAGGCTGTCGTATCCCTAAAGCCGGGCATGACCATTACCAAACAGGAAATTTTAAATAAGCTAAACACTAAGCTTGCCCGATATAAAATCCCCAAGTACATCACATTTGTAGACGACGTGCCCAAAAATAACGTGGGCAAAATCGTTGTTAAACAGATCACCGACCTGTACGGTGAAGCAAAAGACTAAAATTTTTGCATAAGCAACGCTAAACTACGCCGTGTACCTCCCCCGCGCTTTCATACATTTGTTTTATAAACGCTTACAATACATCCGGTATGTCGGCGCTTTAGCATTGCTGTGCAAAAAATCTCAGATGCTCACCTGACCAATCAAACAGGCGCATCCAAACATATTAGCAGATTGGAGCAAAACATGAAAACTGTGAACATAGGTATCCGCAGTATGGGCTGCTATGTGCCCCCCGGCATTCGAGACAGCGCGTGGATCAGCGCAGCGTCCGACATCCCCGAGGCAGTCGTGCGCGAGAAATTTGGCATCAAGCTTATCCACAAGGCCCAACCCGAAGAAACAGTGTCCTTTATGGGGGTTCAGGCCGCTCGACAGGCGCTGGGCGATTTTGACCCCGCAAAACTCGACATGGTGGTCTACTGCGGTAGTGAATATAAAGATTATTACCTCTTTAATTGCGCCGCCAAAATTCAACACGAGCTGGGCGCCAAAAATGCGACGGCGTTTGAAATCCATAATCTCTGCTCGGCGGGCGTCTGGTCGCTCAAGGTGCTTAAAAGTATGATGATTCAAGACCCCGACTTAAAGCATGTGTTGCTGGTGTCCTCTTCAAAAGAAGGCGATCTGATCAATTATAAGGATTCTCAGAGCCGCTTTATGTTTAACTTTGGTGACGGCGCAGCTGCGGTGCTGTTGGAGCGCGATCTAAACGAAAACGTTATCTTAGAGAGCGCTATGATCGTTGACGGGCAGTTTGCCACCGATGTCTGTGTGCCGGGCGTGGGCTGTGTCAATATGGATCATATTTTGCATATGCCGCCCGAAAACCGTTACCTCAAGGTCATGGACATCAAAAGCATGAAAGAAAGACTCGACCCCATCACGCTGGGCAACTTCAATCAGGTGATTACGCGCGCCGCCGCAAAAAGCGGGTACGACTCAAAATCCATCAATTTTATTGCGCCAATTTTTATGAAACGCTCAATTTTAAACCATATTTTATCGGAATTTGACCTCACCGAGGAAAACTCATTTGTGCTGGAGGAATATGGGCATTGCCAGTCGGCAGACTGTTTTATATCGCTTATTGAGGGCGTCAAGAGTGGGCGACTCAAAGACGGCGATCTGGCTGTGATGGTTGCGGCGGGTACTGGTTACACCTGGGCGGCTACCGCCGTGCGGTGGGGCAAGGTTCCGGTAGCCGATTGACGACAGCCACAAAAGGAGACAACACAATGGATAAACTACCCTTTCACATCCCGTTTGCGCAGATAAGCATCGGCGACAGCGCCTCAATAGTTGTCGATATCACACAGCAGCTCATCAGCGACTACGCGGTGTTTATAGGGGATAAAGATTCGTTTCATCTTTCACCCAAGCTAAACCAGGTAACCACCTACGAGCGCCAAGTCTGTCAAGGCAGCCTGCTGCTGGGATATTTCTCGCTTCTGGCGGCACAGAATCTGCCGGGCTTTGGGGCGATTCTTTGTAAGGTTGATTACGACTTTGAGAAGCCAGTCTATCTTGGTGACCAAATGACCTTTTCAGTTGTAGTCGCACAAAAATGCGACCGACGCAAGCTCATTTTAGAAGCAAAAGCGGTCAATCAGCAGAGTCAGCGCTGCATCAGCGGCAGTCTGATCATCAAAACCCTGAACTAAGAAGCAATGCCGCATAAAACAAAATTGACCTCTATATGCGGTTCACAAGCGCTTAAACGAGGAGTTCTCATCCAGTAGTAGGCCAAAGCTAAAACAATTTATTTGGCATGCTTAAAAAGATCTATTCAAACCTTAATTCTATGCCGTATCGTGCGGCAGAAAGGCGTGTTTTTATGAGACTCGAAAATAAAATTGCAGTTATAACCGGTGCTGCCGGGGGCATCGGCAGCGAGACAGCCAAACGCTTTTTAAGCGAAGGCGCCAAGGTGGTGCTGGCGGATTTAAACGCGGATGCGGCCAAGAAGGTAGCACAAAGTTTAGACAGCACTGGCGAAAATACGCTGGCCGTATCGGTCGACGTTACCAATGCCGAGTCGGTATCAGCGCTATTCGAAGCGGCAAATGACTGTTTTGGCGGCGTAGATATTCTGGTAAACAATGCGGGTGCGACGCTGGACGCACGTCTGGTCAACATGACCGAGGAGCAATTCGACAAAGCAATCGCCATCAACCTTAAAGGTACATTTTTATGCGGCCAGGCGGCGGCTAAAGCGATGACGGCACAACAAAGAGGCGGAGCCATCGTGAACATCGCTTCGCTCGTTGGTATCTATGGCAATTTCGGTCAGAGCAATTATGTTGCGGCCAAAGCAGGCATCATAGGAATGACAAAAACCTGGGCTAAAGAGCTTGGAAAGCACATGATTCGCAGCAACGCCGTGGCGCCGGGCTTCGTCCTGACGGCTATGACTGAGAAAATGCCCCCTAAGGTATTGGACGGCATGAAGGAAAAATGCCCTATGAAGATGCTCGGCAGCCCGAAGCATATTGCCGATGCCTGCCTGTTTTTAGCGTCCACCGATGCAGAATTTGTTAACGGTGCTGTTTTAGAAGTTACAGGTGGGCTTGCGCTGTAATGCATTTTGGTTTAAGCTAGTGTAATAAACTTGTTTTTGTGCATTAATCCAGCAGAGGCAACCATCCTCTGTCCGGACTAGAAACAGCACTTTGGCACTGTTTTAAGCAAAAATGTGATTACACAGTAATAAGGAGATGTCCTTTAAAAATGAAAATGATTTTGCTGGGGCCCCCCGGGGCAGGAAAAGGCACGCTAGCCAAGCACGTTGCTGCCACGTTGAACATCCCACACATATCGACCGGAGAGATGCTGCGCGCCGCGGTCAAAAGAGGTGGAAGCACCGCTGAAGAAGCCGATCAGCTAATGCGCAAAGGGCAGTTGCTGCCCGACGCTCTGATTCTGCGCATTGTCAAAGAGAGATTGTCGCAGCACGACTGCGACGGGGGCTTTATTCTGGATGGCGTGCCTCGAACGGTGGCACAGGCCGAAGGGCTTGAAGCCATTGGCGTGGCAATTGAGAAAGCTGTATTGCTCATGGTAACAGATGAGGTTGTGATACAGCGCATGGCGGCGCGCCGGGTGTGTGCTCGCTGTGGCGCGGGGTATAATCTCGATTCAATGCCCCCGAAAAAAGAGGGGGTTTGCGACGTATGCGGTGGGCCGGTTATCGCAAGGGCGGATGATTCGCCCGAGACCATCGCTGACCGTCTGAAGATTTATCACCACGAAACCGAACCGGTTATAGATTTTTACAGACGTCGCGAAGCCCTACTGCCAATTGTAGCGGACAGCACGCCGCAAAAAACGCTGGATGCGTTGCGAGCTGCACTGGCATTTGCCGCTGAACCCTCATCAGTTAGAATGCCCCGTTGACAACGGACATCGCACAAAACCCATTACAGCAGCATGTTTCATATTAAAGCCTTCCGTCGGGAGAGCCGTTTTCCATGGCGGCTCTCCCATATTTATCGGCTGCTTAGAGCAGCCCAAGCTTTTTTAAGGAGATGAGCAGAGTGGAAAACCTATTCTGGATAGGGCTGGTCGGAGCCGGACTTGCGTTATCCTTCGCCTTTTTTCAAAGCAGACGGGTCCTGGCTTTCCCAATGGGCAATGACACGATGAAACGCATTGCTTCAGCTATTAAAAGAGGAGCCGACGCCTATTTAAAGCGGCAGTATATCGCCGTGAGTAAATTTTTCGCCGTAATGACCGCCCTATTTGCGGCACTGGCTGCGTTTGGCCTTGTCTCGGTCTTTGTTCCCTTTGCCTTTTTAACCGGTGGTTTTTATTCGCTACTGGCCGGCTTTGTCGGCATGAAGATTGCGACGGCTGCAAACGCGCGCACGGCCTGTGCCGCACAAAAAAGCCTAAACCGAGGCCTTAACGTCGCTTTTTCCTCTGGAACGGTCATGGGTTTCACAGTGGTGGGGCTAGGTCTTTTGGATATCTCGGTCTGGCTTTTGATATTAAAGTATCTGTTTGGATGTGGCTACGCCGAGATTGCACAGACAATGGTGATGTTCGGCATCGGCGCTTCGTCGATGGCGCTGTTTGCCCGCGTGGGCGGTGGCATTTTCACCAAGGCGGCGGATGTGGGTGCCGACCTCGTTGGCAAAGTCGAAGCAGGCATCCCCGAGGATGACCCCAGAAATCCAGCCGTCATCGCTGACAACGTCGGTGACAATGTTGGCGACGTCGCCGGAATGGGTGCGGATCTTTACGAATCCTATGTCGGATCGATTTTGGCCTCCTTCGCGCTGGGCGCTGCCGCCTATGGGCCGGCGGGGCTGGGCTGGCAGGCAATGTTGCTACCGGTTGTCATTGCGGTTGTGGGCATCGCGTGTTCCATTCTTGGCACCTTCTTTATCAAAACCGGAGAGAAGGCCGACCAACGCGCGCTTTTAAAGACACTGCGAACCGGGACTTACATCGCCGCTTTCCTAACTGCCATAATCGCCGCACCGGTGACCTATGTTGTCATCGGCAGCATGGGCGTTTATGTGGCGCTGCTGGCGGGACTGACAGCGGGCTGCGCCATCGGCTTCTTTACCGAATATTACACTTCCGATACTTATAAGCCGACGCAGCAATTGGCACAGAGCACCGAGACGGGTGCCGCCACCACCATCATTGGTGGTTTGTCACTGGGTATGCGGTCGACGGCACTGCCCATCATCTGCATCAGCGTGGCGGTCATTGTCAGCTTTATCGCAGCGGGTGGCAGCCTGTCGGCATCCCCCAATCAAGCTTCTTACCAGATGGGCCTGTACGGCATCGGCATCGCCGCCGTCGGCATGCTCTCAACCCTTGGCATTACGCTTGCCACCGACGCCTACGGGCCGGTGGCCGACAACGCCGGAGGTATTGCCGAGATGAGCGGACTAGGGCCGCAGGTGCGTCAGCGAACCGACGCGCTCGATTCATTGGGCAACACAACCGCCGCAACGGGCAAGGGCTTTGCCATTGGCTCGGCGGGCTTGACGGCACTGGCGCTGATGGTTTCCTACGTCGACATTGTCAACCAAAAGCTGTCCGCCATTGGCAAGACTATCGATTTGCAGATCACCAACCCCGCGGTTCTAGTGGGCGTTTTTATTGGCGCCATGCTCACCTTTAGCTTTGCGGCACAGACAATGAGCGCCGTGCAACGGGCTGCACAGTCGATCGTGGTCGAGGTTCGGCGACAATTTAAAGAGATCACTGGCCTGATGGAGGGTAAAGCTGAACCCAATTATGAAGCCTGCGTCGATCTTTGCACCAAGGGTGCTTTAAAAGAAATGATCGCACCGTCATTGCTGGCCGTGGTTGTTCCAATTGTCACCGGGTTGCTGCTGGGATGCAGCGGTGTGGTTGGGCTGCTCGGCGGCGTAACGGTGACTGGCTTTGTGCTGGCCATCTTTATGGCTAATGCGGGCGGCGCATGGGATAATGCTAAAAAATATATTGAGGGCGGCGCTTATGGCGGAAAAGGTTCCGAAAGCCATAAAGCGGCCGTAATCGGCGACACAGTCGGCGACCCCTTTAAAGACACTTCGGGCCCCTCAATCAATATCTTGATCAAGCTGGTGTCTACTGTTTCCATCGTTTTCTCTACTCTAATTGTACATTTTCATCTGTTATAACAGAAGCAGCCCCTCGGCAAGGTCTATCCAGTCGGCCTTACCGAGGGGCGTATTCTCGTTTCTTCTGGTATTTTCCACGCAAATCCTCTTCCCTTCCCGCACTTTTGGGTTGAGAAAGCAAACGCAGAAGCAACCAAAAACTCCAGTATGTACAACTTTTCTTCGCAATAAATTTTAACAGACAAAGGCCGCCTACTATTAATAGCAGGCGGCCCAACGCATTTTATTAAAGAAGGGTGCTTAGATTTCTTTTATATAATCTTCAAGTGCTTTTGCAGCCAATTCCACCGTTTTAAGGCATCGTGTTTCTTCGTCACGGTATTTCAACTTCAGCACGTCGCAGTCTATGCTGCCTAGATCGTCCTCAAACCTTTGGACAAAATCAGCGCACAGTTCTTTAAAGTTTTCGGTGGCATGGGCTCGGTCGGTCACCTTGAGACAGCCGATAGCCGCGAGCGCACCGCACAGAGCCCCACAGGTCTTCTCGCAGCCCAAGCCACCGCCAAACGCACTGACCAGCTTAAAATCCTGTTCGCGCAGACCAAGGCCGTACTCGTCATTAGCCAACATCAAAATGGTCTCAGCACAGTTGTAATCCTGCGTAATAAAATAGTCGTACACACGTTCTTCCATCAATAAGACATCCCTTCTCATATGATTACTTATTTATTATGGCATATTTGCGCGTAGGTGCGCGACAAAAAGCACTTTAAGCTTCAAACGGTTTAAAACCAGTTTAACTTTATTCCACCGTTTCAGTCTGAAATGGCTCTTGTAACACGCGGACATCTTGGGGCGTAGTGATCAGCGGCAGATTTTTGGCCGTCATCTTACGATAACCACCCACATCATCACCGACAAAAGGCAGATGATAAAACATCACGTGCCGAGGGCGGATTACGTCGGCAATAAACGTCCTGCCGCGCTTTAGCGTCAGCCATGGAAAGTTGAGCAACGCTAAATCGACCGGCGTGTCCTTAATCCAGTCTTCAAGCACCGGGTTGCAGATGACACAGTCCCCTAGAATCAACACCCGAAAGCCGTCAAAATTTATCAGACAGCCGTAGTTTGGTAAGTCAATATACTCCTTGCCGTCATGACGCAGATGCTTAAACGAAAATTCGGCGTTGCCAAGCTTCAGCCTGTGGGTGTCCTCACAAAGAAGAAGACTGTTGTCCAGCTCCTGCATCGGCGAAACCAACAGCGCACCGGGCGACCTTTTGCACGCCTGCTCCGCCGCTGGGCGGGTGTAGTGGTCACGGTGATTATGGGTGTAAAAAATCATGTCCGGGTTTTGAAATGCCGGAGATTCCAACATATGTTGCTGCATCTCAGGTGAAACTGTGCTAAATTCTACCGCTTTATCATCGTGGAAGGCGTCGCAACAAACTTTGGTACCGTTACATTCAATCAATACGCCCGAATTTGCGGTGAGGGTCACTTGACATTTTGGCATGGTAACGCTCCTTGTGGTGATATGACAGGCTCTGGCAAACGCGCCCCTTGTCTCGCGTTTATTGTAACATATTTTCGCGCAGGAGGGAAAAGAAAAGTACTTATCCCCTCAAAAAATGGATAATCCGACAACCCCTTTTAGAGAGGCCGTTTAAAATAATAAAGAGCGAGGGCAACTAGCGACACCGACGCCTCCGTCATTGGAAGCGCGCACCAGACCCCCGTTATCCCCCAGATGGCGGACAGGAGAAACACCGTCGGCAAAATGATGACAAAACCACGCAAAAGCGAAATGAGATACGCGGGACGAGCACGTTCCATCGCGGCAAAATACGCCGAAATTATGATGTTAACGCCCGCAAAAACGCAGGATGTAAAATAGATTTTAAGACCCGATGTCGCAATACGCTGCATTTGCACATTTTGCGTACTGTTAAAAGCGGCTGCAATTGGGTCAGCACCAAAGAAAACAAGCGCGTAAATGACAGCCGACAATATCACGATCAACTTGAGTGCATAACCCAACGTAGCTACAAGTGCCGTGCGGTTACCAGCGCCGTAAAGCCGACTAATGATCGGCTGGATTCCCTGCGCCACTCCTGTGAAGATGGATATTACCACAATCGAAATATTGGCAATTATCCCATAAGCGGCCACACCGATATTGCCCGCTAAACGCATCGTGATTAAATTGAACACAATCATTACAACACCAGAGGCCAGCTCTGTAATCAAATAGGGTACACCGCAGGAGAGAATCCCCCCTACTACCCGTACGGGGATGGCGCTTTTCTTAAAGTGAAAGCTGTTTTTTCGCTGAATAAAAAATATTAATAAAACTAAAAGGCTGATAACGGGGGCAAAACCAGTCGCGAGTACCGCGCCAAAAATGCCCATATTCATCGGAAAGATAAAAATATAGTCCAGCACAATGTTTGAAAAGCTGCTCGCTATCATCGCAAACATAACCAGTTGTGGCGCGCCGTCGTTTCTGACAAAACATAACATAATGTTATTGATTATAAAGAGTGGTGCAAATAACAACAAAAATTTCACATATGTTTGGCACATGCCGAAAACATCTTTATCGGCACCCAGTGCAGCGGTAATGGTACCGGATAAGAATAAACCAGTGACAAAGAGCACGGCAGAAAAAGCCAGTGCCATAAAAACGGTACTGGTAAAGGCCCGGTCAGCCCGTTCAAAATCATTTTGGCTTTTTAGAATGGCGTATTGGGTCGCACCCCCCATACCGATCATCAACCCACTACCGTGAATTAGATTAAAGACCGGAATTGCAAGATTTAATGCCGCCAGCCCGTCTGTTCCCAACCCTTGCGCCACAAAAAAAGTATCCGCCAGTATATAGCAAGAAAGCCCGATCATACCGAGCACATTTAGTGACGTATATGTTGCAAACTCTTTTAAGTTCGCTTTGCCTTTCATATCAAACCTCCACAATTATAAAACGCGCCAGCGCTTCATATCTTACTTGGCCTGGCGATATGAAGTCTGGCGCTTAAATTCCAATACCCGGCGGTAAGGAAAATTTCCGTATTCATTTAAATTGCCTCATCAAACACCAAAAGCCACAGCTGTTCGCGTTTCTCAGACATTATGCCACACAGTGTTTTACTTGTCAATTTGCTATTTTCTTATATACATTGACCAAAACTCTTGAAATAACTCATATTTCCAATAATATTTTCCAATTATTTCTAAAAAGACTTCTAATCCCCTGAGTTTTATGGTAAATTAAAAGTGGCAACCTATAGAAAGAACCCGCCAGTTTTCGCGGTTCGATATAACATCTGCCATCGTGTTGGACGGAAAGAGTCAAGTCATCTGACTGCCGACAGATGCGGACAATACCTAAACCAGAGGAGGAGTTTTTCTTGAAGCATTTTGATATTGTGATTGTGGGTAGCGGGGCTGGCCTTATGGTCATGGAAGCCGCTTTGAATAAAGGGCTACGCTGTGCAATCATTGAAAAGTCGAAGTTTGGCGGCACCTGTCTGACGAAGGGCTGCATCCCGTCTAAAATGCTGGTCTACCCTGCGGATTTCATCCGTGAAGCGCAGACCTCCGAGAGATTCGGAATTCAGACAGGCTCTGTGCAGATGGACTGGGAAACCATTTCACGCAGAATGTGGAAGCAGATTGATTTTAATAAGACGATTGAAAACAATCTACAAAACATCCCCAATCTAACGGTCTATAAGGGTAGTGCAGCTTTTGTTGACGCCAACCGCATGGTGATTTCACAGCCCGGTCAGGAGGATGAAATCATCTCAGGCGACCGTTTTATTCTTGCGGTAGGCGCCAGAAGTTTTGTGCCCAAAGTCGAGGGACTTGAAGACGTCGGTTATGTGACGTCTGAAAGTTTTTTTGGTGAGAAATTTCCCAAAAAGCTATGGAAAAGCCTCACCATTATCGGCAGCGGAGCCATCGGTGCCGAGTTTGCCCACATTTTCTCTGCTTTTGGCACGCAGGTGACCATGATCTCCCGCACAAGCGGTATATTGAATAAAGAGGAAACCGAGGTGGCGCAGTTTGTCAAAAGACAATTTATCAGGGCGGGTATCACGGTGCTCAACGACAGTGATATTCTTTCGGTTACCGCCAAGGACGGTCAAAAGCAGCTGACCACCCAAAACCGCCTCACCGGTGAGCGCACCGTTGTAGAATGTGAGGAGATTCTGGTGGCCACCGGCGTGCAATCTAACTCAGACACCCTCGCGCTTGAAAAGGCCGGTGTAACGGTGGACAAAAGAGGCTGGATCACCACAAACGAATTTCTTGAGACGTCACAGGAGCACATCTGGGCTTTGGGCGACATAAACGGCAAATATCAGTTTAGACACAAAGCCAACTATGAAGCGCAAATTTTAATCCAGAACCTCTTCTCAGAAGGCGAAAAAAGAGAAGCCCGCTATGACACGGTTCCGTGGACGATTTTTACTCATCCACAGGTGTCTCATGTCGGCATGACCGAAAAAGAGGTTCAGCAAAAGGGCTTGACCTACCAGTCCGCCAAAAACTATTATTCAGAAGTCGTAGGCGGCATAGCGATGGGCTACCACGAGCGTGATGAAGACAACGGCTTTGTAAAAATGATTATCGGCGATGACAAAAAAATTCTGGGTGTGCACATTGTTGGACCACATTCTTCTGTGCTGCTTCAGCCATTTGTCTACCTGATGAACGCGGGTTATCGGTGTCAGAAAAAGTGCCAGTCCATAAGTGCAAAGGATTTTGAGATGCTCAGAATTCTGTGTCCCGATGTTGGCACCTATGCACCCATCAACGATTCGATGATTATTCACCCTTCGCTCAACGAGCTGACCGCATGGGTGTTTGAAAAGTTTAACCTTCCGGAATAGCTTACTTCAACGTCACCCACAACACAAGTGTTGACCCACGAGCCTATTAATTTTTAACCGACAGGGCGGCTGCTTATTGCAGCCGCCCTTAGAGTTTCGATAAAGTGAATTCTGTAAGACCCAACAACGGGGAGTAGAGTGAAGAACGATGTGATCCGCTTCGGGTATCATGCCCCCGCAGCGCCGTTAAAACGCACTACGTACACGAATGGTTCGCCCACAGGCGACAAACGCGCAATTGCCCGTTTTGTGAAGCTAATATCTTGAGCAAAGTAAAAGACTTTTCGAGAGACTAAGGGAGCGGCTGCAATAACAGTCGCCCCCTCTTTTGCGTTTTTACTCCTTATCAGCGGGAGAAATTGAGGATAGATTACTCAGGTTATTACCGTCGCTGTTGTCGGGGAGCGATTTAAGATATTCGGTGTCACCGCGGTGGGAGATACCCACGCCTTTAATGCCACCCTGCCGCGCCAGCGCGATGGCCTGCGTTTTATCTAGAACCGTCTTATCTGAGAGCTGATAACCTGTTACCTTGCCACCCTCTTTAACCAAAGCGGTAATGCTACGGGCGTCAGATGTCGGCGAGGGAATTTGGTCTAACGTGTTCTGCGCAAGCGATTGCGGTACATTGTTTTGCTCCATAAAAATTCCTCCTTTGCTTTTTGGTTTAGTTTATGCATCTGCGTCCAAATTATCGGTTGTGCCCAACCGTCAAAAACAGGCAACCACTTTTAAAAAGTTGATCACCAATTAATTCTAAAAAATAAAAACAATCGGGACCTCGCTGTAAAAAAGGCGCAAAGCGCATTCTAGACAACGAAGCCCCGACGGCATCAGCAGAAAATTTGTGTTATTTCAGTGCGTTGATGAAGAACAGCACAATAAAGGAGTTGATAAAGTCGATAAACAGTCCGCCGATAATAGGAAGAACGAAAAACGCTTTCGGTGACGGCTCATATTTAGTCACGACCGCGGTCATGTTGGCGACACCGTTGGGGGTTGCGCCCATGCCGAATCCGCAGTGACCGGCAGCAAGAACCGCGGCGTCATAATCTCTGCCCATAACGTTAAAGGTAACAAAGTTTGTGAACAGGAACATCAGGGTGACCTGTGCAAGCAGAATGACAACCAGCGGCAGCGCCAGGCTGGCCAGCTCCCAGAGCTTGAGTGACATCAGCGCCTGCGCTAGGAAGATGGACAGGAAAATCTCGCCCAGTGCCTGAATTTCGGCAATGCGAATCTCTTTAGAGGTTCCATCCTTAAAGATGTTGCGCATGAACGCTGCTACGAGCATAGAACCGATATAAGCCGGTACAGTCAACCCAGTCAGCGCAATCGCCTTAGAAACATAGCTGCCCAGACCCATTGCAACCGCAATCTGGAAAAACGCGGTGGACAGGTGACCACTGTTTAAAAGAACTTTCTTTTCTTCGAGGATAGACTTATCAGTGGATACAGCATCCGCTGCGCTAGCCTTGAGGTTCCGCTTGCGAATTAAGCGGTTAGCAACCGGGCCGCCCATAAGGCTGCCGCTAACCAATCCGAAGGTAGCTGCAGCGACCGCGATGGTAGAAGCGCCTATCAAACCGGCTTCCTCCATTATCGGTCCAAACGCGGCAGCAGTACCATGGCCGCCGGTCATGGGGACGGAGCCTACCGCCACGCCAAGCAGCGGACTTTCACCCATCAGTGTGGCAATGCCCGCGCCAGTGACGTTCTGTAATACGCAAAGCAAGCTGGCCGCCGCCAAGAATATAATAACTGCGACCGAGCCTTTTTTAAGTACCGCTAAGCTTGCGCCGAAGCCAACGGTAGTGAAGAAGCAGATCATGAAAAAGCTTTGAAGACCCGTGTCCAGTGTTACGGTCGCTACCCCGCTGACATTAAACGCCAGATTCAGCAGCGAAAACAGAAGACCACCCACAACCGGAGCCGGAATGCAAAATTTGTTTAAAAATCCAATTTTATCAACCAGAAATTTTCCGATTAATAGTACGACAACCGAAAGACCAAATGTTTCGATCAAATTAAAAGATAGCGCCATAGACATATTTCCTCCCATAAATTATTCGTTACCAAACCAAAAGGCTTCAATCATCTCGCGTCAGGTTGTACCATCGGGCACCAAACCCATTGCTACTGCGTCAAATTATGAGACGCTACTGTCTGTTTTCGGCGAGCAGTCGGAAAAGCCCGGGCGCTTTCCCCCAAAAGCATCCCCTGTGCTTTGAATGCAACCGCTGCTATTGGCCCGCGTTTTTTTAAACGCAGACCTCATACATGTCACATTTTTCAACTGCTCACTCTGACCTGCGCAGTCTTTTTCTCTTAACGTGCGACCTTCCGGCCTTGTCTGGCAATTCACAGTTTTGGTTCTGTGTTTGTTTTGAGTGTAATGGTCGTTCTTCAATTGGCGTCAAAATGTGTCGAAATTGAAAGACGATTCTACAATTGTTCTAATCATCCCCCAAGTACTTTTGTTAGTTTTGACGATAAATTTTGGTTAAAAAAGCAAAAAACCGCTGCAGTGCAGCGGCAATAAGAATGTATAGGCTTCAATTTTTATTAGATTGTACTAACATTCATTTTAAAATTTGCATCAATTGTTACTAAACCTCATTTTTTCCTAAAATCAATGTTATTTCTCACATGTAAAAGCGACAAGGTCAGCCGCTTAAAAACGTTTTAAAGATTTGATAGGCGTTAATCCTCAAAATTCTTCCGCCAAAATTACCATACCGTCGATAAATTTCTTCAGATTAACCTTCCCACTTGGACCCTTGCCTTGAATTCGTGCCATCTCAGCCCGCACCTCGCCAAACGGAAAAAGACGGGAAGCGTATCGCACAAACACCTCGTTTCCGTAATCTTCAACGCCAAGGCTGGCCAGATGGTGCAAGCCGCGTTCAATCGCACGCCGGATACGCTGTTCGGTCGATTTAGGGTTGCTGCCCAGCTGGGCGCAAAGGGTACGCATGCCCACCTGTGAAACCGTTTCGCGCCGACGTAGCAGCATCATACAAAGTTCTATGATATCCTTTGAACCCTTCTCCCCCGCCATGCCCAATTGACTTAGTATGCTTTTAAGGCGCTGCCGCCAAAGTTCTTCGCGGCTGGCAGGGGCGGTGTGTGCGCCCTGCAAACCGGCATGCAGCATGTTCTGGATGCTGGAAAGTGTACGCGCCTGCTCAATCTGCTGCGCCACATTGCTGACCACCCTTTTAATCTCAAACAGGTTAATCGGCTTATGAATAAAAAATTCCACACCGGCTTCATAGGCTTTTGCGACCATCTCTTTGGCGCTAACCTGTGAAATCATAATGAATCGGACGGCCGTCTGCCGAGCCTTTAATTCGCGCACAACCTGAATGCCATCCATGCCGGGCATTAGCAGGTCTATAAGAATAAGGTCAGGTGCGCAGGCCGCAATTTGTGCCAAATCCACATGGCCATCTTCGGTCGTTCCACAAACCTCTCCCAGATTTTCGCCTTCAATAATATCCTCCAGCACGGCAACGACCGTAGGGTCGTCTTCAATGATGTAAATCCGCATAATCCTCCTCCAGCTGTGCGCATGGAATGCGCACCAAAAAAAGGCACCCGTGCCCTTGTACCGTTTCCATCGTCACCGAGCCACCCAGCTCTTCGGTGAGCGATTTCACCGCAGTAAGCCCCACGCCCCGGTTGATATCGCCTGTCACCGGGTTGAATTTGGTCGAATACCCAATGTTAAAAATCTTATCGTGCATGCGCGGCGGCACGCCCGGCCCATCGTCCTCCACCCGAAAAACGATGTTGCCCTCTTCCAAAAATTCTTCTACCCTAATTGTTCCACTTGTGTCCGCCTGCTCCATCGCCTCAATAGCATTTGTCACCAGATTGCGTAGAATCGACATAAGGCGGTGGTGTTCTCGGGTCACAAAATCATGTTCCACCCCAATAAGCACGCGAATTTTCTGCGGCTTGTGTCGATCAAAAGTTTTGCGGGCAGATTCTTTTAAAATTTTCATCAAATCCGAAATGTGCATGACTTCGCGGTCATAGGCGGCCTCCACCTCGGATTCAATGCCTTTTAAAATGCGCAGGTGTCCCTTTTTTACCTCGTGTACATCCCGCGCAATGGTTAGCGCCAGTTGCCGGTTCTGACCCGGCTCAGCCTGTGACCCGTCGGCCAGACCCTCATAAAGCTCATAGGCCTTTCCCATGACCCGTTCAATATCGCCGGCGGTCTTTTTGAGAAAGTAAAGCTCATCCTTCAGCTGTGCAGTCATGAGAAATAGCCTCTGATAGCGTCGTTCGCGTTCCTCCAACAGCAACAGCCGCCGATAATAACCCAGCCACCAAAACAAGCCGGTTGCACACAGCGCCCGCCCCAACGCCACCACTGTCAGTATTAAATAAAAAACAGTGGGCTGCGCCTCATAATGAAGTCCGGTCGAAAGCCCGATCTCCACCATATTAGAAAGCATGTCCGCTACAAAACAACCGCACAAAAAATGTGGCAATGCCACTTTGTCCCGCCTGAGTACCAAGAGACAAAATAGTGTGTCATAGCAAAGATAAAATAAAGCCCCAGGCATGGCTGCCAGCGCAGCACCGACGGGTGCATGTCCCACAACCAGACTTACAAATGCGCGTGAGAGCCACACAACCCCCGCTGTTACGGCACCTGCCACCGGGATAGTGCGCCCCGGAAACATTTTCGCAAGCAAAACCGGGTACAATATCACCGCACCCGAGAAGCGAAAATCACCTACACCGGGTAAGAAGTAAAGCTGCGAAGCCAGTGCCACTGCTACACCAATGAGCAAAACGCGAACAGACGGGCTGTTAAGCACCGCTTTCCCTTGTCCAAATATCCGGTTTTGCCACTGTGTCAAATGTCTTCACTTCCTAATTGCTTTTTCATTTTATTATCATAACGTCTTTTTTTTCGCACGTCAAACTCTTTAAAACATCAGCTCGAGCAAGCTGTAGCTGTTTTGTCTTTTAACAATAATTATACCCAAATAATTTGCTTTTGATATTGGGAACATAAAAAAGCCCAGCCTAAGCCGGACTTTTTAGACGCACCAAACTTGCTTCTCATTGCTTTAAAGATAGGTGTCTGCGCCTGCGGCAAAATCAATAATCTCCGAGGTGGTTAACATGGTGCCGTTTCCATCGTCAGTTGGCTTTTCAGACATCTGCTCAAGAGTGGGAATACTTTCCTGTCCAGTTTCCATCGCCCGTTTTTGGGAACTGCTCTGCATTTCGGCCTGTTGCTGAACACGCTTATCCTCACCGTCTTTATCAGCCGAGGATGCAAAATAATTTGTCATACTTTTCACCACTTTTTCAGACTTAAACTTTTCGCGGTGCACGGCGACCGGCCCTTCGACAGAAGAAACCAGCCGCCTGCCCGTGTTTTTCAGCCCTTTTTCTTCGCCTTATTATTATCTACGTCTGCATGGCAGTTATTCATGGGGCGATATAACAGCGCACCTAATTCATTATGAAATATAAAAACGCCGCATTGAGCGACGCTTTTATATATTTTAGGCTTACTGATGCACCATATCCTCAATGGATCGACTGATGCTATGGGTAATAGGGCTCCAGTGAATCTTTTTGAACAATGCGACAATCGAAATTGGCACATAGGTAAATATAAATACCGGAAAAGTGAAAACATATAAAATCTTTTTGGCCGCGCTGGCGTGTATCTGCTTCCATTCGGTGATAGTGGTCAGCAGGCCAAACAAAAACAGCGCTATATAAAAGTTAAAAACCGAGGCGAAAATAGCATCAGTTGTCAACGGAATCATATTTGGTGCCACATCCGCGCCCAGCAGAGCGGTCAGCAAAAAAATACCGTTGACTATCACGCTAGTAAGCGAAACAAACAATGCCGGTGCTATCGTCATAAACATATCGTAGCACGCAAACTGACCCTTTACCGCAAAGCCATAAATCAGCTGTTTGTGGTAGCGCCCAAAAACCTGGTAAAACCCCTTAGCCCAACGCAACCGCTGCGTCCAAGACTGACTCCAAGTGCAAGGCTGTTCATCGTAAACCACGGCGGTGTGACAGTATCCAATCTTTTCTTCGTTGATAACACAGTCCACAGAAAATTCGATGTCCTCAGTCAGCAGATGATGCTTCCAGCCGTTGTTTTTACGGATAATGTCATTATGCACCAAAAAGCCGGTGCCTGAAATGGCACAGCTGGTGCCCAATAGCATGCGCGGATAGTTCAGGTAACGCGATTCGCGCATAAACCAAAGGGAGTATCCTGCAGATAACCAGTTGGAGGCAAAGTTCTTAGAGTTACGGAAGGATGTAAGAACACGATAGCCCCGGTCAAACCATTTGTTCATTTCGCGTACAAAGTTCTCATCTAAAAGGTTGTCCGCATCAAAAACAAAATAGCCTTCATAGGCATTGGCTCCATAGTCTCGTGCAATGCCTTTCAGAATATAATCCAGCGCATAGCCTTTGCCGACCTGTAAATGATTAAAACGCTCATAAACCGCTGTGGCTCCTGCGCGTCTTGCGACAGCCGCCGTCTTATCGGTGCAGTTATCCGCCACCACAAATATATCCAGCAGCTCTCGCGGGTAGTTTTGCTTTTTGATGCTGTCAATCAATTCAGCAATGACCGCGCTCTCATTTCTGGCAGCAATTAGCACCGCATAGCGATGGTTCTTCATCGCTTCGGGCGGTTTCTGGGGTCGACGAACAACACCTATAACCGCATAAACAATTTGGTACAAGTAGAACAGTGTAAAAAGAATGAATAGTGTAAGATTAAAAGTCACAATAAACTGTAACATAACCGAACTCCTCCTGTTTTTGTCACAATATCCCATTAAGTGCGTTGGTTATATTGCGCAATATTGAGCTTTGCTTTTAGGCAATATTACCGTTATAGCATTATCTAAATGAAATTTCAACTCAAAGTGTTAAAGTTTCATTTTTTTCAAATAAAGTTCCACATATTATACATAATTAATAAATACCCGTTAATATCTTCTAAGGTTTTTGGCAATAAGCGGATTTTAGTCTTCCAGATAGTTTAAAGCGTTATTTAAGACCAATTGCTATTGTATGTCGTTATGCCCTTAATACTTAAAAGATATTTCGACACAATTTAGTTAAAAATTCTTATTGTTTAGTATTACGTCGCATGATATACTTTAAACATTCACAAGATATATGCAACTTTAGGGAGGTAAGGGGAATATGGCATTTCAGTTTAACCAGAGCAATGGTGCGCCCTCAGGTGGTGCGCCAGCCACAGGTAATTTTTTTAAATCGCTGTCCCGTTCGGTCATTATCGTAGTACTGCTGGTCGCACTCATTGTGTTGGGAAGCTTGTCTTTTACGGTAATTGATGAAGGCTACATAGGTGTTAAATATCAATTTGGGCGTATTGTTGACACCTCTTTAAGTGCTGGCTTGAACTTGAAAATTCCGTTTATACAATCTATCCGCGTTGTTGATATTCGTGAGCAGATGTATGAAATGAACACCACTGCCTACACGAAGGACACCCAGACGGTTGAAAATTTGCAGGTGAAGCTCAACTATATCTATGACAAGGCACTGATCGGTAACTTGATCCGAAATGTAGGCGTCGCCAATGTTGAGACAAAGCTTATCATTCCCCAAATGCAGTCGGCTATGAAAAATGCAATTGGTCAGGTGCGCGCTGAGGATCTCGTCCAGAACCGTGCCGCCGTGCAGGAGAATATTGAAGAGACTTTGCGCACCAGTCTTGGCAACAGCGGTGTCATCGTCGTTTCATTTGCAATGGAAAATTTGGATTTTGAAGATGGTTTTGAAGAAACTATCCGTGCCAAGGTTGCCGCCGAGCAGCAGGCACTGACCATGCAAAACAAGACTAAGGAAAAGGAAGAGTTGGCCAAACAGGCAGTTATCGAAGCGCAGGCACAGGCCGACAGCGAGAAGATTAAGGCCGATGCACAGGCTTATACCATTGAGATTATCCAAAAGCAGCTTAACCAAAGCCCAGAATATATCCAGTACCAGCAGGTACAGCGCTGGGATGGCAAGTTGCCGCAGGTCATGGGCGAAACGGTTAACCCCTTCGTTTCGTTCAAAGCAGCGGAGTAATAATCCAATTAAAAAAGCGCGACCTTGCCAACTGGTAAGGTCGCGCTTTAAATCTGCGATAAAGCCATATTATTCGAATAAAGTTTGTGCCATATAATGTCGGATTCTATTTAAATTTTGGGGGCATCGGTCTCTGTTTAGCCACTTTTAATCGTTTTTAGTGCAGCATACAAACGTCATCGCTCAAAAATCCAGCCTTTATTCATCATTCCCAGGTTTGCCAAATTTCCGGGCAATAACCCACTGTGGCTTTCTTGCCGTTGCGCACAATCGGCGTTTTTAAAAGCTTCGGATTTTCCAAAAGCTTTTGTGCTTTGTCTTGCTCCTGTGCAAGATATTTGACAAGTGCCGCATCTGGTGCCTTTTCGTCCAACAGAGCGTTCACGCCACCAACAGCGGATAACACCGATGAAAATTCGCCATTACTCATACCATAGCGTAACAGGTCAATTCGCTGGACGCGAATACCGCGCTCCTTAAAATACCGCTCTGCCTTTTTAGTATCAAAACACTTGTTTTTCCCGAATATCTGGATATTCATGTCTCTCTTCTCCGTTGCTCTGTTTTTGGTTTGAAAATGATTAGACTGGCCACAGTAATTAGTCGTTACCGCAGCAACGCTGCGGTCTATCCAAGTCGCAGCACTGCGATACAAGCTGCCCTTGTATTATAGTATCTGCCTCAAGAGATATTTTTACACAATAAGTGGCTTGAGGATATGGACGCGGTCACGCAGCATGAAGGTGGTAAGTCTAACGATAATAAAAACACTGTTTTAAGCGCTTTAAAAACAGTGTTTTATTGATGTTATTGGTATTTGGGGCTTTTCATATTGCCTGGCGAAAGCTGCACCAGGCGTGCGCCGACCCTGCGCAAAAAGACCAGTCCACTGTTAAAGGTATCAAAATCACCATCGTCAATCCAGTCAATACGACCCTGCCAACTGCAATTGCGGCGCGATAAGACATGCACCAAAAATGTGCAAATTTCCCCACGCATTGCACTGACATCAATCACCTGCTCGTGTTGACGAATGGGCTTAACCTCTTTATAAAGAGATTCAGCGCCATCAACCATGCGTTCCTCCAAAAAGCTGCGCTTTTTCTGAAACGCCAACGGATAACCACGGCGGTCGAGTGCCCGATCTGCCATGAGCAAAAACATGCTTAAATCCTTAAAAACAATGGGTTCCTCCAACTGGGGGCAATATGCGCGGCCGCTAATCTCCGTGCCGGAGAGACGGTCGACACAGACCCGCATCGCCGAAGCGGGATAATAATATACCGCTTTCAAGGGTTTCACCTCTTTTCTGTGTCCTGACCTTTTAAATACATATGATGTCACACTTTACTGTTTAAACATCAAGACCCCGCAAAGCGGGTAGACCGAAAATTTGGCCCTCAATAAACCGCCGGTTCTGTGTAGGCTTAGAGCATTTCCTCCGGCAGCTCCAGCTGTTGCAGCCGGTAATGCAGCTTAACCGGCTTGCGGCGAATCTGCTTATAAAAATTATTGACGATACGGTTCATAACCTGATCCCCGTCTTCGTAGGTCAACGTAGGCAGCATCACGACGTACTGCATACCGCTGTACCGCGAAACGACATCCCCCTTGCGAAGGCTTAACTTTATCGCCTCCAGCAGCTGATCCATAGCGACATTCAACAAAGGTAGCTCCGGTATTTCTCCCGTGTCGGTATAAACGGTGAAGAGACCAATAAACACGGCGAGCCCTGAACGGGCGGCGCGTCTAATTTCAAGGCGATAGGCTTCTTTAAAAAAGCCATATTCGCAGACAAACGCACCCGGCTCAGACACCGCCTCACGCAGCTGATCCTGAATGACGCTGAGGTCGGTTTCGAGCGATTCATTGGTTCTCATGATGTCTACATATAATCTGCGCAGTGCTTCTGATGGCTTAATGCCTAGATTTCGATAAAGAATATCGGTTGCCTTTTCATACTGAGAAAGCGCCGCCGAGTTCTTACCCTGGCGAAGCAACGCACGGATTTGCATGCAATGAATGTCCTCGTCCAGCGGGTCTATGGCAATCGCGTTAGTACAAACCTGCGAAATTTCTATGTAGAGCGCATTGCGATCAAGCAGGTCGACAAAACGCTTTACCGCTGTTAGATAGAGCGAATGGTAGTGTACGCTCAGCGGAATGGCCCAAAACTCCATGCTCAGCTTGGGAAGAAAATCTCCGCGATAGATATCCATAGCCTCGCGATAAAGTGAAATCCGCTTCATATCGTCCAGCTTTTCGTCCGCTGCGCGGCGGCACAATGCTTCAAATTCATCGACATCCACTTTGCAGTTGATGGCACTGTTCCAACTATATGAGCCGCGCTGCGACAAAATAAACTCTGCCGAATATGCTTTTTCAAGGGGGGTCAGCAACAATCTGATGCGATAAAGAAGGGTTTTAAGTGCGTTAATCGGATTCTGTCCCGATTCGTCGCCCCAAAGCGCATTAATAAATTCCTGCTGCGAAATCAGTTTGTCACGGTGAGACACAATATATGCCAGCAGGTTCCACATTTTACGAGAACGATTGATTCCGTCGTTGATTGAAACATCATCGACCTGAAGCTCAAATCTTCCCAGCATAGAAATGCGTAATTCCTTGTTTTGTGTGCTTTTATTGACAGTTTCACTGACCCGCATAATTCTGCCCCCATACCCAATATGTTTTAACCGAAAATTTTCTTAAGTATTTATTTAATTATAGGATATTTAACTTTAAAAATCCAGCAATTTTTTAAAAAGTGTCTAATTTCGTAACTTTTTGCTGTATAATAACGATAAACTTTCAATGGCCGCATTCATTTTTTCATTTAATTAACGTATTTTCGATAACATCCTGCCGTTTGATGCAACCATTTTGTGACCAACTTCTGCTATAGTATTATAAATAACCTTTGATGTGGGGGATTACGTGATGAGCCGCAAACAATCAAATGACACGTTTATCGTTCAGATTGCTTACCAGCAAAATGACACTTGGCAAGGCACCCTGAAGTGGATGAATCAAGGCAAAGAAGCGCATTTTCGCAGCACCCTTGAGCTGATACATATGATAGATTCCGCCATAAGCTCCGAGGACACCAAGTCGGACTCGGACTAACTGACGTCCATAAGTACCGTTCAGGCTAAAAATAAAACCGGGCGCGCTTCTCTTATACAAGGTTGTCCTTTGTATAAGAGAAGCGCGCCCGGAAAATATTATAGGGTAAAATTATAGAGGCGTGTCAAAACAAACTGTTTAGATTGATCAAGCACTCATATCCTCTACTCTTGGTCATTAATCTCCAGTGGTGCAATATAATCCTTTGTATTGATAGGCATTCCTTTCGCGCTGAGCCGTTCAGTGATACTTTCCTTAACCAGTGCGTAAATAACGCCAAAGGTCGGTACGCCGATAAACATACCCGCCACGCCAAACATACCGCCGAAAAACAAGATGGCAAACACCACCCAAAAGGCCGAAAGCCCGGTGGAATCCCCTAAAATCATCGGACCGATAATGTTGCCGTCAATTTGTTGTAGCACCAAAATAAAGATCAAAAATATTAAACCCTGTACCGGAGAAATGACTGCAATAAGAATAAACCCGGGCACCGCCCCAATAAATGGCCCAAAATAAGGCACCACATTGGTGAGCCCCACAATAAAGCTGACCAGCACAGCGTTGGGCATCTGCATGATGCTAAGCCCCACAAAACACAAAATGCCGATGATGATGGAATCGATAACTTTGCCAGTGATAAAACGCCCAAACATCATGTGGGTGGTGCGGGTAACCATAACAAGACGACGCACACTCTTTTTGGATAGAAATGCGCAAAGAAATTTGCGCAGCTGGGCGATGAAACGCTCTTTTGCAAACAACAGGTAGATCGAGACCACCACAGCCAGAAAAGTAGCGATCAACCCCGAGCCAAGCTGCCAAATCAGCCCGATAGCCTTTGGCGCCGAGGTAGCCATCCAGTTGATAAGGTCCTGAATGCTGTTGCCCGCCATCTGGGTAAGTTGCTCTACATATTCCTGCGGTATTAAATCTTGCGGAATGCGTTCGAGCAGCTCATTGGCAAAGGTTTCGGTAGCACCGACATAATTTTGAAGCTGCTCATACATGGCGGCAACATTAGAAGCAACCAACGGCAAAACGATAAGCACAAAAACAACCAGTACTGCAATGGTCAGAAGATAGGTCAGCAGCAGCGAAAGCGCCCGCTGATGCCTTTGCTTTAGTTTGCTATAAAACTTTGACCGCCCCAATAGCGCTTCTAATTCCACCATGATAGGATTAAGCAGGTAGGCGATGACAAAGCCGTAAGCCATCGGCAGAATGGGATGGAAAAGATTGCGCACTGTCATCCATACCGCCGGAAGATTTGCCAGCGTCAAATAATAAGGAATTACAATCATCAGTACCAACAAAGCATAAACCGCTATGGTCGTATGCTTCTTGTTCCACTCAATTTTCATACTGTACCGCCTCTTTTTCGTCTATATCATGGCACTTCGCCATTTAAAGCATAGCCCCGTTTTTATAGCAACTGGTCCCATTCGGCGTAATAACTGTTCAGCTGAACCTCAAGCTCAGCTATCTGCTGCGTCAGCTCAGAGAGTCGTTCGTAATCGCTGCCGACCTCAGGGTCAGCAAGTGTCTTCTGGGTATCTTCCAGCTTCGCCTCCGTTATTGCAATATCCTGTTCCAGGCGTTCCAGCCGTTTTTTTGCCATCACCTCGGCGCTGCGCTGTGCTTTTGAGCGGTGAAACGCCTTTTGTGCACCGCTCTCAGTCTTAGGGCTTTCGGTTATTACAGCCCTTTCCTGCCAGGCGTTTAGCGCCAGTTGCGCCTGCATCTCTTCAAAACCGCAGTCAAAACTTTGCAGGCTTCCGTCGGCCATTCTCAAAATTCGAGTGGGCAGATGCGAAAGCAGATAGCGGTCATGCGAAACTACAACGACCGTCCCCTCAAATTTTATCAGTGCCGCTTCCAGCGCCTCTTTGGCTGGGATGTCGAGATGGTTGGTTGGCTCGTCCATCACCAGCACGTTGCCATGCTCGAGCATGACAATGGCCAGTTTGATGCGCGCCCGCTCACCGCCCGACAGTACCCCGATCGTTTTAAACGCTTCCTCGCCTTCTAGGTGCAATCCGCCCAACAGCGTGCGCAGTGTATGTTCGTTGGATAACGGGAACCGGTCCCAAAGCTCCATCAGTGCGGTTTTATCCGGATGCAGGTCGGAGGAATCCTGCTCAAAGCAGGAAAGGCTGACATTTCGACCCCATTCAAGCTCGCCGGCGGCGGGGGCCAACTTGCCGATAAGCGTCTTTAGAAGCGTCGATTTGCCCGCGCCGTTCTCACCGATAATGGCCACCCGCTCACCGCGCTTGATATGAATGTTGGTTGCAGTGAGCAGCTCACGGTGCTGTTCCCCCTCGCCCACGGAAATAGTCAGCCCACGCACTGCAAGCACGTCGGACACCGGGCGACTTTTCGGCTCAAAGCGGATCAGCGGCGGTTTTTTAGGCACATAGGGCTTTTGTGCATCGCCAAGATGCTCAATCATCTTCAGGCGGCTTTTAGCGCTCGCCGAGGTCGACGCGCGCGCCATGTTGCGATCGGCATAGTCCTGAAGGCGTGCCACCTCCTGAACGTGTCGCTCATATTCCTTTTCCATTCGCTCAAGCCGTTCGGCACGTAAAGCCAGATAGCGTCCGTAAGGCGCGGGATAAGAAACAAGGCTCAAATTTTCTATCTCCCAGGTCACGTTGGTGACGCGGTCGAGGAAATAGCGGTCATGGCTCACGGTTAGTATCGCCCCGCGGTAAGACGCCAGATATTCCTCGAGCCATGCTAGCATTTTAAAGTCCAGATGGTTTGTCGCTTCGTCCAGAATCAACAGGTCGGGTGCTTCGATCAGAAGCTTGGCCAGCATCAGTCGTGTGCACTCACCGCCGGACATACTCGACACTGGCGTCGCGCGGTCAAAACCACCAAACCCCATGCCGTTTAAAACGGTACTAATCTTCACGGTTGCGTGGTAGCCGTCCAGACTGACAAATTTTGCTTCCAGACGCTGGTATTCCTGCTCCAGCTCAGCATAACGCGACGTGCCATGCTGCTGGCGCGCCATCTCCTCTCCTGTTGCCAGCATGGCCTGCTCCACCGCATACACCTCTTGCAGCGCGCGCTTCATCTCACTTTCAATTGTTCCGTCGGCCAAAAGCCCGCCGTTCTGACGAAGATAACCAACGTTCAGCGTTCCGGCTCGGGCAACACTACCCTCATCCGGCTCTTCAAGCCCCGCTATGATGTTAAGTAACGTTGTTTTGCCTGCGCCGTTAGGCCCAATCAGTGCAATTCGGTCCTGCTCGTTGACGGCAGCATTAATATGTTCAAAAATACGCTCTGCGCCAAAGCTTTTTCCTATGTCGTTGAGTGTCAGAAGCATCTATGTTCCCCTTTTGTGCATAGCTGGCTTTATATATAGCCCTATCAAATTAATAGCATATCCATGTTTTTATCATAACACAGCACGTTTAAAAAAGGAATGCTTTTGTCCCTTACTGCCCGGTTTTGTACTATCATTATGGGCTTTTTAGTGGTATCATAGACTATATCTCTGCAAAACGATTCGGGGGAATATCACTTTGGAAAATTTCATTTTTTGTTTGAATGCAGTCGTACCGGGCTTTTTGCTGATTGCTTCCGGCTATTTCGTTCGCAAGGTCGGGTGGTTGGATGATATCGGCACTAAACAGGTCAACCGGCTGTGCTTTTATCTTTTGCTACCCCTGTTAATGTTTAAAACAGCTTACACATCAAATTTTTCAACAGCCTTTGACCCGGTTCTGCTGTCGCTTTGTGTGCTGTGCCTTCTGGGTATGATCGGCACCATGCTGCTTATAGCCCCAAAGCTGACCAGTTCGCGCGGGCGCATCGGCGTTATGGCACAAGCCAGCTTCCGTTCCAACGCCGTTATGCTGGGTCTTCCGTTTGCTATCAGCCTCAGCGGAGAAGAAGCCGCTGGCACCATGGGCGTGTTGGTTGCCTGCACCGTCCCGCTTTATAATATTCTCGCTGTCATCATCTTTTCAATCTATACGGATACACCCGGTCAAAAGGTTGATGTAAAATCGGTTATTATCAACGTTTTTAGCAATCCGCTGATAATCGCAAGCATTGCCGGATTTACCTTATCGGGGCTGCACATTTCGCTGCCGGTTCTGATTCAACGTCCGGTGTTTGATCTGGGTACCGCCGGTTCTATTATTGCTATGGTGGGTGTAGGCGCCCAACTTGATTTTAAAAATGCGTTGAGAAACATGAAGCTGACGTTGGTATGCGCCTGTGCAAAGCTACTAGTTTTACCACTGGTGGGCACCACAATTGCAATTTTAATCGGTATGAAAGGCGCTGCCCTTTGTTCACTGTTTCTTATCCTTGCCACGCCCAACGCAACCGGATGCCCCGTCATGGCCGATGTTATGGGTGCCGACGGTGCACTGGCCGCCGAAATGGTGGTGTTTACTACCGGAGCCTCGGTTGTTACTGTTTTTTTAGGCTCGTTTATTCTTAAAAATATGGGATTGATTTGATTCGGAGGCATTTATGCTGAAAAAAAACGCAATTATTCCGCTGGAGATTACCGATATTACAAATGAGGGCAACGGCGTCGGCCGTGCCGACGGTATGGCTGTCTTTGTCCCCTTTACAGTGGTAGGGGATAAGCTGAAAGTGCGGGTGGTCAAGGTGCTTTCGCACTATGCCTTCGGTATTATTGAAGAGATGCTCTCGCCCGCTGCGTGCCGCCTAGAGGACGACTGCCCCATCTATCGCCGTTGCGGCAGCTGCAGCCTTCGACACATCTCTTATGAACAGGAGTTGTTGACCAAAAACAGCTGGGTAGAGGAAAACATGCGCCGCATTGGCAAGCTAATGATCACGTTGCCTCCGGCTATTCCCTCCCCGCAAGCCGACCGTTACCGCAATAAGGCAATCTACCCTGTCCGCCTGCAAAACGGTAAGCCTATTGTTGGTTTTTTCGCCAAACGCTCACACAGAGTGGAGCCGGCGGAGGATTGCTTGCTCCACCCTGTTTTTTTTGGCGAAATAGCCGCCGCGTTTTGCAGATGGCTGGCCGAATTTAACGTCAGTATTTACGACGAGACCACGCACAACGGACTGGTGCGCGCACTTTATATTCGCCACGCCGAAGCTACCGGAGAAGTGATGGTCACCATCATCACCAACGGTAGCGCCATACCCCAAACAGATGCGCTCATCAAAGTGCTCCGCAGCGCCTGCACTGCTATTACTTCTGTAATACTCAATATTAACTGCGATAAAACCAACGTACTGCTCGGACAAAAATGTCAAACACTCTGGGGAGAAAGCACCATCACCGACCGGCTCTGCGGGCTTTCTTTTTCTCTTTCTCCATTATCGTTTTATCAAGTTAACCGCCGTGCTGCTGAGCAGCTTTATGGCATTGCAAAAGAGTTCGCGGCGCTTTCGGGCGGCGAAGTTCTGTTGGATCTCTACTGTGGCGCAGGCACCATTGGCCTTTCTATGGCGCATCAGGCCGGACAACTTATCGGGGTGGAAATTGTCTCAGACGCTGTCAAAAACGCGCGTCAAAACGCAGCTCAGAACGGCATTGCGAACGCACGCTTTATCTGCGCAGATGCAGCAGAGGCTGCTGCCCAGCTTGAAGCCGAGGGCATCGCCCCCAATGTTATTATTCTTGACCCGCCTCGCAAGGGCTGCACACCGGATTTGATTAAAACCACTGTTCGCATGGCACCTGACCGCATTGTCATGGTGTCGTGCAACAGCGCTACCGCCGCACGAGATGTCGCTTTGTTTAGCGAACTGGGTTATATTCCACAAAAAATTCAGGCGGTCGATATGTTTCCAAGAACAGCACACGTTGAAGCGATAATAATGATGACGAAATGTGGTTCGGAGGGTAAAAAGTAGACTTTGACCACAAGATGTTGTGGTTTTGGAGTGATTTTGAGGCTTAAAAACGGGCAAAAAAGTGCCGTTTTTGAGCCTTGGAAAATGGTGGAATTATAGATGACATAGGAAATATGATATTTTATGGGGTGAATTTATGCAATATTATGTAATGCTTATGGTTGAAAGAGAAGACTTTTCTAGTAGAAATGTGGCTCCTATTTTTGCAGAATATTCATGGTGGGTTAATCTTGTAAAGAAATCTCTTAATAAGGCAGATACTTTTGAAACAAGGGTATGGCCAAACGATGGAGAAGCTATAGAATCGGGAATAAAGTATGGGGAAAAAATAAATAATGAAGAAACTAGAGAACTTGTTTTTCAAGGGAAAGTAACAAATGACTTTGAAATTGAAGTGAAGGAAAATTTCTTATCTAAAGAAGGTTTTATTAAATGGTTTACTCTTAACTTATACAAGGGTAGAAAGATGTTGTTTTCAAGCCAGCATTATGGTGATGAGACACTGATCTTTGATTTATCTGAAGAAGGGGTGGCCCAAATTCAAGAGTGGGCTAAACAGCACAGGATTATTAAAAGAGTGGATGTTTATGAAATGACCAATTAATCAAAAATTTAATATGTAAAATTAAGAGGCTAAGCCTTAGGTCAACTTAAGACCTACAGACTTAGCCTCTTTTTTATGCCAAAAACAAAAAGAAAGGAAAGATTACAATGTCAAAATTATTTATGTACGGTACAAGGTTACAGGGGTTTGAACAAATGATGATGCTTGTACCTAATTTCATGAAGCGAGAGAAAGGAATAATTGTATTAAAAGGGTTACCATTCAGTGAAGAGGATACAGCCTGTCGGTTTTGCACCGAATACCCAAAATGTAAAAATGATGATAGCAAATGCTTGGTCTTATCGGAAAGATTGAAAGCGAACGCGGTATGTTATGAAAACATAGTAAAAAGTACCTTTAAGGATTTCAGAGAATATAATCTCAAAAAAAGATTGAGTAAACTGATTTCAGAGTTTAATGGTGATTTCTTTTGCGACAGCGGTCACCGACAGCGATTTAAAAATATTATCAACATAAAAAACAGAGTGATAAAGAAAATTGATAATAATCAATTTCTTGCCACTCTGTTTTTGCTTACAGCGGACCATGAACTATGGGAATGGTCAAAGCCACATGTTTATTTAACTAAGGTTTATTTTAAATCAATCCATTTAAAAGGAATTGATACCAACAGATATGCTGTCTATCAAACAGCAAAGACAATATCTACAGGGAAAGAATATATTAAACTTAATGAAATTGCCGATGAAAGCCTGATTGATGAGAAAACATTTCAAGCTATCATTCATGCTATACTCCTTGCCAAGTATGGAACAGAGATATTGGGTATCTGCAAATAAAAAGAGCCTGTAAAAACAGACTCTGTATTAGTGAGATTTACTTTTTATAGGTCATCAAATCGGAAATCTTACAATCCAAAACAAAGCAGATCCGAGTGAGGACATCAATATCCATACGCTCAATATTTCCGTTGTACCATTTGTCAGCTACTTCAAAACGGATATTTGCAAGTTTAGCAAGCTTGCTTCTGGTCATATCTTTGTTGTCCATGATTTCTTTTACATGAAAGCTAACTTTCCCGTAGTATAACAAGCAGCATAATACAATTGTTTGGAGATGTAAACGGCGATTAAAAAGTGGCACTACACAGTGCAGTAATGCAAGTAGTTTAAAGGAAACTGCATTGCTCAATGCACTGTCTAAAGTGCTAAATACAATTGATGCTACTGAAATACAAACAGCATCTTCCCTGTCTTTGCAGTCTAAAGCTTCTATAGTTAATCTATTTAACGGTGCTGAAATCAACGTAAAAGCAATTGAAGAAGTAAAGTTAAATAGTATAATAAAGTCAATAGATGTGATAGAAAAAGAACAAATACGTATACACTTTAAGTCGGGACTAATAGTAGACCAAACTTTATGTAACAATTTAATAAATTGCACAGAATAAAGCCTTTAAATTACAATATCATCATTTAAAAGTTTTATTGCGTACAATTTTACTTTTGATAAGATTGTGCACGACTACTGTGGCTTAAGTAGATAAGATGTTGGAAGAAAACCTTGGGGGATTTTTAAAATTCAAATCACAAGATTTGTAGGTGTTTTCTTAAAGAGATACCCCTCCGCCAAGGAACTATCAGCTACCTACGACATCTTTATTGTCTACTCAAGGCATGTGGAGTGCATTGTCGAATTATGCCGGTTAGAAGATTGTTAAACTTGTATTTCATATAAGTAAATATTTTAATATTAGATGAAATGCCTATTCAAAAATTGAATTATTTAAAAGGAGATTTCAATGAAATATAAAGGATCATGTCTTTGTGGTGAAGTCACTTTTGAGATTGAGGGGGAATTTGAAAATTTCTTTCTTTGTCATTGTGAGCGATGTCGTAAGGATACAGGGTCAGCCCATGCGGCCAATCTGTTTTCTTCTACAGCCAAGTTAAAATGGCTGTCTGGTGAAGATAAAGCTAAAATCTTTAATTACCATTCAGAAGGTCACATAAAAAGCTTCTGCTCCAATTGCGGATCGGCACTTCCAAATATTCAGATTGATGGAAAGCTACTGGTTGTCCCCGCAGGATGTATTGACAGTGACTTACACATGAAACCGCAAGGACACATCTTTTGCGCAAATAAAGCAAGTTGGGAAAGTAACTTAGAAATTTTACCAAAATTTGATGAACTCCCTAATACATGAAGAATGCAAATTTAATAAGTTCTTTAGGCATTGTGGAATGCAATCGCCAAATAATAAAAGACCATAATATATATTATCTGACTCCAAGGTATAATCAGGTTCAAAGGGCATCATTTTGTCTACTCATGGCACGTTGAGACGGTTGTTCTTTTGTCCCACAAAATTCATAAACATCTCCACCGTCTTTATAAACCGGAAAGTTAAATAAAATAGACTTAAGGGGCAGTTCTGCCTCGTCACATGGGAAAATCTCTATTTCTTTGATTAGCGAAGAAATCAGAGATTTTTTTCTTCATCGCTGATTTTATCAAAGGCCTTATCAAAGTTTGCCAACAGGGTGTAGATGTTCTCTAAAGTAATGGCATCCTGCTCTACAGCCTTTCGGCGTAGCTTTACATCCTCGATTTTTCTTCAAGCTCTACAATGATGTCATATAGACCATCAAGCCGGAGGGTCATATCGTGAAGCTTGCGTTCTCTGAAACGGGTATCCTCCGGCAGACTGTCAATTTCATTTTCAAGACGGGTTTTATTAAGCTCGACCTCTCGCAGTTTGGATTCATAATTGCTTAGTTCTCTGTTTAAAGTAGAAATGTCAATTTCCTTGCCTATCCTTGATTTGATTTCTGCTGCAAAATCTTGATTTTTTATCAGCTCTCTGATTGCTTCAATGACAAGTGGCTCAATGTCAGTTTTCTTGAGCATAGCTTTATAATCACAGCTTTTTCCCCGTGCTGTTCGAGATTTACTGCACACATAATAGTAAATCTCTTGATATGTACCGTCTTTGTTTGTCCATGTGTGTTTGTTTGTGCACATCGGTCCGCCACATTTAGGGCATTTTAAGATACCGCTTAACAAATGTGCTCTGTCCCGACCAATTTTAGAGGGAGATTTTACACCTGTTATTTCTCGTTTTTCATGTGCCTGCGTCCATAGTTCCTCGCTGATGATAGCATCGTGCTGACCATCTGCAAGAATATAGTCATCTTGCTGTACTTGGCGGTATTCATTCTTAGTGCCTTTGACCATGTACATACTTATCAAAGATAATCCTTACTGCATCGGCTTCATTCTCTTGGATAAAAAGTTGCTTATCTTTAAGATAATATCCATAAGGAGCAAATTTTCTTTACATCCGTTCATTGTCTGCTCAATAATGTTTTCACGCTCTATTTCAGCAACAGCAGACAGTACAGAGATTAAAAGTTTACCACTTGTCTGTGATGAATCAATTCCTTCTTCAATACAAATAAGATTCACTCCGTAGGATTGCACATGTTCAAGTGAGTTTAGAATATCGGCAGCATTTCTGCCAAAGCGGGAGAGCTTATAGACTAAGATGTAGTCATTTCCAATATATTGGCATTCATATTTATTTCACCTCTTTTACTTGTTAAATTCTGACGCTTCCATTTTCCAGCCTCTGGCTTTCTGTTGTTCTTTCCACAGCTTAGAATACAATCCGTTTGATTTAATCAATTCTTTATGTGTTCCTTGTTCGGCTATGTGCCCTTTATCCAAAACAAGAATATTATCAGCATTTTCAATTGCTTTAAACTGATGGGCGATTACAATAACCGTTTTTTCATTAACTAGATTTTCAAATGCTTTTTGAATTTCTGCTTCATTTTCAGGATCAAGTGATGCGGTCGCTTCATCCAGAATTACGATTGGAGCATCCTTCAGAATAGCTCTGGCGATAGATATTCGTTGCTTTTCACCTCCAGACAGTGAATTACCATTTTCACTGACAACCGTGCCATATCCATGAGGAAGAGCCTCAATAAATTCATCGCAGCAGGCGAGTGATGCGGCTCTTCTTATTTCTTCTATACCTGCACCTTTTCTGCCGATTCCAATATTATTGGCAATTGTATCGTTAAAGAGATAGACCTCCTGAAAGACCATAGAAAGCTTTGTCAATAATTTATTAGGGTTAATTTTCGTTATCGGAATATTACCGATACGAATCTCACCCGACTGGACATCCCAAAACCTTGCAATAAGGCTTGTCATAGTCGTTTTGCCTGAACCAGACATACCTACCAGGGCAGTCATGGACTTCTCTGGAATATGACAGCTTACTCCGCTCAATACATCACTGTCGCTATAACTAAAGCTGACATTATCAAAAGTCACATGACTTGTTTTTGGAAGTTCGTTTAGTGCATGATAAGATGGTTCCTCTGCTTCAAATACTTCACCGATACGCTTTATTGATAGGTAGATGTATCTAAGCTCAACAAGCTGAGGCCCAAGAGATTTTACCGTTTCAAACAGAAAATAGCCCATAACCGCAAAGGAAAACAGGCTCTGAATGGGCATGCTACCAACTGCACACAGTCTTACTGCCGCAAACAACGTTATTAAATAGCCTATGTCTAAGCAGAAAAGGAAAATCTGTATTGGAATGGCCGTCCAAACCTCGGTTCTAAAACTGACTTTCTTTAGCCGTAGCATTGCCTCATTCATTGTTTCAAAACTCTCTCCAGTTAAATTGTACGATTTCAAAAGCTTGATCGTTTTAAAGTATTCCAAGATACGGGAGGATGCTTCAACAACAGTTTTTATATGCCTATGTCCAAGAATGCCGACTGTTCTTTGTGCTACAAACAGGAAAACACTGGCTGCGACAACAGATAACAAGATAATACCAGCCAAAGCCGAATTAATTGTAGCTAGAAATATAATAAGAATTACCGGTGAGATGAGTGCAGTGGTCAGATCGGGCAGAATTCTGGCGATAATTGTTTCTGCCTTTTGCACGTCGCCTAATAAGCGTGAAGCGATATCCCCTGGGTCATTCTTCTTAAAATAGCTTAAAGATAGCCTGCTTAGCTTGTCACCCATAGCCAACCTAAGTTCTGACGACATTGTATAAGCTTCGACATAGGTTTTTGTCTGGCTCCACATTGACAGTAGTATGTAAAATATAAATACACCTATATACCAAATGCAATATTTCCATAACGCCATATAACTTATTGGCTGCCCGTGTAAAATGGGTACTGTAAGCTGCATTACTATCAAGTAGAGGAAGAAATAAAATACTCCCGGAAGGATGTTGGAAGCCAGATTTGCGCCAAAGACAGCAGCTAACCTTTTGGAATTTTCTTTAACAAAGCTCCAGTTGTTTTTATTCACTATGCTCAAACCTCCTTTTCAGACAGCTGCCATTGTCTGGCTTTTAAATGTACGTCCCACATGTTTTTATATAAACCGTTTTGAGCAAGCAGTTTATCATGGGTTCCGCTTTCAGCTACATTTCCCTCATCAATTACATATATGTTATCGGCTCCAACTATCGTTGAAAGCCGATGGGCAATAACAACAACGGTTCTATTTACCATAAGTCTTGAAAAAGCCTCCTGCATCAACGACTCATTTTCAGCATCGGCATAAGCAGTTGCCTCATCCAGAAGAACAATGGGAGAATTTTTAAATATAACTCTTGCCATTGCAATTCTTTGTTTTTCTCCACCGCTTAATTGTGTTTCACCTCCGTCACCAATAATCGTGTTATATCCATGCGGAAGATTTATAATAAAATCATGACACGCCGCTGCTTTTGCTACCGCCTCGATTTGATCTTGATTCGCCTTTTCATTTCCCATACAAATATTTGCCTTTACTGTATCCGTTAGTATCATAACATCCTGAAATACAGTTCCTACTGTTTCTGAAACGCCCTTGGTACCCATTTCGTTTAATGGTATTCCTCCTATTTTAATTGAACCATCAGTAGTTTCCCACATTCTTGCAATAAGGTTTACTATTGTAGTTTTACCTGCTCCTGAAGGCCCTACCAGTGCGGTAAAGGAGCCTTCCGGCAGAGTAATATTTATATCCTTAAGAATATCTTGATCTCCTTTTTGATATTGAAAGGATACATTTTTAAGCTCTATGTTAAATTTATCTGGTATCTTAGGAACCGATGGTTCATAAAGAGGTTCTACCGACATAATCTCATTTATCCGTTTTATACCAGAGGTTATAAGCTCCATGCGTGTTGTAATCATAATTGCCTTCAAAAGACCACCAAAGCAACCTGTGCCAAACAGCAGGAATAAAATGATTTTAGAGGCATCAATGCTGCCGTTTTTCATTAAATATATTCCCAGAGGAAGGATAAACAGACCTCCTCCGAGAATAAAGGTTGAAACCAGTGCCCGATACGGCGATACACCCCTTGACCACACAACAACAATATCGCGGTAAGCAGACACAGATTGCTTGAGTCTTTTAAACGAGTCTGCATTAAGATTAAACGCCTTAACAACAGGCATTCCATGAACATACTCCAACATTGTAGAATGCATGGTTTCTATAGCCTTATGATATTTTTTTGTTAGTTCCTTTCTGTTTTGTCCTGTAAGTGCACCATTCCACATCATATAAAGCAGTATGATAGTAACCGGAAGCGGAATTGCCGCAGCTAGTGCGAGACGCCAGTCGACAGTAAAAAGAAAGACAAGTGTCGCAAACGGCAGGGTTAATCCTGCCGCTGCATCTGGAAAATGATGCGCAACGAAGCTTTCAATTGCTTCAACATCCTCCTGAACTATTTTTAAAACCTGTCCTGAACTGTGATTCCCCCAGAAGCCCATTGGAAGTCTTCCAATATGCTTTGTTATTTTAACGCGGATACGGTAAAGTAGATCAAAAGCCGCAATGTGGCTAAATACAAAGGAAGAAACCGTAAAAGCATATCTTAATAAAAGAGCTGCAAACGCAATCCCAAGCCATGTTATAATAGGCTCGGGCGATGCCCCCTGACCCGCTTGCAGATAATATATAACTATTTTATATATCAGGGCAAAGGGCACGATAAGCAGCAACGAGCTGATGGCAGCCAACGCCACACATATGATCAAATGAATTTTTTTATATTTAATTAAATCAAAAAGGGATTTCATATCATATTCTCCTGGATCAATTAAGTTTTAGTTATTTTGGTTTAAGTAAATATCCTTTAAGCTTTTCTATTGTTTCACAACTGATTAAATGTTCCATCTTACAGGCATCTTTTTCGGATACTTGATTGTCTACGCCGAGGACTTGGGTTAAAAACCCTTTGATAACTAAATTGCGGTTTCGCACTTCAATTGCCTTTTCTTTCCCGAAATCAGTAAGCAATATTGCACCACTTACATCCTTTGTAACTAAGCCATAATTCATAAGCTTTTTCACAGTTTGCGATACAGTTGCCTTTGTTACGCCAAATCTTTCGGAAATACTTGTAACTCTTGCCTCGGCGTCGTTTTCATTCAGCTCCAATATTATTTTCAAATAGTTTTCCAAAGCAGGCGTAATTGTCATTGTGATCACCCGTACTTTCATTGACTTAAAGCAAATATCACCATATAATTGGAGCCCAAATCAATATAATCTGTTTTTGAAAAACCAAACTTAACAAGGCCTTTCTCAAGCTCGTTCGGTGAAATTCTAGCTTGTATAGGAGGACCGAATGAACTATTTTCTTTCTTGCATTCAATAACAGCAAGTTTACCTCCTGACTTTAATACCCGCTTGACTTCAGCAAATAGGCTGTCAGTTTCTGTTTTAAAATCCATCATATGAAGTACAGTAGCAATCAAGCAAATATCCATGCTGTCATTAGAGAGGTTAATTTTCTTACGAATATCTGAAACCACGGGATGTATATTATGAATTCCCTGTGTCATAGCATCTTCACAAATTTTGTCTAGCATCTCCTGCCAGAGATCCAAAGCATATATGTTTCCAGTTTCCCCGACTATTCCAGCCGCATGAATAGAATAATCTCCAGCACCACAACCTAAATCTAAAAGTGTGTCGCCTTGTTTTAGGGCTAATTTCTCAAACACAAGACTGGAATCCTGCATATGAAAGCTGCTGGGGCCACGGCGTGATCTGTTATTTCGACAATGCTGCTCTTGTCTATGTCCGTTATTGCAATTTTTGCTATTCATTGATTGTTCCTCCTAATTAAAGATAGTACATAAATGAATCAACCTTAATTTGGTCATTTTCATTTTTATTTCCATCAAATGTGAGATTTAAAACAGGCTTTGTGTTCTCGTCCTCAAAGCCTTTTTGAAGCATTCCCAGCACGATTCCTGTATTTTCATAAATAGATGCGGCTGTGATAACACCATCAGTCTTATGGGATGCACAAAGTTGCTTCGCTTGTCGGTATCTTCCATGAGCTCCAGAAAAATAGCCTAAAGTTCTGTCTGCAATTCGTATCAGTTCATCTGCATTTTTTTCATAAGGACTCCAGTCACAGAGGGCTTTAGAAATAGTCATAATACCATTTCTAAGCTCTAGCAGTCTTTGCTCCATGAGTACGGATTGATTATTTTTGTTTTGATCTGCATAATCCCGCCACAACATCCACATAGCTTCTCCTAAGGGGCTGTATAAAACACGATGACCTTTCTTTTCAAGTTCCTTGAAAGTATCATTATTTAAAAGCCCATCAAACAGAATATTGAATTCACCTACAGCAAGTATCTTCTTTTCAAAGCTTTCTCCATTCAGCTCCGTTGCGATTGACTGCGCAATTGCTTTCAGTTGTTCCAGATTAAACTGATTTTCCTTTATCAGTTCCATCGTTGCTTTTAAATACCTTTCTCGTGACTTTTGAGGAGCACACCAGATTATGTCACCAGCAAGAAAACACAGGGTCACTTCATTAAAGGTTTGATCATCTTTGCAAAGAATATCTTCCCAAAAGGGTGATACAATGTCGACGTTCTGATAACCTTCCTCATCCAGCATTGTTCTAAGCAGTCGGCTGTACTGACCGTCTGTTTCTGTTCCTTCATTTTGCGGGATAAGAAAAGCGGTACGATTCACGTCTTTATTATCAAGCCTTTTTAGAGTCGTAAACACATTCCCTAACAAAGCTGTGAGTGAAAAATATTCTTCTGTTATTGTGAACTTACGTCCGGTATCTATGGATACTTTGCTTGAAGAGGGGAGTACCTTTGCATCAATGCCTCTTTTTAACAGCAGCTCTTTATAGAACTCGGAATACGGATACAGATATGGCAAATAAATAGTTTTCGTTTTGTTGAGATTACCAAGCGTATTTTTTATATTCGTCTCACTATGCTCAATGCTGTTTACATACGTCTGTATATTGGCTGCATGCTTTGTGTTAATGTTTTTAAGGCTGTTAATAAAGGCTTCTACTCTTGTAATAATGCCGACACCTGAGGAATGCTCATCAATTTCAATATGCAGATAGGGTTTTCCTCTCATTTCCTCCCTAAAGTAGTGGGAGAGAATAGAATCAGGGCCGCACCCATGATGAGTGAGAAAAATAGCGTATAGGTTGGGATGTCGGCGAATTAACTGAGCAGGCTCCAAAATATGCTGGCCAAACGGCCAGAACATGTTGGGATGTTCTTTCGACAGATCGCCTTCCGGCAAATCATAAAACGGAAACACCTTGTAGCCCATCCCCGCAAGCTTTTCCGGTATGTTCATATTCAGCACCGGGTCGGCCACTCCGTATATTTTTGAAACCATTACGAACGCAATTTCATCGGACTTAAGCTGGCTCATAACCTTTTTGCTGTTTTTCGCCATTCGTTCTTCAAATCTGTTAGCGGAATCTAACCCCTTTTCAAGTGCGTTCCTTGTTCGGTCGGCTGACTTACCTAATTGCTCCCCAACTTTGAGGAAGCTCTTCATAATAGATTCTTTACCCATATGAAACGCTATGGTAGGGGACAACAATTCAATGCCTTTCTTGTCAAGCTCCATTGCACGGTTCATAACCTTAAAAGAAAGCTGCATAAAAGCACAACCATAATTTTTTCGGCTTTGGGAGCCAGGGTGATCTACCGTCACCAAATCAGGGAAAAAGATGTAATCAACCTTTTTCTGCATCAGCTCAGCAACGTGCCCAGTAATCAGTTTAATCGGGAAACAGGTTTCATCCATTGCATATTGTTGACCTAGGGCAAGGGTGTTTTCATTGGTGGGGTCAGACAACAGTACATTTAAGTCAAGCTCTTTGAAGAAGGTATTAAACATAGAAAACATGCCGTAGGTAAAAAGCGCTCTTGGAATACCTACTGTTTTTTTTGCGGAATTTTCAAGAACATAATCGTTAAACACAATTTTTTTAACATTTTCATTAAATTCATTTTCACCTAAATTAATGGAGCCTCTATTTGTATGTTGTAATACCAAGTCTTCCGCAGTTACATTAAGACCTCTAAATGAGCTCATTTTCCCGTTCATCTCTTCCATTGCCAGAACAGCAGCACCATAAGCTCCGGTGACACTGAAAAATGGTGGAACAATGATTTCTTTTCCCGTTACGGCTCTGAAAGCGTTTATGACCCCTTGATTATAGGCAAGCCCTCCCTGCAGAAAAATTTTGTTTCCGATTTTCTTTTGTCCAACAACCCGATCAAGATAGTTTTTAACAATCGAGTAGCATAATCCCGAAACAATATCATTGATATTTGCGCCTACTGCTAAGTAGGAGGCAATGCTTGTTTCTATAAAAACGGTGCATCGTTCCCCTAGACTGATGGGATTATCGCTTCTAAGCGCAATTTCTCCAAAGTTTTCAATGGGAATATTGAATTTCTTTGCTTGCTCCTCAATAAAGGAACCTGTGCCGGCGGCACAAATCTTGTTCATTTGAAAATCAACAACCGCACCATTATCAATACTAATAAATTTAGAGTCCTGCCCGCCAATTTCAAAAATAGTATTCACATCACCGCTAATTTGGACTGCAGCCTTTGCCTGTGCGGTGATTTCATCCTTAATTACATCGGCACCAATCATTTTTCCAATCATATATCTGCCGGAGCCGGTTGTTCCAGCGCCTATAATTCTTATTTTTTCGCCGAGTTCTTCTTTTATTTCTTTAAAGCCTTTGATCACAGCATCAATAGGATTACCCAAGGTTCTTAAATATTTAAAGGAGATAATCTCATTGTCACTATTAATTAATACAAGGTTTGTACTGGTCGAACCGATATCTATGCCGAGATAGCAGTCAATCACTTCACGCTCTGACAATAGACTTTTACATGTATGCTTTCCATCGCTGTCGCCAACGCCATAAGCGGACAGCTTGGGAAGAACAATGCTATCCTCATTTATTATCATCTCTTCTGTATTCTCCGCTAAGGAAAACACCTTAGACAAGTCAATCAGCAGTCTGTCTTTTCTGGCTATGACCGATGCACCAAATGCACCGACACACCCTAAATGGTCTGGAAAGATTAAATCTTCGTCCGAAAGCTCCAGCACATCCCTTAATGCGATAATAATCCCTCCATTATAAGAGACGCCACCTGAAAACAGAATTGGCTTTTTAACAGGGAGCTTCTTCATCACCGTACCTTTGTAGTTTCGGACAAGTGCATAGGCAAGCCCCAGTAAAATATCCGGAGCCGAAACGCCCTCCTGCTGATGATGCGTTATGTCTGTTTTTGCAAATACGCTACAACGCCCCGCGATTCTGGGAATGGATTTCGCTTCCTTCACCAGCTCTGAATAATCGGTAAGCTTTAAATTTAGTCTGGACATCTGTTCTTCAAGAAATGAGCCTGTTCCAGAAGAACAATTGGAATTCATGGCTATTTCAATGCGAGATTTATCACTGCCACCCAAGCCAGTGATGAATCTCGCACTTTCACCGCCGATGTCAACAATTGAGCCGACCAACGAATTTTCCGCAATAGCACCTTCAATAACAGCAGTAACATCATTCACCGCTTTAGCCGCACCATTTACACTTAAAAACTTGCTTCCATTTCCTGTTACAGATCCATATTTGATGCCCTGCGGATCAAATGCTGCCGTCAGATCTTTAAGGATACCCGTCAACGTATTCTTTATCCTGCCTTTATGCATTTGATATCTGCTAAACCTAATCGTATTCTCTTCATCTGTCAAAATGACCTTAACAGATGAATAACCAATATCAATTCCAATACTGTACATTTGTTTTCCTCCTAGTTTTATTTGTTTTGTTTTTCTGCGCATTTTTTACATATTCCAAAGAATTGTACTTTGTGGTCTTTTACAGTGAAGCCTTTTTCCATTAACAACTTTTCTTCTAAAGTCCCCAGCATATCCTTCTCCACATCAAGGACTTCACCACAAATCTCACAAACAAGATGATGATGCTGGTGCTTTTCCTTAGAATCGATGATCTGAAATCGCATGCAACCGTCATCCAGCAATATATGATGTACGAGCCCAAGCTTTTCAAATAGCTGCAGGGTACGGTAAACTGTTGCGAGCCCTATTCCGGGATAAGCTTTTTTAACCTCATCATATATTTCTTCCGTGCATAAATGTCTCTTCTTTTCATCACGAATAATTTCAAGTATTGCCTTTCTCTGCGCTGTCAGCTTATATCCGTATGTATGAAGAATTTTCTCGAATTCTATTGTATTGTCGTCCAAAGCATCATCATCTCCAAACCAAGAAATACGATTGCGCTTCATTTTTAAAATGAGAATCATTTACATTACACTTGTATTATAGTATAATAAAGTCATAAAATATGTATCCCAAGATACTCTTTTCAATTAATAAAGAGGAGATTAAAATGAATCATAAATTATCTACACTTCAAAAATGTACTTTGTTTAAGAATAAAAGCTTTGATGAAATTGAAGCTTTGCTATTAAAAATCAATGTTAAGGAAGAAAATATAGCCGAAAATGAAATCGTTTTTTCGCCTGTCCAAAATGCGAATAGAATAGGAATTTTACTTTCAGGAGCAGTGGATGTTCAGAAGATTTTTCCAAACGGCAAGGTGGTTATTATTGAAAGGAAAAGAGCTCCTGAAGTGATTGGAGAATCCTCTATTTTTTCAAAATATGAATATTATCCTGATAACATATGTTCATGTAAACCTACAACAATTCTATTTATAACAAAATCCGATTTACTACGGCTTTTTGCGCTTGATAACCAATTTATGCTTAATTATCTTGAATCGACTTCAAATTCAACATTGATGCTAAAACACAAAATAGGAATACTCTCTTTAGATTCCATTCAGGAGAAGATCGCCGGATATTTGGTTCATTACCTTCAGTACGAAAGCGAGGATAAAAATACAAATATAGTTACACTTCCTTTTTCTAAAAAAGCTTGGGCGGAGTATATGGATGTCTCAAGAACTTCTCTATCCAGAGAACTGCGAAAGCTTGAAGCTGAAGGTATACTATCATTTCAAAAAAGAACAATAACGGTAATGAACATTAACCGATTAAGTAAAATAATTTCTTTATAAATAAAAATACAAGACGGCAACCCATAATTATTTTAGTTCCCGTCTTGTATTTTTATATTGCATTAACTTGATTAACTTGTTGATTTTCATTTTGCAGCAAGTCAAGAATCTGATTTCTGACTTTAACTAGTGAAGGGTCAGTAAGGCTTCTTTTGAGCTTAGGTGTTTCAATATTAAATTCTGTCAAAACTCTAGTTGGCCTATTAGTTAAAAAAAGTATCCTGTCTCCAAGCAAGAGCGCTTCGTCAATCTCGTGAGTTACAAATATGATAGTTTTTTTCTTGCTTTCCCAAAGTGTAAGCAGATAACGGATCATCCCAATTCTCAAGTTATAATCAAGGGATTTAAAGGGTTCATCCATAAGTAACAAATCAGCTTCATAGTTAAATGCCCTTGCTATGGAACACCTTTGCCGCATTCCACCGCTTAACTCGCATGGATAAAAACCTTCAAACCCTTTTAAACCTACCTTTTCAATTAATTCCATACAGTTTTTGTGAGAGCTCTTATCATTTACAATTTTAATATTTTCATATACGTCCTTCCACGGTAAAAGTCTATCTTCTTGAAAAACATAGCTCGTATTTTCACTATTATTTATTACTTTGCCGCAGGACGGCGTAGTTAGTCCCGAAATAATATTTAGCATGGTAGACTTTCCACAACCCGAAGGGCCTAGAATGCATACAATTTCTTCCCGGTTGGCTTCCATAGAAAAATCATGCAGAACCATAACTTCTTCAAAGTGTTTTTCAATGTTCAAAATTTTTAATAATGCTTTATCCCTCATAGTTTTTTCTCCGCTTTAATTTAAATTCAAACAGCTTAACAGTGGTTTTTTGAAAGAGAAAACAAAGAAAAATAACAATAATTCCCCATGCAAATACCATGTTTGTTTCGAGATTCATTCTGGCATCTGTAATTTGAGCCCCGAGCCCTGTGCTTGCACTTAAAACCTCGCCCATGACAACAAGTTTCCATCCAAAGCTAAATACTGTTATAAGACCGGTCTTGAAGTATGCCTTTAATGACGGAATGATAATCTCCATAATCATTTTTGATTTTGAAAACTGAAAGGCTTTTCCCATTTCAATTAGTTTAGTATCAATGTTCTCAAAGCCTTCTTTAATATTGACAGCCATAACCGGCGCACTTCCTATAAATACAATAAAAATTGTTGCCCTCCCATTTAATCCAAACCATAGCATGGCTAGTGTCATGTAGAGTATAGGTGGAGTTGCCTGAACGAGATAGACAAGTGGTTCAAACAAATGTTTTATTTTTTTGCTGCAGCCCATCAAAATTCCTAATATACTTCCAATTAATATTGATGTTAAAAGACCTATCAAAAGCCTATTAAGAGTTGAAAATAGCTCTATAAAAAAACGTTCACTTTGCAATACTTCTAAAAGAGATTTAAAAGTTAGTGCGGGACTGGGGAGTATCAAAGGGGTATAAATGAGTGACAGTCCATACCATAGCAGCAAAAATATTAAAGAAATACAGATAGTGCTTATGCCGGAAGGCAGCCTGTCACTGACAAGTTTATTCTTAAAATAATTATTGGGTTTTATAATAAAACCTTTCATCTGGTTTTTTTCCTCCTATGCTTTTGGGTCTGCAGGCAAATAGGATATCATAATATTTTTCTATATCCTTTTGTGCAGTATCCGATGGCACATAATTAAAATTGAAATTAGGCATTGCCTTTTCAATAAGAACATCATCGGCATTTAAGTGTTTTTTTGCAAGCTTTCCGGCATCCTCCGGGTTATTGATCACCCAGCTGACTGATTTTTCAAATTCTTCCATAAAGCTTTTTGTGAATTCCACATTTTGAGATAAAAACGTACTATTAGCTGCAAGACCATAAGCAGGCAACGAATATTCGTTGCCTGCTGAGCTTTTCCATTCGGCTGAATAATCGGAAATAATTCTCTAGTTCTCAATATTTTCCTGATTGGAGGTTGAAAAGGGTTGACCATCTACAGCATACTTTATTCTACCAAGACTCATCAGCTGTGAAATTTCCGGATAGGTTGAATAAACCACTTCTATGGTTTCACCGATTACCAAATCATGTTGGTTCAAAAAATACTGAGTCAAAATATCGGGCACTGAACCCTTGGATAGCACATATAATTCATTGCCTTTTAGATCCTCCCAGCTTTTACAAGCAGTATCAATTGTGGCCAGGTGCATTCCACCCCAAGCGAATACATTCATGAGTTTTACATCAAGACCGTTATTGTATACTGTAGCCGCTGTGTGTATAGGCAAAATAATAAAGCTGTACTTCATGCTGGAAGACATAGATATCATAGCTTCCGTACTATCAAAAATTTCTACATCAATACCAATGTCATCCCCTAATGCCTTGCTTTCAAGTATCCTAAGCACTGGAATTGCCGCAGAAGATTTTGGTACAATGACTGTAATCAGCGTTTCTGAAGCTGTTCCAGCTTCATTTGTATTCTGCGCATGATTTCCTCCACATCCAGCTAAAAAGTACGAACTGACACATATAGTTAATATTGTAGATACTATTCTTATCATTAGGACCTCCTAGTGCAAATGAATCGCATTATCAGCAGCTTACAAAATACTATAGCATAGTCTTCTTTTACAATTAGTATCTTCAGATACTGTTTATTGCCATTTTACTGTCAACAGGAGGTATCTTATTCTAATTTACTTTAAATAATAGAATTCCACATCAGGAAGTTTTCCGCCGATGCTCTCAGGCTTCATCTCCAGTAAAACCCCATAATACTGTTCCATATCTTTTTGAGAATCTGCCGCAGATATATATTTAAATCCGATACCTGGCATAGCTTCTGCAATCAGTTCTGCTTTAGCTTTTAAATGGGTACTCGCCAGTGTGCCAGCCTCAGAAGGATTCTGTATTGTCCACTCAATCGCTTCTGCAAATTTTTCATTAAATGTATTTACCAATTTTTCATTTTTACTTATGTATTCGTTGCTTGTAATCATACAATTGCCCGGCATCGAATACTCTTTTCCTTGAGTAAGCTTCCATTCCTCAGAGAATTCGGTTATAACCTTATAGTCTTTAACGTTTTTAATATTAAAGGTAACGAATGGTTGAGCGTCAACGGCATACTTTATAGTTCCCGATGATAGCAGTTGCGCTATTTCTGCATGATTAGAATAAACGACTTTGACATTTTCACCGTAAGTAAGGTTGTTATGTTTTAAAAAGTATTGAGTTAAAACATCGGGTACCGAGCCTTTTGCGGGAACATAAAGTTCCTTGCCCACAAGATCCTTCCAGCTATTGCAGCCAGGATCAGTTGTGCTTAAAGACATTCCACCCCATCCAAACACATTAAGCAGCTTTACATCCAACCGCTTATTTTTAAGATTAGCAGCAGTATGCGCAGGGACGATTAGAATTTCGTAATCTCCTTCAGAAGCCATAGCCATCATAGCCTCCAAATCGCTATATAGCTGAAGGTCTATTTTGGCTTCATCGCCCATGCAATTATTTTCAATCATTCTTAATATTGGAATAGTAGACGGCGATTTAGGGGCTACCACCGTTATCGTCGTTTGTGCTTTTAACTCAGAGCTTTGGGGACTAGTATTATTTGTTTCCTTTGAATTGGTTTGAGCACAGCCAGTAAGCAGGCTGATAATCAATACAATTACTAATGCGAGTGATTTTTTCATAATTTTGTTCCTCCTAATTGATTTTGACATGCATTTTCAGTTGTGATATATTTATATAGTAAGTCACGGCTAACCGAAATGCTGTATCTGTAGATACACTTCAAAATTAAAGAGAGGATTAAATGGACGATATCATTGAAGTTTTATATAACTGCATTATATTTAAGGGGCTAGATAAAGCCGAAATACGGCTTGTTTTATCAAGAACCCGCTATCGGATTAAGGCGTACGGCAAAAATGAATTTATCTGCCGGGAAGATCAGTTTTCCGAAAATGTCGGGATTATTATTTTTGGCAGCATAGAAATACAAAAGGTACTTGCATCAGGAAATTTAATTTGCATCTTTCATAAAAACAAAGGGGAGTTATTCGGTGGTGCTGTTGTTTTTTCAACTGAAACCACATATCCTTGTGACGTATTTTCAAGAGCTAACAGTAAGATTCTTTTTTTCCCTAAGCAAAGCATCTTTGAAATGTGCAAGGAAGCTTTGATTGCGGAGAACCTGTTAAACGCTTTTGCAAATAGAATTATCTATTATGAAAAAAGGCTCGAACTCTTTTCATACTCATCAATTAAAACGAAAATAGCCTATTTTTTGCTTCATGAAATAAAAATATCTGGCAATTCAATGATTCATTTATCTTTTACAAAAAAAACATGGGCAGAATACTTAAACGTATCTCGCCCATCACTATGCAGAGAGCTTAAAAAGCTGTGTAATAACAATATAATTGAAATAAATAAAGATAGAATTTTTATTTTGAATGAAAAAGCTCTTTTAGATTTACTTCAAGAATAATTAATTCTACATCATTTCTGATATTGCCAGCAATAAAATACCGATCATAACGACAGCTACGGAAAAATATTGTTTATGAGTTAATCTTTCCTTAAGAAAAATTCTGGATAGCAATACAGAAAAGACACTGTACGAGGCAATAAGCGGAGCCGTAATAATTGCATTTCTGGACATTGCGAAAACATAAAAAAACTGCCCAAGGGTTTCAAAAGCAGCGGCAACACCACGATCTTTCTCGGCAAATAGGTTAAACCGCTCTTTTTTTATCTTTAAATAAATATATAGAATTACTGCAAAAATAAAAAATGTAAACTCATAAGCCAATAGTGCCTGATTTTCACCAATCAGCGATAATTCATCTAGGTAAATCGCATCTGCAAAAGTTCCTAAGCCATCAATAATACAATATAAAATTGGCAAGGTGATTGCCAAAATACCTTTTCGATATTTCTTTTCGTTTTCCTTCAAAATCAATAATTTATTGGAATCCATTTTTTCTAATATCGCAAGAGCTATTATTCCGGCTGTAATGATTACAATGGCACAGATTTCTAAACGACTTAAAATATGAGCGAAAAAAATAAATATTAATAAAGAAGCTACTGCCCCAGAGGAATTCTGAATTGGGGAAGAAATTGATAATTTAATATACCGAAGACCAAAATATCCTAAAGCCATAGATAATATGTACATAAGAGATACCGGAAAGTAAGTTAGTAGGTAAATCGGAGAAAAGGATATGCCCTTAACTATCATATATAAAAGACCGTGTAAGCCCATTACAAGTCCAACCATTATTACCGTTTTTATATGACTTGCTTTGTCGCTAATTACAGCCCCCTTTTTATAAAATAAATCTGAAAAAGCCCATGAAAAAGTTGTTATTATAGCAAAAACCAACCACATACTTGTACCTTTTTAATACTCCCTTATAATCTGTATTTTTTCTTTATGTAACAGCATTTATATTATAATTATAATTTAATAAACACTGTATCTGCAGATACGTTAAACATGCATTAAAATAATTTGGCAATACTGGCAAGCAGGGCATACGGGTGACCACCGTATGCTTTTGCTTGTTGGGGAAGTATCCCCAATCCTTACTGAACACACAATAAATTGTGTGGCTACGCCCCCTTTGGGAGCTGATATAATTACAGTGCAGCTTACCGCTGTTCCTGTGGTTTTTCTTTTCCTTTTGCTCCTGTTCCAGTCCCAAAAGTCGGTCAATATTCGCCTTTGCGGTCAGAATATCCTGCATTTCTTTTTTCGTCGCATGGTACTGTCCGTATGCCTTTTTCTTCTCCGAAAGCAAGTCAGCATATTCGGCTTGCAGGGTCTTAATGGTGGGGAGTTTTTTCATACCAAGCTCATCAAAAGCAGCCTTTGCCGCCTTATGCAAAGTAAGCTGTGCACGGTGTTCCTCATAAAACTTTTTGGAGTAGCCTGCCTTGCGATAGTCTGTGTAAACATCTCTGGTTTGGGTATAGTTGATGATGTGCTTTTTTAGCACCCCAATTTTAGCCATACGCTTTTCGAAGGTCTTAATTTGTGTGTTCAGTTCGTCAAAAGTGGCGGTACAGTTCTTTGCTTTTTCCTCTAAATCAGCTGCCGTGTGGCACCTCTTTTAGATATATTTTAATGAGATTTTACAAACGAGAATTTACACGCTTATAGGCAAGAGCATCTGTTGCTAATGTATGGAAATTATTCTCTTTTGTATCTTTTTAATAACTCCTTAAATTTTTCCTTTGTGTCGAATTCGATTCCAAGGTCTTCTTTTAGCATAACAAAATTGATTTGTAGTTCATCTACAATATTTTCATGTAATTCTCGTAAGTTAGATTGTATGTCAGAAATATCGCTACAACACCCCTTGTAGCATCTATGGAATCAGATATCTTAGAGTCAATATTTTTATTCTTTTACTGCATTTCTTATAATATTTTATGAGGTGGTTACTAAATAGGCGTGTAGCTGCTTTTTCAATATTGACATTTTATAGTCAATAAGTTAAAATTTGAGTAATAACTCAATGAGTATTTACTCAGTCGGAGGAATAAGAAATGAACCGAGCAGAGCAAAAAAAACTACGTCGGCAAGAGATTTTATTAAAAGCATTAGACCTTTTTGTGCAAAAGGGTTATGTTGGAACAAAAACCAAAGAAATTGCTAAAGCACTTGAAATGAGCGAGGGGCTATTGTTTCATTACTTCCCAACAAAAGAAGCGCTTTATCTAGAACTTGTAAAACTGGGTGTAGAGGGAGTACAAGTTTTTGGAAAACAAATTGAGGACCCCTATAAAGTCTTTTATGACATAATTGAGCATTTTTTTCAAAAAGCGAAAGAGAGTCGATCGGTAGCGAAAATGTTCATCTTAATAGATAGGGCACAGAATAAAGAGCGCACCCCTGAAGAAGTCTACAAAGTTGCCACCACAGTCGACACCATAAGGGACTCTGTACCTATTATTGAAACGGGTCAAAAAAAAGGGGTATTTCGCTCTGGTGACCCTCTTTCCCTCTCCTTCACCTTATGGAATGCTGTACAAGGCAACATGGAGGCACTGGCAAGAAATCCTGAAATGGATGTGCCAGATGCAGCGTGGATTATGTCAATTTTGGCAAAATAATAAAACATCAAAAAAGGGCGATATTTGGATGGACACTACTAAAGTCGAGAAACTTTTTAATAGATTAACCGCCTCAGAAAAAATTCATGAAGGTGTGCTGTTGATTGAAAACTGCACCGGAGACTTCTCTTTTAGTAAAGCGTACAAAAGAGATTTAGACACCCCCATGCTCATGGCCAGCATTACAAAGCTTTTTACGACTACCTGCATTTTCGCCCTAATTCAGGAGGGTAAACTGGGTTTGCAAGATAAAATTTCTGACTATTTACCAAAGGCGATTGTTGCAGGATTACATATCTACAAGGGAAAAGACAATTCATTTGACCTTACCATTGCGCACCTTTTGTTCCAAACAAGCGGATTACCAGATTATTATTTGGAGGGTGCAATTTTTAAAAAGATTAAACAACAGGATTTTTCGTATTCATTTGAAGATATACTCGGATGGATAAAATCTAAGGATTCTCATTTTTTGCCGGGTCTAAAAAGAAAAGCCTATTATGCTGATATTAATTTCGATTTGCTTGGGAAAATCGTCGAGACAGTAAACGACTCTTCTTTGCAGGCAGCCTATACAAAATACATATTCATGCCACTAAGCCTTAAAGAAACCTATCTTGCCTCCGGAGAGAATGACTTTGCACCGTACATTTACTATAAGCATCTGCAACTAGAAAGACCTTTGTTTATCCGTAGCTGTTATGCCAGTGGTGGCGGTGTGACCACCGCAAGAGAACTGATGATTTTTATTAAAGCATTTTGGAGTGGGGCGCTTTTTGACAAGGCAGTTTTTTCAAAGCTCACGCAGTGCAATCCACTTCAAATGAAGTTTTATCCCATTCGCTACATGGGCGGATATATGAAAATTCCTACATTTTATCCGTTTGGGAAAAAATACACATTGGTTGGCCACTCGGGTTCAACTGGCTCTTTCGCCTTCTACTGTCCTGAAAAGAATCTGTTTTTTGTTGGCGATGTACCACAGATATCTTCCCCGAGCATTTGCGTCAGGCTGGTCATGCGAGCTGCCCTTGAGATAAGATAGCAAAAAATTACATAGAATTTTTTGAAAAGCTCCTATCCGTGATCCTCATGGAAATACGTCTATGAACGGCAGCAAGCAATCAATTTAGCAGACTATGATGTTAAAATAAGTTCCGGGTGGAAAATTAAAATGCGCATAGCGGTAGGAGTATTTGTTCTTTTTCGCAGAGTTTCACTTTTTTATCTGTAAAGACATAAGCTGCAAATATATCCGCACTATGTTATAATAATGGTAATAGATGCAATAACCACTACACAATCACTATTGGTAATTAGGGTGAACTGAATGAGCGCAGATTTCGCATCAATAATTCAATCATTTTTTACAGGTGTATGGCGGCTACCATGTCTTATAGCAGCGGTACTTATAGTGTCTGTTTTTTTGCTTTTAATCAAAACAAAAACTAAAAATAACTCAGTGGCGGCACTACTTTCAACTCTGCCAAAAGAAGATTACACCGTTCTAAACGATATTATGATTAAGTCGTATACCGGCTTCTCTCATATAGACCATATTGTTATTTCAGCCCATGGCATTTTTGTCATTGAGACACAGAACTACCACGGCAATATTGTGGGCAAGGACACTGATCAATACTGGACCTGGTCAACCGGTAACGAAAAACATCGTTTTTTCAACCCGATTCGCCAGAATCACAGCCATATCAAGGCGCTGGAGTCTACACTCGAGCCAGTGGGTAAAGTTCCGCTGATTTCTGTGGTCGCTTTTCCTCGCGACTGCGAATTAAAGTCTAAACCGCCGGGGGTACTACATTACAATGAGCTGCTCGCTAAAATACAAAGCTACACTAAAAATGTGCTGACCAGAGCACAAATCGAGTTTATAATCGCCACGCTGGAGCGTGCCAATATTGAGAATCCCGAAATTAGAAAACAACATGCCGGCTAGAAATAGAATTGATAAACAGATATAAAAGCGGTTCCCCTACTTTTGTTAGAGGAACCGCTTTATCTTTGGAGTTTTAAACAAAGCGCTAGACCGCTTTATCCCGTTTTGTCGCCTCTTCGCGGGCTTCTTTGAGCATCATGTCTTTAACCTTCATCAAACGCGTCGTGTTGCCACGCTCGTTTTCATCAAGCTTCATGACAATATAGCGAATCGTCTCGTTGAATTGCGGTATCATAACATATTCCAACGCATTGACACGGCGGCGGGTCTTTTCGATCTCCTGTGCCAGCAGCTTTACCGTTTTCTCATACTCAGCAAGCTTGAGCATGTCGTTTAACAGTTGTGAAAGCCGCATGACCGAATCGTCCAACTCAGCCGGAGTGCTAACAAAGGAATAAGGAAAAATATCGCTGGGATCCTGCGTCTTAGTCTGTACTGTGTAAACCGGTACGTTGACCGACATGACATTTTTAAAGCTCATGTCGATAGCGACACTCTGCTTTGGATACAGAAATGTCTGCTCCATCATCTCAGGCGACATTAGAGCCGAGGCGGCGAAAAAACCGCGGTACGCCTCCGCCAAGTCGGCCTCAACCTGTAGGCGTAGCTTTTGGCTGGTGCGCACAATATCTAAAAACTGCTTCATCAGTTCATCGCGCTTGTCTTTAAGCAGCTTATGGCCGCGGGTAGCGGTTTTAAGACGCTTTTTAAGCCGAGTTAGCTCCATGCGGGTGGGATTGACGTTCAGTCTTGCCATACCGCATCACCCCTCTTGCTTTTTCGGCAGATATTTCTCGATATATTCTGGCTTGATACGCTTCAACTCGCCAACCGGCAGAATAGAAAGCAGCTCCCAGCCCAAATTCAGCGTCTCTTCAATAGTGCGGTTTGTTTCATATCCCTGAGAGACATAACGCTTTTCAAACGCGTCGGCAAACTTGGCATACAGCTTGTCGGTGTCGGTCAGCGCCGCCTCGCCTAAGATGGTCATCAGCTCCTTGGCGTCCTTGCCGCGGGCATAGGCCGCAAACAGCTGGTTCATCGTATTGGCATGATCTTCACGGGTCTTACCGACGCCAACACCCTTGTCCTTGAGTCGAGACAGCGACGGTAAAACGTCGATCGGCGGTGTAAGCCCCTTGCGGTAAAGCTCGCGCGAAATGATGATCTGGCCCTCGGTGATATAGCCGGTAAGGTCAGGAATCGGGTGGGTCTTGTCGTCTTCGGGCATCGACAAAATCGGAATCATCGTAATGGAGCCTTTCTTGCCCAGCAGACGGCCAGCGCGCTCGTACATGGTAGCAAGGTCGGTATAAAGATAACCAGGGTAGCCACGGCGCCCGGGAACCTCTTTACGCGCGGCCGAAACCTCTCGCAGCGCTTCACAATAGTTTGTGATGTCCGTAATGATGACCAGAACCTGCATATCCAGCTCGAACGCCAGATATTCCGCAGCGGTCAACGCCATACGCGGCGTTGAAATACGCTCGATAGCCGGGTCGTTCGCAAGGTTTAGAAACAACACTGAACGTTCGATGGCCCCGGTTCTGGTAAAGTCAGAGATAAAGTAATCGGCTTCTTCAAATGTGATGCCGACAGCGGCGAACACAACGGCAAACTTACTGTCGCCGCCCAAAACCTTCGCCTGACGCGCAATTTGCGCGGCGAGGTTGGCGTGCGGCAGACCGGAACCTGAGAAAATCGGCAGCTTTTGCCCTCGGACCAGCGTGTTCAGGCCATCGATGGCCGAAACGCCCGTTTGGATAAACTCTGAAGGATAGTCGCGGGCGGCCGGGTTCATCGGCGTACCGTTGATATCCATGCGCTTGTCGGGCATGATCTCAGGGCCATTGTCAATGGGGTTACCAAGGCCGTCAAATATGCGCCCCAACATGTCGGGGGCAACACCGAGCTCAATTGAATGTCCGAGAAAGCGCACCTTAGACTGCGCTAGGTTGATGCCTGCCGAAGATTCAAATAACTGCACCAGCGCGTTGCTGCCGTTCATTTCAAGCACGCGGCAGCGGCGCACCTCGCCGTTTTGCAGCTCAATTTCGCCCAGCTCGTTATATGCGACGTCGTCAACGTCTTTAACAAGCATCAGAGGCCCTGCGACCTCTTGTATAGTACGGTATTCTTTAATCATCCTTGTGCACCTCCCGCAGCAGCCTCAAGCTGAGAAATCATTTCACGCGATATGTCGGCGTAGGTCTCGACATATTCCTCGGTCGGCACATCCTTAGCACGGCCGATGCGATCTCTCGCGGGAATTGCGAATACCGCCTTCATGGGGGCACCGCTTTCCAGCGCCTTCTTAGCGGCGTGATAATATCTGAGAATAAGAGCCATCAGGCGATATTGCTTATCGATCGGGCAATAGGAGTCGGTATCGCTCATGGCGTTCTGCTGCAAAAAGTCCTCACGCAGCATCTGGGAGGCCTCCATAATCAGGCGGTCACCAGGCGAGAGCGAATCAATGCCGACCAGCTTAACAATTTCCTCAAGCTCACTTTCCTGCTGTAAAAGGCTCATTGCTTCGTGGCGCTGAGAAACAAAATCGGCGCCGATGTTTTCATCGTACCAGCCCTTTAGGCGGTCGAAGTAAAGCGAATAGGACGACAGCCAGTTAATGGCTGGGAAGTGGCGGCGATAGGCCAGTGCGGAATCCAATCCCCAGAACACCTTGACGATACGAAGCGTCGCCTGGCTGACCGGCTCTGAAATATCACCACCGGGGGGCGAAACCGCGCCGATAGCGGAAAGCGCCGCCTCGCGCTCGTCGCTGCCAAGGCAGACGACACGGCCGGCGCGCTCGTAAAACTGCGCCAAACGGGAAGCAAGGTAGGCGGGATAGCCTTCTTCGCCGGGCATCTCTTCGAGACGGCCGGACATTTCGCGCAGCGCCTCGGCCCAGCGGGAAGTAGAGTCGGCGATGACTGCAACCGCGTAGCCCATGTCGCGATAGTATTCCGCTATGGTGATGCCGGTGTAGACGCTGGCCTCACGGGCCGCAACCGGCATATCGGAGGTGTTGGCGATTAACACGGTACGCTGCATCAAGCTTTCACCGGTACGCGGGTCAATCAGCTCAGGAAACTCGCGCAGAACGTCGGTCATCTCGTTGCCGCGCTCTCCGCAGCCGATATAGATGACGATATCCACGTCCGACCATTTGGCAAGCTGATGCTGGGTGACGGTCTTGCCCGAACCGAACGGCCCAGGGATGGCGGCGGTACCGCCCTTGGCGATCGGGAAGAAAGTATCGACCGTTCTTTGCCCTGTAACCATTGGAAGGTCGGGCGCCAGCTTCTTTTTATAGGGACGCTCGACGCGAACCGGCCAACGCTGGAGCATCGAAAGCTCTTTTAAAGAACCGTCCGCCAGTTTGACGGTCGCAATTGTTTCATCAATAGTAAAACTACCGCTTTTAATCTCGGCAATCTCGCCCGAGACGCCGTGCGGCACCATAACCTTGTGCTTAACAACGATGGTCTCATCCACTGTACCGAGAATATCGCCGGTGACAACCTTGTCGCCGACTTTGGCGCTGGGGACAAATTCCCATTTTTTATCATGATCGAGAGGCTTAACCTCAACGCCGCGTGTCAGCAGGCTGCCTGCGACTTCGCGAATTGCCTCCAGCGGGCGCTGGATGCCGTCATAAATGGTGGTAATGAGACCGGGAGCCAGCTCGACCGAAAGGGGTGCACCAGTGGTCTCCACCTTGGCACCGGGCGCGATGCCGGAGGTCTCTTCGTAAACCTGTATCGAAGCCGCATCGCCGCGCATCTCGATAATTTCGCCAATAAGTCGCTGATCGCCCACGCGCACCACGTCAAACATGTTGGCATTGGCGAGGCCCTCGGCGACAACAAGCGGGCCTGCGACCTTTATAATCTTTCCTGTAATGCTACTGCTCATTATTCAACCTTCCTTCTGTCTGGGGTTGGGAATGTTTATTCCTCGGGGTCTCTGAGAATATCGGCGCCGACGGCGCGTTCAACTGCCTTATGCAGTTCTGAATCACCGATCCCGAGAACGCCGTCCTTTGAGGGAATTGGGATCACCGCCGTCTGCGGCAGATCCAGATACGCCGCGATATCCTCTGGGATTTTTGCGGCAAGTTGTTCGGTGATATAAATGACGGCGTGTTGGCTTTTAGCTAAGCTGTGCAGTGCTTCGGCGGCTTCATGCGCCGTTTCGGCAGTCGCAACGGTAAGCCCTAAAGCCCTGAAGCCCAGTACGCTCTGTCTGTCTCCGATTACCGCAGCTTTATACATAGCTCATCCTCAGCCTTTCTGTAATTCTCTCCTCGCTCAAGCCCGAGGCGCGCCCCGACATGACGGTGCGCACCGCCACCAACTGCGACTCAAACGCCAGCAGATACGAAATGACGGTAGCCTCGCCAAATGGAATCAGGCGGGAGGCACGAATATATTCAATCAGCGTGTTGTCACACGCCATGTCTAACCCTGAAAGCGCTAGACCGCCGGAAAGTGCCTCTGCAGCGGCCTCTGTTGCGGTGAGCAGTTCACCAAAGCCAAACAGACTGCGAAGCAGCTCAGGGCTCACCTCGCGCACCTGCCCACAGGCAACATTTCCGCCCGGGAAAATCGCACGCTGTAAATAATCAAAACCCTTTTTGCTTAAAGCTGCGCGTGTGAGCACCCGCAGGTTGCCAAGGTCGATCCACAGACGAACATAGCCCAAAAGAAATGTACTTTCGGTGGCTTGAGCCAACGCCAACATCTGCGCCGCCAGCGCGCCGTCCAACAACAGATCAGAAAGCTGTGGGTCACCAGTGCGGGCCAACAGGTCTGCTGCCTCCTGCGTCGCTGTAGCCATGATTGGGGGCATGTGGCTGTAATCTTTATCGTTGTGCATGCCCACCAGCGCGTTGGGGCTAATGGTGCCGGCATCACTTAAAAGACGTTGGCCATCCACCCCCTGTGCGGTGGCTTTTATCAAGGATTTTAGATTGTGATAATCATACTTTAAACGAAATAAATCAACGACGCTGGTTTCCGGCACATAGCGGTAAATTAGATCGAACAGCGCCTTGCGCTGATGCGATATTTCCTGCTCAAGCGCGACAGAATCTTTGGCATCAAAGGTACTCCAGCCCTTCTCGGTCAAAATTTTGACGGCATCCTCATCGGTGCGCGCCGAAACAAGGCGGGTGAGGTCTTCTTTTGAAAGCATATTTTTTTCCATCGCTTTCAAAAGGGTGCTTAAATAGACATAATCGGTATCGGGCGACTTTGGCAATACGCTCACGCTCCTTCCGGGAACAGCGCTGAAGACACCTCGGGGGCGACTTTTTCCGAAACCATGCGCACAAGAACATCCAGCGCACAGTTATACTCTATTTTTCCGCGCCGAATAATCAGCCCGCCGACAATTGGCGCATCATCCTCAGCAAGTGTGGCCTTGCCGTCCAACGCCTGAGACAGCGCCTGCCCATGCGCGGTGCGGTCCTTTGCGTTGAGCAGCACCTCGCCGCCCTTACCGTCGGTCAGCACATCGTTTGCCAGCGAAATCAACAGCTTGCGATACTCTGCTTCTGGCAGTGACAGCAGCCGATCAAGCGCCGTTTGAAACGTGAGGGAAATCATCTGCTGACGCGCATTTGAAACAAGCTTCTTACCCTCAAGTTCGGAAACAAGGCGCGCTTTCTCCTCAACGTCGGCACAACGGGCGGCCGAATCTTTTAAGATCGTCTCAACCTCGGCCTCGGCACGCTTTTTAGAATCCGCCAGGATTTTGGCGGCGTTCTGCTCAGCCTCGGCAATAATTGCATCAGCCTTGAGCTTTGCGTCGGTTAATATTTTATTGGAAATGTTTTCGAGTCCGTTCATAATAATCATTCCTTACAGCGGCAGACTGGGAATCGTACTAACGATAATAAACGAAATAAGAACAGCGAAAACGGCGTAGGTTTCAACCATGCCGGCGGCGATAACGCCCTTCATTGATTCCTCGGGCTTAGAAGCCACAATGCCCATAGCGGCGGCAGAAACACGGCCCTGTGCGATAGCCGAATAATAACCAGCGATTGCAATCGGCAATGCGCCGCAGAAATACCCGATGCCCTGCCCGATTGTGAGCGTGCCGCCCGTTACCGGCGCAGCGGTAAGAATCATAAACGAGATCAGCAGGCCGTAAATGCCCTGCGTTCCGGGAAGCGCCTGCAGCAGCAGTACACGACCGAATTTTTCAGGAGAGACTGAAACGATGCCAGTGCCGGCCTCGCCCGCAATACCCATGCCCTTTGCCGAACCTGAGCCGGCAAGACCTACCGCGAGCGCCGCGCCGAGCAGCGCAAAGAAATAGCCTGAAAAAAGATTGGTGACGAATTCCATAGTTTTAGTCCTCCTTGATGATTGTTACATAATTTGTATTATTGACAAGCGGTCGGAATGCGCGCCCGCCACCTTCAAAAAACTTGCCAAAAAACTCTATATACTGCAATCTGCATGTGTGAACATAAGCACCCAACAGATTGATAGCAAGGTTAAAGGTGTGGCCCAAAATAAAGACAACGATAAACAACACCAGCCCGAAGAACCCACCGCCGCCCATAGCGCCAAGCTGGTTCATGACCTGACCGATGACAGCGCCCGAAAGGCCAAGCGCCATAATACGTGCATAGGAAAGGACATCTGAGAGATAGCCGGTAATGCCGTAAAGTGAGCCTAAACCGCCGGTTATCTTGCCGAAGAGAGTTGGGCTATTGCGCCCGCCGGTGAGCACCAATAAAAGTGCGCCCGCTATAATCACATATAGCCCGACCGGAATTTTAAGCACGTATAGCCCAATTCCAGCAAAGACCAGATACCAGGAACCGACATCGAAGATAGCGTCGAGCAGGTGCCCCTGACGAATCATGCGGTAAGCAGCCAGCGCCATGCCAAGGATAATGTGTACGCCGCCCAATGCCAGTGAAAAGGCCAGCATCTTCATCGGCTCGGCCGCGGGGTTAAACCACAGCGGTTGAATAACGACGGCTTTTCCGAGAAAGGTTTGGGTGAATACTGTGACAGCATTTGAAAAAAAGCCACCGAACAGCAAACCGGCAAAAAAAGTTGAAACGCCACAGTACATAAATAAGGTGAGCGTCTTTTTCATGCCACCCTTGGGCTTCATAAGTTTCAGGGCGAAGTAACAACCAAAAAACATCAGAATGCCATAGGCCGCGTCCGCCATTATAAAACCAAAAAAAACAATGTAAAATGGGAACATAAACGGATTAGGATCCACAATGCTACCGTAGGCCGGGGTGTCGTACATCTCTGTAATCGGCTCGACCGGACTGATGAATGCGCTGTTTTGCATCATAACCGGGGGTGTTTCATTTTCCGCCGGTTCCTCAATTGAATAGGCGCACCCCTGTGTGTCGAGCAGCTTTGCCACCGCAGCCTCAGCCTCAGCAGGCATCCAGCCCGTAAAATAGGCTGTATGCTCCGTATGTGCGGTAGCCGAAAGCAGTTCATCCCGAGCCGCCTCCTGGGTGTAGGCGTCGTACGCCAGTTCCAATGTTGGCAATTGGTCATAATAAGCCGCAATCTGCTTTGCGTATCCGTCTTTGGCTTCTTCCAGCGCAGCAATCTCTTTTTGCAGTGCATCTATCTGTACGCCTGCTGTTACTTCAACATCCTTAAAGTTTGCCGTGACAAACCCGGCGCTTTTTAAGATGTTCAATGCGTCCGATTCCTGCTCCCTGTGAACCATCACGGCAATGTAATGCTGCTCGCTATCAGAGCCGATTACCTCGGCCATACAGGCGGGTGCTTCTCCTCCTAAGCGGGTAAACAACAGGCTGGTTTCAATAGCCGCAGGCATCGTGCCTATAAGAAAGACTGTCTCTCGCGTTCCGGTAAATTCTAATGGTATGTCAAGTGGCTGCCAGGGGGTCAGTGCCGCAATCTGAGAATGTAGCTTCGCTTGTGACGCACCGGCCTCAGCCAGTTGGGCACCCAGTGCGTCGACCGCTTCGGCCGTTTGCTTGGCACCGCTGAGCATAGCCGTATCAAAGAGCTGACGCTCGGTAACCTCGGGCCGTGCAGAAAACAGCGGTGTCTTTTTTGCCGCCCCAGAATTTTTCAGAAGGCGGCAGGCATTTTCCAAGGTGCTGCGTGTTTTTGCAGCCTGTGTGTTTTCTTCACTAATATATAATTTCCCGCCGGAATCGACGATCTGCTGAGCGGAGCAGCGTTCCAGCTCGACGCAACCGAGCCTGGTCAGCGCACGCAAAACTGTCCGTCTTGAGTCGGCGGGGGCAATCACATACAGTCGCTTCATTTTTAAAATAGACATCAGCCGACTACCCTTTCCATTACTATGGCGACTGCTTTGTCCAAGCGGTTCTGAGCCTGCACCTGCAAGGTCTCGCATTGCCGGCGATATTCTGAGAGCTGTTGCTCGGCCATATCGTCTCCGCGATGCTTGGCGCCAGCCAGCGCCTCAGCCGCTTGGGCGGCCGCCCGTTTGAGCGTTGAATCATATTCCTGCGCAGCAGTTCGCTGTGCGTTAGAAATAATATCCCGCGCTTTTGTCTGTGCGTCAGTAATACACTGCTGCGCAGATTGTTCAGTCTCGGAGATCTGTTTAATTGCTTCCAAAGACAATCTTATCACCATCCAGTCGTTAAGTAATATGAAAGTAGTGCCCTCTGATGGCTTCGCGATTAAAAGAAAAAGCCAAAAAAACGAGAGAATACATGTATATATTGAACATCAAATTCATGAAAATGTCAAGACATTTTGAGGCTATTAACAGAATTGTAAGAGTCTCTTATCATCTGCAAAAAAACCATGACGGTTTGCAGGTGCAAATCCTGCAATATTGTGCAATAGGGCAAAAAACAAAGGTTTTTTATTTACGACAATATAGAAGTTAATTTTTAGACAAGTTTTGCTCTTATTCTCCCAAAATACTTCTATTAGATAAACCCCTAAAAATTTATAATTTTATTATGTATTTTCGCCTAGGCGTTTTGCATAAGGTTTTTCAACAAAATTTAGGGAGTTAAGCATTGAATTTATTTTATCATAATTTTCATTCTTTTTACGTCAAGAATATACAAGAAAAGATATTTTAAAATAATTCATTTCGTTTCGTCAAAAGTGAATAAGATACGTCATTTAAATGCATGGATAATCGGCCGGAAGCGGCATGTACCGCTCCGGCCGATTCAAGCATCGCCCGCTATTGCAGGCTAACTGCAATTGTTGTTTCGCCGTTTAAGGTTACTTCATCGAGCTCTCGTAGGACTGGATCATCTTCTTGACCATCTGTCCGCCAACCGAGCCGGCCTGACGAGAGGTCAAATCGCCATTGTATCCCTGCTTGAGGTTAACGCCAACTTCGTTAGCAGCCTCCATCTTGAACTTGTTCATAGCTTCCTTAGCTTCGGGAACAATAATCTTGTTACTGGAATTAGCCATAATCACATTCTCCTTACAATAGAAATTGTTTGATTGTCTGACTTGTGTTCAGATCATTTGCGTTTGCAGTCATAGTATTAGCCGATTAAAAATCAATTATGATTTCCAAATAATTCGCAATTTGGCGGAAAAATATCGCGAGCCTCTTTGTTAAATAAACCAGCTAAAACACAAAAAATCGGATTTTAAAACAGTGTTATCTTCACCGTTTGATGACAAACATGTTTTGCGCTAAAGCCATTACTTTTATGCCTGATATCATTAAAGTGGTGTTGAGCCAGCACAAAACCCAGCCCAACACCACTTTATAATATTGAAGATACTAAATGCCGATTATTTTGGCGCGTAACCGTTTGGGTGACGCTTGTGCCAGTTCCATGCCGAAGCAATAATTTCTTCCAGTTCGGCATGCTGCGGCCGCCAGCCAAGCACCTGTTTGGCTTTTTCGCTTGATGCAATCAACTGTGCCGGGTCGCCCTCTCGCCGAGGCGAGAGCACCGCAGGGATGGCATGCCCTGTTACGCGGCGCGCGGTTTCGATGACCTCCTGCACCGTAAAGCCCACGCCGTTGCCAAGGTTCATAATATTGCTTTCGTTGCCGTTTGCCAAATAACGCATAGCCAGAATATGTGCCTGCGCCAAATCGGTGACATGGATATAATCACGCACACAGGTGCCGTCTTTTGTAGGATAATCGCCACCAAAAATCGAAATATGCGCACGCTGACCATTTGGCACCTGTAGTATTAATGGTATTAAATGCGATTCCGGCATGTGCGCCTCACCGATCTCTCCACTTTCATCGGCACCGCAGGCGTTAAAATAGCGTAGCGAAACATAGCGCAGGCCGTGCGCTTTAGCCGTCCAGTAAAACATCTTTTCCATCGCCAGTTTGGTTTCGCCATAGGGATTGGTCGGGCAGGTGCGATCCTGCTCGTCAATCGGCATACGCTCCGGCTCACCATAAGTGGCTGCGGTGGAAGAAAAAACAATTTTATCAATTTTGTGCGCGACCATGGCCTCTAGTAGCACCCGGGTACCACAAAGATTATTCTCATAATATTTCAGAGGGTTTGAAACGCTCTCCCCCACCAGAGAATAGGCTGCAAAATGGATGACGCCATCAATGTGTTCCTTGCTAAACAGCGTATCCAGAAAAGTTTTGTCAGAAATATCCCCTTTATAAAAACGCGCGCGTTTGTCCACAGCTGCAGCGTACCCGGTTGAAAGATTGTCGGCCACGACGGTATCGACACCCTCATTGCAAAGCGCTTTGACAGTATGCGAACCGATATAGCCCGCACCACCCAGCACTAAAATCGTCATGATGTGTTCCTCCTCTTTTATAATGGCAAAAGCTGTCTTCAAGCCATCATAACCGAAAAAAGGTTCACTTGCAACAGCGGTAGCGCGATATAAAAAGTTGAGTCGGAATATAGTATTCCCCGGTATTTTATAGTAGAATAGAAACACGCATCAAAATCTTACATATAAATCATCGAATATTAGGAGGGAATTTGAAATGGGGTTTGTCGTGACCACCCTGATGGAAAACAACGCCGCTAAAGACGGCATGCACACCGAGCATGGTCTGAGCCTGCACCTGACTGATGGCAGCTTTACGTTGCTGCTTGATACCGGCGCCACCCCAGCGTTTTTGGACAACGCCAGACAACTCGGCGTCAGCTTAGAGAGCGTAGATACACTGGTGCTCAGTCACGGGCACTACGACCACACCGGCGGCGTTAAGGCCCTTCTGGACAATGGCTGCTGTCCAAAAGCCACTTATTTTGGGCCAAACTTTTTTTCGCATCGGTATCACCGTGAATCAGGCCGCCTGCGCCCAATCAGCGCCAGGCTGACGGAAGAATTTCTTTTTGAGCGTCAGGTTCCGTTTTATATTTTGGAGCCAGGCGTATTAAAACTTAGCGAAAAGGTTTTCCTTGTATGTGGTATCCCTTCTAAAAACGAAGTTGAAAAGGCCAACCCCGGTATGCTACGCCAATGTGGTGAGGCCTATGTCGTGGATGATTTCAATGAAGAAACAGTCGTTGTGGTACACGGCGAACAGGGGCTGGCTCTGCTTTCGGGTTGCTCACACAAGGGTGTCATCAACACTTGCGCGTGGGTATCTCAGCTATTTAATGCACCGGTGCACACATTTATAGGCGGCACACATCTTATGGACGCGGACGAACCACGCATGCGCGCCACCATGGCAAGCCTGCGGGCGATGGGCATACAGCGGTTGGGCGCCTGCCATTGTAACGGCGAGCAGGCCAATGCGCTCTTTGCTCGTGAGTATGAAGGCTTTTTCAAGAATAACGCCGGAACTGTTACCTTACTTTAGTCATGCTTTTATGCGGATGATTTTATGACAAAGCAGTAATTAAAGTCGAATACCACTGCATCTGATCAGAAGGCTCTTAATTAATGTGTGCGAAAGCAATCCGGTTCAAGATAGCCGTCCTGCAGCAACAGCACCGCAGCGGCTGCAATAATATCCTGATGTTTTTGCTCATCGGGAATACTCAATGGGTACTCCCCAATTTCCAGCGATTCTCCGTTCAACGTAGTGACGGTGCGCTGAACCGAAAAAACGGGCTTTTGGCTGTCCAAACTCGAAAGGGTTAGCGTATCCCTCTGGCGCAGCCCGCAGCTTATTAGCTGCTGGCTGCCGTCTAGCGCGATGCTGGGACCGCTTTCTGAAAAGGAAAGAACCGTTGCCCCGGGTGGCGCTACAAACGGACTTTGGCAACCTTCTGGCACCAATACAATACAACGAGCGGCAGCATCAAGCACAACCTGCTGCCCGGCACCACACATCACGATGCAAAAATCAGGGTTTCCGTCCGCAAAATGGCAGAGGGCGTCGCACAGCAGCATAGCGTGGCGGCTTCGTTGCAACAGCTCAAAAAGCGCACAGGCCGTCTTTTCACTGTCATTTCCCGGCGGAAGCAGTATGATAACCATGATATCCCTCCGTTTTCAGTCTATTAAAGTGTATCCCAAAACAATATTTTCATGCCCTAACTGTATTTTAGTGCAAAAAATTGTTGACATTACAGTTTTTTGAGATATAATAGATAGTGCTGCAATAATCATTGCCGAATTGTGTAAAGGTAGCACGACAGACTCTGACTCTGTTTGTCTGGGTTCGAATCCTAGTTCGGCAACCATAAGGGCCGCCCGCAATAGCGGGCGGTTTGCAAGCAGCTTGTTGGGTCATCTCTACTGCTACTGAAAGGCCCTACAACATATTCACGTTTCAAAGTACAAAAAGAAAGACCATGATGCCGATTACATCATAGTCTTTCTGTATTTAACACCTTGCGGTGTTCTTGGCACAGATAAGTCTGGTGATGCGGTGCGTGCATCTTCTAGGCGCAAGCCTTTTAGAAGCTGGTAACTTCTAAAGGGCTATTTGTGTTTCATTGGTAATTATTTCATTCAAAGTATATCACGTGTTATTAATGAAATCAAGCGGAAATTTGACTTTCGCTCAAAATGAGCGGAAGTTTATATAAAAAACAAACTGTTGTCCCCCTTGCAATCATTTCGGAGACTATGCTAACATAAGGTGTAAGCTATATCCATCAGTCGATGATGCGGTGCGTGCATCTTTCAGGCGCAAGCCTGATAGGAGCTGGTAACTCCTATCAGGCTATGGATAAAAAGCTTAATCGCATAAACAAGACGGCAGGTCAACCGAGAGGTTGCCCTGCCGTCTTTCTTTGTGGGGCGTGGGGGAATGAAAAAAGTTGGAGGGAAAATATGTCCACGAAGCTAATTATTCTAATCGGCATTGTTCTGCTCAGTGTGTGCGCCCTATCATATCTTGCGATACTGGTTGCCAAAAAGGCAATTTCACAACAAAACAGAAAACTTTCACACTCAAAATCTTATAACACGTATTCCAAAAATGGCGCCTCGCCAAATTGGAGTCATTCGTCATTTATTGGCGGGAGCGGCGTAGCACAATCGCCCGAGCCTTCGGAACAGGAAATGCGCAGAAACGAGGATGATCAAATAGAGAAAGAAGAGGTCAAGAGAAAAAACATTGCTCAAGCACTAGCTGAAGCTAAAATACAGGCTGACATATTTAACGCTCAACGACAGCTGAATATTAATTTGCATAACGAATACGAAGAAATTCAGGAAAAAAGGGAAAGCCGTGATTTTGGCCGCTGATATTGCTGCACAATCAGATCTTTGTCAATATGACTTTTCCACTTATCCCTGTCATCATGAACTATGTCGGTTACTGCAATGCGAGTAAGTATAATGCTGCATTTAGGTCTGAGCGTGGGCAGTAGCTCGACAGGTGCATACTTATTGAAAAACGGATAAGTAAATACGCCCCAGTTACTCAATGGTTCTAGCGTCAGATTAGCGTGAGCCACACCCGCCAGAGGCTGACGCCTACTAAATCGGCTTTTAGGCTTATAAATACACACATCCGAAATGCAGCAGAATTTGTCATGTTGCGATGACTGCTCAAATCCCAGAAGGCCCAACTCCGCCGATTTTGAAACCTCCCGGTTAATTTCTTCGAGCGAAACATTAACAGGTGCCTCTATGTATCCGTAGCACAAAAAGTAAGATATTGATTTGTTCAGTAGGGTATCGGCATCCATTCTGGTTTTTGCAGAGATTTTGACAGAATTTATGTATGGCAGCAGGCCCAGGGCTTCGCTTGGCAGTAATAAGCTGTTTTCGCCGAATTCCTTGTTTTCTCTGTAAACCTTTAAAACTGTGCGTTCGTCAAATGACAGGTTATCGCTGGTTTGATGAGCAATTATTTTGTTTGAATTCATAATATTATATCCGCTCTTTCATTTTTTTCATTAACGCATCTGCTTCTTCAATACAGGCGGAAAGCTCTGTTCTGCTACTATCAATAGTTTGAGAAAGACACGTCGATGGTGGTTCAACACCATTTAAAGTGTAGTTATATTGATCATAAAGATCTACGAGTCGCTGCTTTTCATAGCCATCTGGTAACGATTCATAATCACTTCTCAAAATTTCAAAAGGACTGGTTATGTCTTGCTTATATCGATAATATCTGAAGGCGTGAATGTAAAATGTTTTGTTCCGCAATCGAAACTTTTTTGGTACATAAGACAGCGGGATTCGACCACCCAATAAGTCAAGGCGAAGCTTTTCTGTGGAAAAAACTTTCGCTGGCAACGGTCTGATGGTATAACGTACAATGATGTGCTTCTCTTGTAGCATAAAACTCATCCTTTCTGTTATCGTCCTTTGTCATCGTGCCGGTGCTTAGTCGCCGGCACTTTTTGTTTGCGTTCGTGGGCCAAGTCGGAAACGCGCTGAAGCTTTGCCTGAATGCTATCGTCCTCCCGTCCGGACGGCACCGAGAAGTCGGGCAGCGACTGCTCCGGGTCGGGAAGATCCAGAAGCTCGCGCATGTATACTTCAGCGGCAGACCATATGCGCAGCTCTTCGCGTAACTCGTCCAGTTTGGGGATTAAGCTATCGAGGCGGTTCGCCAATGCCTTCAGCCTATAGGCCTGTCGGGCTTCTAACTCAGCAATATCTCGCTTGAAAGCTTCAGGTAGAATATGGTGGTTATACCCGGCTGCCTGAAGCTTCTTGCTGGCGTAGTTAAACTTGTCGATCTCATTCTTATGGTTCTGGTAGAACCGGCCCCGGAACAACTTCAGCTTTTCAAACTGCTCGGCAACATCGCGGTGCTGGTTACACCAGCGTGCGCACTTTTCAAGTTCGCGCAACTGTTGGATCTCAGGAACACCACCGCTCTGGAGCTGGTCAATCTCGGCCTGTGTACGGATCAGCTCGTCACGGCAGGCGGCGTGATTGCTCTGCGCAAGTCGGACGCCCGCAACAATATCTCCATAACTTTCTACGCCGCGCGTGGCCAAAAAGTTATGCGTTCCCACCGTCTGGCGGATGGCGCTGCGGATCTGCCGCGCATTGCGCAGCGCGTCCGGCTCATGCTGCCATGCTGCCCGATCGGGCGCATGGCTCCGCTCACCCACAGCATCGGTTGTGGGTGTTTCAAGCCGCTGCGGCGGCTTCTTCTCCGACGAAAGCGGGCGGCTTTCGTCTTTTTCTGGGGTACAGGGCGCTCCCTGTCGCACAGCACCGTGCAACGGTGCATCAGTGCGCCTTTGGGCATCCTGGCTACGCACGCTTGGCCCGGATTGCCCGCCGGACTGGGCGACCTCCGGTCGCTGAGGCCGGCCCTCGGCCGCTTTTGCTTCCCCTCGACCGGCCAAGGTTGGCTCGGATACCCTCGCCTTTCTGGAACGCCGCTGCCGCGCCTTTGCCTGTTCAAAGATAGACTGTGCCGTTTCCCATAAGCCTGTTGGCTCAATCCCCAGGTCGGCCATTTCATTACATGCTGCAACGGTACGGTTATAGTTTCCTTTCTCGGTGGAAACACCTTTGCGCTCCAGGGCGGTAGCCTCCTTGCCCATGTGCATAGTCGGCTGGCGGTGGATGCCCTGCTCAATATAGCTGCGGTGGTCAACTCGATATGGTAGCCCCTTTGCTTCGTAGCACTCGTTGCAGGCATCTGCCCACTGTGCTCGCCAAGATACATAAAGCGTCTTGTCGTTCCATCCGGTGAGATCTACGTTGCGCGATTTCCATTCGCCGTTGGCGCCCGTGATGCGGTCACCGTTCCGGTCGGTGATATACTCTTTTCTGGATTTAGTTTTCCACCATGTACCGGATTTGGTCATCGGGCGCATGGTCAACATGATATGTACGTGTGGGTTGTGATCCTTGCCGCCCTTGTCCTTGATGTGATAGGCCACGTCGGCACACATGCCTTTAGCCACAAAATTCTTCTGTACAAAGTCGCGCACCAGGGCAATGTTTTCTTCACGAGTGAATTCACCCGGCAGGGCGATGCGCAGTTCGCGCGAAAGCTGGGCATTACTCTGACGCTCCGCCAGCTCTACGGCATTCCAAAGTCTCTGCCGGTCATGATAGCGGCCGGGCGCGTTTGTGGGCAGCATAATCTCGGTATGGACAACGCCTCCTTTTCGGGTGTAATCGTAGACCTCACCGGTGCGCTCATCGATGAGACGCGTGCCGGCGCGGTAGGCTGCGGCTGCAACAGAGGTCGAGCGCCGGCTAGCGGCTTTCTCCGATACAGACCCGTCTTGATTCATTTTGATGCTTCTACCGCGGCCAATAATCTGGCCGTGAAAGCTGTATAATGCCATGCGCTCCACCTCCTCTCGGGTATTCTTAACACTATGATACCGAAATCTGAAGGCGGGTTACAGGTGGTTTGAGTGTAGAAAAAACAAAGGAGTTTAGGCAATATTTTCGTTGCTCAAAACCCCTTGACGACAAGAGCATATTCATTTGCTATTTCGCCCGATTTATGGTATAATAAATTAAGAAAAATCCGCATTGTAAAAGCATTTTATCAGAATTTTCAGCGCGAGAAAAAAGGGAGACTATCCCCCTCTGCGCCGGTTGAAAATCCGAGATTTACAACGGCGCATTCACCCCCGCACCCGCAGGGGCAGGCCGGCTAAGGCCGGCCAATCGATCATCAAATTCGCAATCGTTTGAGAATTTAAATATTTTTACAGGGGAGGGCTGACAATGACAAAGGAACAGGCATGGAACTATGCGCTCGGAATCATTAAGGTTGACGGATTAACGCCTACAAAAGATTTTTTAGAGTTAGCTGAAAAAGAAAAGCGCGGAGAAATTACTGACGAAGATATTTTGAAATACCTCAATCAAAAATATAAAATGATAGAGGAGAAGCCAAATGTCTGACCCATATTTGTATCCGGGCAGCGAAATACTGAAAAACAAGCAAAACGTCCGTGATCAAGAGCTGCTTAATGATATTGAAGCTAATTTTGTCGGACTAAGAATAAAGTCGCTTATGGAAAATCCCATGGATGGTGATTATGACTTTGCCCATCTGTGCAAAATTCATCATTGGATTTTTCAAGATGTTTTTGAGTGGGCCGGAATGCCTCGAATCATAAATATAGAAAAGCCCGAACTGGCGTTAAGCGGATTGTCGGTAGAATACTCAGATTATAGGGACATCCAAAGCGATGCCCAGCGCGTGCTTGACAATATGCGCTCGGTGAAGTGGTATGAGCTCGATGATAAGTCCATGGCAAATGAATTCTCAAAGCATATGGCGCAACTGTGGAGGACACATGGCTTTCGGGAAGGAAACACTAGAACGGTAGTGACCTTTTGTTGCTTATTTGCGCGAAGCAATAAGATACCGCTAGAACCGGCTCTATTTGAGAAGCATAGCACCTATGTACGTAGCGCTTTGGTGGCTGCGTCCGCTATCTTTAAAGATTTAGGAGACAGGTCGAATTTGTGCTATTTAAAGAAGATCGTTTTAGATAGCATGATACAAGCACGTGAAAAGGAAAGGCCAAAAACCATTAAAGACAAACTTGTCGTTGCACAAATTGAAGCTGATCGATTTAATGCCAAGCGTATGACGGAACGAGATATTGCCGATTCGAATAAATACGACAGGGGACGATGAGATGGGCGAAAGAATACTAGCCCGGATGAACCGGCTCTATAAAGAATACCAGCAGGGGCAGCAGGCACCGTCACCGATACAGGCAACTGTGACACAGCCAACCGTCACAGTTGCGCCCGGGGCACCGACTAGCAACGAGAATATTGACGCGCCGGCCAGCCCGGACGAGCTTCGCCGCGCCAGGACGCATCGGCTTATTCAGGTAGGTGCTATCTGCGATCAGTATATGGGTACCCGCGACATGACGCCCGACCAAGTTATAACTCTACTAAGCCAGATCAGCAAGTTGGACAGTGTGAAAGATATACTGGGCAAATAGAATGGTGAAAATTATGACCGAAGAAGAAATTCAGCAAGCGCTGGCGTTCGCCCGTTTCAACATGGAATGTGAAGGATTCACATTAACTGAAGAAGATTTGACTTCAGGCCGTGAAATTCTTGAAGGCAAAATTACGGCCGATGAGGTTATAGCTCAAATTATCGAAAAATACCAGCTAAAAACTGAAAGCGATTGAAGTTTTGGTCGAGCTTTTTCAAAAGGTCGCGGATTCCAAAGGCAGCGCCTTTGGCGGCACTTGAAGATGTCTGTCCCAAAATCCCAAACGATTGAGATTTTGACCGTCCTTTAAAAGCAGAAAGCCTGTCCGCTTAGTAACGGACAGGCTTTCTTTAATGATTACAACTTCTTGACTGCATCGGTCAGTACTTTTTTTAGACCAGCTTTGAGTTTCTCGGCGGTTTCCTTATCCTCGCCCTGCGCCATCTTGATAACCAGACCGTTTAGCTTGTTGATGCAAGCCTGTAAATCCTCAAAGTGGACAGCGAAAACGGTTGTGTCTGTGTTCGCCAGTTTCAGCTTCTTTTCAAGTTCGGCGGTTCTGTTCTTTGCCGCTTTCAGTTCAGCGGCGGCAGCGGCGTCCTCGGCTTCGGCTTTTTTAAGCTGCTCCTGCAAAGCGGTAAGTTTTTTCTGTTCCTCGGCGATAACTTTATTAGCTTCCTCTTTCGCAGAAGTCTTAGCGGTTTCCAACTGTTTCTGCAACTCAGCAAGTTTTTTCTTCTCTTCGGCTATCGCCTTATCGGTTTCGGCTTTAGCAGAATCCTTTGCGGTTTTTAATTGTTCCTCAAGGTCGGCAACTTTCTTTTTTTCGGCATCGAGTGCCTTTTGGGTATTTGCCTTGCTGCTACTCTGTGCCTTGTTAAGCTGTTCCTGTAATTCGGCTATCTTTTTCTGTTCCTCGGCAATGGCTTTTTCGGCTTCGACTTTTGCTGTGTCCTGTGCCGCCTTTAACTTTTCTTCAAGCTGCTTTTGCTGCTCAATAGCCTTGGCGGTTTCCTCGGCAGTAGTGGCAATTACCTGCTCCAATTCCGCTTTAGCCTTGGCGCGGGCTTCTTCTTCGGCCTTGGCTTGCAGGGTTTTCAGCTGTTCGTGGCTAATTTCGCCGCCTTTTTCTTTGAGCGCGGCAATCTCGTTTTGCAACGTTGTGAGGTTTTCAGTTGCCGTTTTGGTCTGACCTTGCGCTTCGGTCAGCTGTTGGTCGCGCTCAGCAATCAGTTTTTTGAGTTCCGCAACGCTCAATTCCTCAACGTTGTTTTCGACTACAAAATTCTCACGTTCGTCCTTTGGAACGGCGAACAGGGCAACCGCCTGACTATAGGTCAAATTCCCAAACGTTTGAGATTTTGCATCCCCGAAAAGCGGCATCTGGTCATCACCAAATTCTTTAAAAACACGCATGAAATTGTTTGCGGTGGATACTGAGAAATTCACTTCATTTTTAAGGTACTCGCCCCAGCCGCCATGCGCCACCTGTTCTTTGGCTTCGCAAAGGCGGCGACCGACTTCAATAGCGGAATGTAAAATCATCAATTGCGTTTGCCGTGTAATGGTGACAATCTCGGCGGTGATGGTGTTCAGGCTTCTTTTATCGGCAACAGCTTCGTTTTTGATAATTCTCAGTGCAGTACTATTCATAATATATTATTTCCTTTCAATTTCCAGTTTTTCAAATTCTCAATCGTTTGGGATTTTGGCGGCTATGGAAATCACAGCCGCCGATCAGATGCATCAATGGACGCAAAAAGCAGCTTGGCAATGCCAATGGTGATAAAATAAAAACCAAGTTTGAAATACATAATTGACACCCCTCTGATTATTTGGTATCATATGGGTGGATAGTGAATCCACCCACATGATACGGTTTTGGCTTATATGTATCTATCGAGGATAAGCAATATAAGCCCTACGATTAAGTCTACAATTGCGGTAAAAACGATGGTGCGAACATCGACCGCCTTTGCAGGCTTTTTCTTTTTGCTTGGCACTGGCAACACCTCCCTTCGTGGTTTCGTTTCTCTTTGATCAGCTTTTTAGATTCTGAGGCACGTGCTTTTCGGCCTTGCCCGGTAAGAATATAAAAAGTTTTGTCAAAGTGCGAAGCAGACTTTATCGTTTCGAGAGGATGGGGTAAACTAAGTCGGGAAGAGGAATCTCAAAACTTTAAGATCAGCTTTTTGAGTTCGTCGGCACGACGGCTTTACCCCATCCGAGAAGAAATGTAAAGTCCCTGGCTTTGACAAAAGTTTTTATATGCCGGCGCAAGGTCGGGCAACGCAGTTTCTTCAGATTGCCGCCGATCAGGCGGCACCCTTTCGGGGCGCGCTTCCTGAAGCATTTGAAATGGCCTCTGCTTCCGCAGAGGCCACCGCTTTAGGCCGTTTTCAGTACTTTCCGTTTTAGACTGTCTAGCCGCTTACGCTCTACTGGCAACCATTGCAACCATGCTTCGACAAAGGCTTTCACATCTTCGGGTGGGGCACAGTTGCGGTATCCTCTGTTTTGCTTAACGAAAAAGTCTTTTTCGTTAAGCTCCAGCGTGAAATATGATGTGTCCGGCTGATTGTTTTGTCGGATGAAAAATATTGCCGTCTTGCCGCTGATGTGCCTATCCGAATAAGTGGCTACGCAATGGTCAAGCGCCTTGCCCTCGTAAGCTAACGCGTTGGCACTCTCGGCCGGACGTATCAATAACCCGTCTTTTTCAAATGTCATCCAGCTAAGCTTTTTCACCCGCGCCGCCGCCCTTTTACAGCTTAATTCGTCCGATTTTATCTTAATAAGCTTCATTGTACGGTTGTGCTGCTTAATAAGATCTGACGGATAATATATGCTGTCTTTAGTCAGGTCATATTCCAATACGGTGCATTCATCAAGATAATCGCGCCAAACTGTCACCATACTATTTAGGCTGTGGTGCTGCCCCGGGTATTTTTGTACGGCTACCTTATACTGCCGCTGTAAATAATTAAGCATCTTTAAAATCCTTCCATCTTTAATGCCCTCCCGAACGGGGCGCTCCTTGAATGCTGAGTGCCATAGTTCGGCCAGCGTATGCAGCTGCGAATCGGTTAGATGCTGTCCTGCTAATCGTACACGCTGATAACACAAAGCCATTTCCGGTCTACTGCGGAACAGTCGCATAAATTCTGGCAATTCCTCTTTTTGTATGCGCAGCATTTCGTGAGGTCGTGTTTTCTTCCAGTTGACTATTCTGTTCATAACTGAGCGTTCACCTTTGACATACTCTTTGGCAAACACATAGTATCGTTCATTTACAAAACTCTCAATATTAGGGTGCTTGGTGTAGGCGGCTGCATATAGGATTAATTCGTTAAGCTGATTGCGCGTCATGCTCAAATACTCCATTGCGTGGCTGTTTTTTAAGTAGGAGCTATTTAGCAACTTTGCATTTATATCAGAGCAGGGCGCCCAGTTATGATCTATGGTAAAGCTTTTCTGCTGTCCCCAAGAACGACCCTGTTTTAACAGTTTATAGCAGCCATCGGTCGATAGCAGCCAACGATAACCACTATCGTAATATTTAAATGTGGGATGCAGCTTGTCTTTCCGATAATCGAGGTAGGCATGCAGTTGTCGTATATATAGCTTGTTGTCAGCCGCCTGCAAAACATTGAGGTTGCCGCTTTCAAATAAGCGCGTTGTCCCTAATCCGTATTTTTTGGCGATGCAGACTGATCCGCAGACCGGGCAGTTATAGGGTTTATTATGTTCTGGCGAACATTCCAGTTGCGACTGTGTTTGACAATGGGTGCAAAAGCCATAATAAGCCGTGGGTTTTATGTCACAAACCACATCCCCCAGGTTGTCTACCGCCTTACCTCGGCGGTAGAACAGATAACGGCTGTGCGGCAGGGCAATGTCTCGCAGTTGTTGCTCAATGTCGGCGGGCAGTTCCGGCCAACCTTGAATCATTTCGTCTATTTGATGTTGTGTTAGCATGTAAAATCCCCCTTAAAGTAAATCGAGTAGGCTAATGACCGTATTGGTCGATTGCGCTGGCGGCTTGGCGGTCAGGCCGTAAAACTCACGGATTATTTTTTCGGCCACCGAGGGAATGACACATGCAAAATTCCCTTGGCGGTGGCTATCGGCATAAGCTTTGATCTTTTTTTCACAGTTCGCAAGGCTCATTTCTGGTATATCTAAATCCTGCGCTACAAGTTCAGCGCTTCTCGGCTCATTGCGGCATATATCCTTGAGTTGCTCCCCGACCATCCAGATCGGGGTGTTCTCCTTGCCCTGCTGGGCGGCAATTCTCTGCAAAGCGTTTTCTAACATATTTATATCTTCCTTTCAAATTCGCAATCGTTTGGGATTTTGACAGCACACTAATCTACCATGTAGAACATTCCGACATCATACCCCTTACTTTTAAGCTCTTTTTTTATCGCTTCGCATATCCTTGTGCGCCTGTTCGCCTGCCCACTTGTGCGAGGGTTTACGACATAGTAACTGCCGTTTTTCCACGCACTCATATCCGCCGCTTCGACCGCCGTTTTTACCTTGCCGACATTCCAACGAGGGAGAGTAATTGTAATAGCATCGAAATTGCAAGTGCCGCCATCCTCGCTATCCCCAAAGAGCATTGCCGCTGTTCTCCCTGCGTGTTGTAGGTCAAGGGTTAGCTGTTCGTACTTATCAATTTTCATTACTTTTTGCCCCTTTCAAATTCGCAACTGTTTGTGATTTTGGACTTTCAGCCCTGCTAAAAAGGTCAGTAACCTTTTCACGATTCGTGTCTCTTTGATTAGCTTTTTAGATTCGGAGGCACGTGCTTTTCGGCCTTGCCCCGGCATAGAATATAAAAAGTTTTTCAAAGTGCGAAGCAGACTTTACGTTTTGAGAGGATGGGGTAAACTAAGGCGGGAAGAGGAATCTCAAAACTTTAAAATCAGCTTTTTGAGTTCGTCGGCGCGACGTTGTTACCCCATCCGGGAAGAAATGTACAGTCCTATGCTTTGATAAAAGTTTTTATATGCCGGCGCAAGGCCGGGCAACGCAGTTCTTCAGGGTGCTGCCGATCAGGCAGCACCCTTTCGGGGCGCGCTTCCTGTAGCATTTAAAATGGCCTCTGCTTTCGCAGAGGCCACCGCTTTAGGCCGGTTTTATTTTTACTTCGGTACATTCCGACAAAAGCGAAAGCCCGCCAATTCTGACGGGCTAATTTACATAACTACTTTTTCGCCCTGCTCAAGGAATGATCCATTTAATTGGAATCTTCTTTTTTGCTAGTTTTCGGGTAATCCAATATAGCAAACGCTATAATTTAATGGGTCGCTCCCCTTGGGTATAAGCGATAGTGCGCTATTTGCTTTTTCTACTGCTTCTTCTTTATTATCTGCTTCGAACGTCATTTCCACAAAAACGTTATAAATCACGTATTACCCTCACTTTCCGCTGGGCTTGTGACCGGCCCAGTGTGGGCCGGTCATCTGCGTTAGTTATTAATCGGATATTATCTTTAGTGACCATTCAGCATTAGCGTTTAGCAGCCTTTGCCATGCCATGCACGATGGTGCCCAGCGGAAACCATTTGATTTTAACTTTTTACGGGTTGTATCGTCCGGCTTGCCCTCGAAAGTTAACTGCAATCGCATTTTTTCTTTGTTTCTAACAACCTTCGCAGTTTCTCCGTTGATGGTTACTGTATTAGAGGCGTTTTCAATTTTGCCTTGTTCCTCGGCGGTTTTTGACTGGGCTTTGGGCGCGAGGCTCTTTAAGTGCTGATAAATTACAGCCTTGTTTCCACTACCTCTGACCTTGGAAATGATAAGACTATATTTCAGCGTGTCTGTAAGTGGTATTGACTCGGTTTCGCGATTTTCGTGGTTGTACCGCCTCATGTTTTCGCCGGTTTCGTCAACCTCGATACTCAAAAGCTCTTTGTAATGACGCTTGCCGTTATAAAAGTCAATGTAAAGGTAAAAATACCAACGCGGCGCGGGGTCGTATGATGAAACAAAAGTTGATTTTTTCAGCTCCCCGGAGTCCCATAATGCGACAATTTCATCATAGGATTTTACGCCGTTCACAGTAGTATGGGCTTGTTGTTCTGCAAATTCCTCGGGTGCAAGCTGTAACAGACGCTCTTTAAGGCGGCGAATTTCGGCGGCTTTATTTCCATATGGGTCGGGCATACCCTTTAATGATTCGATTTTTGCTTTTATGCGTTCAACAGCGTTTTGGTCGTCGCTGTAAATCGTCTTTGCATTATGCCCTATGCCGCGGATTTCGTCTAGAATTGACTCGGGGTTCTGCTCCATTATTGAATTTTCGCGTGCTATCTGTTTCTGCTTTGCACGTACCGGGAAATTGGCTGGCCCTGCAATCATAACGGAAGGAACGCGGGCGCGCACTACATACAATTCGTTGAGCCAGGACAACTTTTTTGTTTTGTAAAGTGTTAAAAGGTAGTCAACCCGTTCGGACCGCTCAGCTGGTGCGCCGTTCTTTGCAAGTCTTTCTTTTGCCCAGCTTGCTATATCTTCGGCTCTCTTGCAATATTCATTGTATTCAGCAGTTGCGCTGCCAGCCCGATAATTGCTAAAGCTGTTAGCCTCTTTTGCTCTACGTGCATTTTGTTCAAGTGTGGTAATCATCATTTATAGGCCCCTTTCAATGTTTGGGGCGGTCTGCTATAATTAAGTAGCCGCCCATGTTGTGTAGTAGCTTCAGGTGTTGGCTTGCCGTCCTTGCTATATGGTGTAGTGAGGGCGGCTTTTTTAGCTCCGAATTCAAATTCGCAATCGTTTGGGATTTTGGCTTTTAGCCTTGTTAAAAACGGTCATCAACCCTTTCATGATCCCGTATTCTTTTGATCAGCTTTTTAGATTCGAGGCACGTGCTTTTCGGCCTTGCCCCGGCGTAGAATATAAAAAGTTGTGTCAAAGTGCGAAGCAGACTTTACGTTTTGAAAGGATGGGGTAAACTAAGTCGGGAAGAGGAATCTCAAAACTTTAAAATCAGCTTTTTGAGTTCGTCGGCACGATGGCTTTACCCCATCCGGGAAGAAATGTACAGTCCTAGGCTTTGATAAAAGTTTTTATATGCCAGCGCAAGGTCGGGTAACGCAGTTCTTCAGGTTGCTGCCGATCAGGCGCTTTTTATACCCCCTAGCAAAAACGAAAGTGGCAGTGCGTAAGCACTACCACTTTTCATTATGCCGTTTTATATTCCAATACCGGTGGATCTCCACGCATAAGCAGCTCAGCTGCTCTGCGGTCATGAATCCACAAATCAAGTTCATTAGGCTTTAAGATCACCGGCATTCGCTCATGAATCTCCGCGATGGATTGTTCTGCGGCGCGTGTCAGAATACAAAATCTTTGTTCATCGCCGTAATTGTTCCAGATGCCAGCTAAATACACCGTCGCTGAATCCGGCATCCGGAAGATGAACTTTCGCTTTTCCTTGTTCCATTCAAAATAGCCAGTGGAAGGAATGACACACCGCTTTTTTTCAAGGCCAGACTGAAATGTTCTCTTTTCCGCTGCGGTTTCAGACCGCGCATTAATGATCGGTCGTGTGCCTTTCCATGCTGGGAATCCCCAGGGCATTGCGGTGGCCAGGTGACCACCGTTATTCCCAGCTATGAGTACCGGGGCTAAATCCGTGGGGAAAACTTCGCCGGTTTTCACTGCCGGATGTAGCTTCTGCACCTGCTCTATAATATCGCGAATGCCAGGATCATCGTCCACATAAACGCTATATCTACCGCACATCTTTAGCCTCCACAAACCAATTACTTTCCTCAAGGAACAGATAGGTACGCGTGCGCCCTATCCGTACCAGATACCGGATGCCCGCGCCACCGACCTTTGTCGATGCGGCCGGCCGAATGTCCAGCACCTGATCTATTTCAAACGTGCGGCCGTCATCCCATTTGACTGAAACAGGGATGATCTTGCCGTCTAGCTGATATTTTGCCAACACTTCTACGTCAACCCGCCTCATGAAATGCTGCCTCCTCCATTAAGATATCCTGTCGGGTGGATGGTATTCTCACCCTTGGGATTCATGTGTGCGAAATCTTTGTCAGCCATCACGATTCCGCGCCGCACGCAATTATGACCATACCGCCGGCGCAGCCAGTCTACCGTTAGCTCGAGCTTCTGCTTTTCTTCTCGTTTTTGCCAGTCACAGAACATATCCAGCTGGATGACTTCATTTTTATGAGAAAAATCCGATACGTTGACACCGATAGAGCGAATGGGTTCTTCCCAGTGGTAGTGTCTTTGAAATAAGGCAAAGGCCGCGTTGGAGATTTCCTCCGTCAGACAGGTGGCATGCTCCAATGTGCATTGCCGCGTGAAGGAACGTAGCTTGCAGTCCCGCACTGATATGGACACGACGCGCCCCAGAAAGCCGTTATCCCGCATACGCTCTGCTACGCTGTCTGACAGGACATAAAGCATCAATTTAACATCCTCGTCGTTGACCAGATCGCGCGGCGTGGTGGCGCTGTTACCAATGCTCTTGATCAGGCACTCGTCGCCGTAAGTAGCGACGGGAGAAGTATCATAGCCGTTTGCAAACCGCCAAAGCATGATGCCCCATTTGCCAAATCGCAGTTCTAGCATTTTCAGGTCTGCCTCGGCCAGCTGGCCGATAGTGTGAATACCGACGTCGTAGAGCTTCCGTGCAGTGGCACTACCGACATAAAGAAGATCTTTTGCAGGCAGTGACCAGACGATAGACTGAACGTTTTCCTTTCGGATAACGGTTGTGGCGTCAGGTTTTTTATAATCGCTACCCAACTTCGCAAACACCTTATTAAAGCTGACGCCGACAGAGGCCGTGATGCCCAGCTCGTTTAGAATGCGATGACGTATGGTATTAGCTATTTCTTCTCCGCTACCAAACAGGCCGACGCTGCCGCTGACGTCCAGCCAACATTCATCTATCCCGAACGGCTCCACCTTGTCAGTGTAATCCAGATAAATTTTGCGTGCCATATGTGAAAAGCGAATGTACTTATTGTAGTTCGGTGGAAGCGTCACGAGGTTGGGACATGTCTGTCGAGCTTGCCAGATCGCCTGGCCAGTCTTAACGCCCCTGCTTTTAGCAAGGCGATTTGCCGTTAGAATAATGCCGTGGCGCTGCTCGGCATCACCTGAGACGGCTACCGGTTTATCTCGCAGTTCAGGGCGGTATAGCAACTCAACTGAAGCGTAGAAGTTATTGAGATCCGAATGGAGTATAACGCGTTCCAACTTGCTCACCTCAATGAATGAACGTATGTTCCTAATTATAGGCGCATAGGGTCACAAAATCAAGTGGAAATAAAGATAAATAATAAGGATTAACTCTTTCCATTATATCAATTTAGTTACCTTGTAATAATTGTCAGATTAAGTATAATTAATGGGAATAGTTTACTGAAAATTGAGGTGGAGTACAATGAATAAAGTGTTTCTTTCGCATAGCAGTTCAGATAAGTCGTATGTCTCTTATATAGCAAATCAGTTTGGGCGAGATCAATGCGTCTATGACAGCTTATGTTTTGAGACCGGTATGAAAAACCTAGATGAAATATTTAAAGAAATGGACAAAACAAGTATTTTTGTTATATTCATTTCAAACAGTGCGTTGGACTCAGAATGGGTACAAAAGGAATTAGCAATTGCGCAAGACAAGTTGAACTACAACCCTCAAAAGTTAGCACAATTATTCCCTATAATTATCGATCCCGTAATAAGCCACACTGATTCTCGAATTCCTGACTACCTAAGGAGAGGATTTGCTTCTTACAACCTACGAGTCATTTCCAGTAATGTTGTTGCTTATAGAAAGATTAGAGCGCAACAAATGAAATACCTTATTGATAATCATTTATTGTCAAGCGAAGATATGGAATGTTTTTATGGACGCGATGAAGAAATATCTCGATTTAAAAAAGTTTTTGACTCAGGAAATGGTATTAACTGCGTTATAGCAAGCGGTTTTACGGGCATTGGAAGAAGATCTTACTTACTTCAATCTTTAAAAGAAAGTCAAATAATAGAAACTTATTATAGTCCTCCTATTATCTCATTAGACTCAATGTCATCAATAGAAGACCTAATTGTAAAGCTTTCAGAGATAGGCTTTGGTAATTACTCTCTTGAAACCGTTACGGCATTTTCTAGTATTGAGTCCAAAATCAACTGTTTAGTGGAAGTACTACAGTGTATACAAAATTATCAAGAGCAGGTTATAATTTATGACAACGACGCTTTGATTACTAAGAACGGCGAAATTATATATTGGTTTAATAATGCACTAAAGCAAATTAGGCCAGAGGTAACAGTTATTATTGCAGCAAATAATAATTTAAATTTTTATTTTTCGCGAGACAATCCTACTGTGTTTGCCCAACCCTTATCATCACTTTCCTATTCTGAGTGGGCTGGATTGATGAGGGTATATGGAAAGGTACGAGGCATCGAACTTGCTCCTGACGACAGAACCTATTTTCGGGAAATACTCACCGGTTATCCGCCTCAAGTTAAGTATTGTGTTGACCTTATGAAAGAGTCTTCAATAGAAGAAGTAAAAAGTAATCCCCATTTAATTATTGATAATTTTTCGCAAAAAGTAACAGCTATTCTAGAATCAGCAATTCCTGTAGAAATGCGTGAGGATGCATATGGCTTATTAGCATTTGCGTCGTCATATGGCGTTGTTCCTACTGATTTATTATTAACTGTTTTAAGAATAAAGCCCTCCTATTACAAAATATTTGGTCTATTTAAAACTCTTACAATTTGCCGATATTTAGGTGTTGCTAATGAGTATGTTGAGGTAAATCCAATAATCAGTGATTATATTCAGCGGTCCCATTTTAGTTTGCCATCTGATATAGAATCAGTTTTAAACAAAAGACTTTCAGCATTCAATGAATTAATAGAGTCAGCCGATAAAACTAAAGCTGAAGATTTTGAAAGTATTAAGTATTATTTAAAATCAAATATTATGGCTGGCAAAGATATCCCTCAACGATTCATGTACTCTACGCTCTATTTGTCGTCTATATATGATTTATATAACCATCAAAAGTACCAGCAGGTTATAAGTATAGTAATAAAACTCAAGGAAACCCAGGCGTTTTCAAGATATGATTTACCTGTACAAATCAAAATCCAAGGATATTATTGCAGAGCCCTCGCTCGTGAAACAGCTCAAGCGTTTTATACTGAAGTAGAATTTTTTAGCCAAGAAGACAATGCAAAAGATATTAATGAGTACAACTTTCTTCGCGGTTTTATGTTTCGTCATAATTCCGAATACGGAAAAGCATTAGAGCGATATAAGCGGGTGCTCAGTATCCAACCGCGCCACAGAAGCGCAATGCGAGAAATTGTAATTGTTTACAGGGGACTAGAAGATTATGAAAGTGCTTATGAATATGCAAAAACTAATTATCTGAGCGATTCAGAAAACCCCTATCAAATTCAACCGTTTTTCGAAATACTTATAAGAAAAAATGAATCTGAAAGAAAACCGGAGGAGGAAAGATTTATTAATGACATGCTTGAGACAATAACACGCATTAATTATACTAGACCTAATACAACATATTACGAAGTTCTTGGGCAGTATCACGCATACATAAAAAAAGATAAAAATAGCTCGCTAAGCATCTTGCGTGAGGGTATAGAAAAGTTTCGTGATTCATCATATATAATTAAATCCTTATTTGATTGCAGCGAATTGTTCGGCGATAAAGAGCAAATGAAATATGCCCTAGACCAAATGAAACTCTTAATAGATAATAGTAAGTCTATAAAGGTAGCTTACCATATTAGAACTGCATTGTATTACGCATATGAAAATAAGCCTAAGGATTTTATCTGCAACTATATTAATGCGTTAAGCGGAATTAATGACGAAGCAAAAGAAAGGATTAAGAAAAGAGTATCTTTGATTTGATTGTTCTTTGCATTAAGTAGATTCCCTACATTTAATCGTATAGGAAAAAGAGTTTGGTTAAGTTATAACGGCTACTTTATGGGGATGGTCATAAACATTCAAGGAAGTTTTTTAGAAAGCACAAACCTATTTCTTCACGTGGCGAATATCTAAACGCTTATTTCCCAACAAGTTTGGGAAATAAGCGTTTTCTTTGATAAATGTGTTTTAGGTCAAAACAATATCGAAACTTGTATTATTTGGCAATATAAGATATTATAGTTACAATGTATTTGCTAGGAAGGTGACACCATGGCTATTCAATATATTCAGGGCATGCGCCACTCAAATTCAGCACAATATGCTGTTGTTGATCTGCAAGATATATACTTAGACGAAGAAAATCCGCGCTTTGCATCGACTACTTTGCTACCAGTGTTAACAGACAGTTCACAGTTATCCATTATTAATTATCTGGTGGAATACGCAAATGTCATAGAGCTCGCTGAAAGTATTAGCAAAAATAAAGGACTTTACAATGAAGATATAGCATCGGCGTATATTAAAGATAATAAGGTCATTGTACTTGAAGGTAACCGTCGTATTACTGCTTGCAAAATACTTGTGAATGAATCCTTAATAAATGAAGATTTACGGAAACGCTTTCCACTTCCTACCGTTGACCCTGAGACAGTAAAAAATTTGAAAAGAGTGAACCTAATTATTTATGATGAGAGTACTGATGCACAAAAGTATATAGCATCCAAGCACACTCAGCCAGACATAAAAAAATGGTCAACTATTGAGCAATACAATTATTACTGTTCTCAATTTAAAAAAGGTAAAAGTATTACTCAGATAGCCAATGAAGTTTCAATTAAAAATATCAAATCTATAGAATCTAAAATACGAGATTATATTTTATTTAGAAAAATTTTTGAACTGGTAAAAAATAAACACCATACTTTACCCATAGAAACTGCCGCAATATTACCAGTGATCACTCAGTTCATGCCGAAGATTCTCAATAAAAATATCGAGTTTGGATTAGACTTAGAATTTGATCAAGAAACCCTAGAATATACTCCGCTCCCCTCACAGCTAGAATTGTATGATCAAATTTTATTATTAATTGGAGAAGCTTTTTTTGCCCGACCAGAAGCAAAGAAAAAGGTAGAACTAGATCAACGCTCCAAAAATGATAAATACCGCATCAGTACAGATGAAATAAAAGGCAAGGATAAAGTTAACCCATTAATAAGATCAGATGTAAGAATACCAGGATTAAAAAAGCTAATTTTGAAATTCCGTAATGAAGATATAGAGGAACAAAGTTTCAGTGTAGATTTGGGCAATATTAAGCCTTTTCCTGAAAATTCACCAAAAAGTAACTTTATCCATTTAATACCTACTGACATTAATAATACAGATAAAAGAGAGCCAGCTCAAGCGGAGCAACCAAATCTGAATCTTAATGGGTATAACAGAGATAATGCCACAGATAAGAAAACATTTGCATTAAGAGAAAAACAAACATCTTTTTTTGCTGATTTGAAAATTGAAAATCTGGATCCAAGTATGCCTGAAAACAAAGGATTGGTTGCGGTTGCCAAAGAAATTGTGGCCATATCCAAAGCAGATGGTTGTTCGACTTATTACAAATTTCCTATTGCCTCAGCCTTTTTATTGCGCTCATTAATTGAACAGACTATTACCAGACAATTGAAGAAAGGCAATTCATATAAAAGGCTAACCAATCAATCTAGTAAGCCGACGCCCGAACTTGGGGCAATGATTGATGATATGCTAAAAAGTTATAGGAATAAAAACCTGCAAGATTTTAACCAAGATAAGCTTCTAGCAAAAGACTTTAATTCCTGCTTTGAGGGTATGGCTACTAAAGACCAATTGGATAAGATTGTACATAACCCAGCTGAATCACACCCTAATAAAGTTTTTCTGGATAATCTTTCAAACGCGGGTTTGAAAAGCTTGATACAAAAGTTTATAGACTCTTTTGAGTAACAAGAAAAGGATGACCATGGTCATCCTTTTCTTGTTAGTTGGGCATATGTATATTCTTTATTATAAAAAGGTATAAGCTTTTGCACTAATCTGTGGGCGGATTGGTAATTAGTGTCTACTAGGGCATTTAGAAGTTCATCCTTTCCTTCTTTGCTTAGTTCTCTGTAAATGGCATCCCACTGTTGTGTAATTCCTTGTGTTTCGTAGAAACTTCTGTAAATGATAAAATCACGAGGTAAAAAAAGTATCCGGTAGAATTCATCAATATCAGTGCCAAAAGCACGGTTAAAAAAGTTTTCTCCCTGGGCAACAACACCCTTTGTGACTAATAGGATAGCAGAAATAGCTTGTAAGTACTTTTTGTTCCAATGAGGTCCTATATGGCTTCGATCTGTTTTACTAATTGGCATGTACTTCATTGGAAATGAAAAAATAGATATATGTAATTCTTTTGCTAAATCAATATTAAGCTTAAGCCTATACCATAATGAATCGGGCCTATCATCAAAATTATATAGCATATAGTTAGAAAAGTGGTTAATTCCACATTCATAAGCGGTGACTATAGCGCGTCGATAATTTTCTACCGCCGCAGGATTATAATGGTCAAATGCGATACGAACTGGATTCAAAGGTAGCTGAGCTAATAATTCCATTTTTTCAGGTGTAATTCGTGCTGCCTCTAATCCCTGATTAAAATCAATAAAGCGTTTTAGTGGTCTTTTATGCATACGAAGAATGTCATTAATGAATTCGGTGTTCGCGACTAAGAAATTGTCTTTATCATTTGTTGTATCGAGTTGATCTAAAAATTCCTTATATGCATCTCCATGCTTTGAATTCTTTAATTTTTGATGTTGACCTTTAAGAAAATCTATAGCCCGAGATAAGATTTTAGGATGCATTCGCTCATTATGCCTTTTAGTCAAGTATTGTTCAAAAGGTGTTTGTTTGATAAAGGTTGGTTCCTTGGTGAATCCAACAGCTTTTAAGTCATTAACGAGTTTTTGCATTTGGTCAACTGACAAATTAAAAATATTGTTATCTAATAAAAGAAGATTCCTTTTTTGACCGAATTGAGAATTCACGTTTTCAATTTGGTCGCGAATATTATTTGTAAACTGATAGTTTGGCTCAAGCAAAGGGACAGCACAAAAGGCGCAATGATTTGGGCATCCACGTGTAGTATACGACAAATAATTATCTCCTGCAGGATAATCATATTCTATTTCATCTAGGATACTATAGTCTAACGGTAACATATCAATATTTGTATGATCCTGCAATCCCAATACCTCAGCATCGGTTAATTGTCCAATCAGTATATGGCAATTCCCGATATCTTGTTGCAGCTGTTCCGTCAGAAGTGAGGCCATGATACCGCCAATATAAATGCAAGAAGGGTCAATGTGCTTGCTGTAATGCTTAATAGTCTCGACCGTTTTATGATAGTAAAATGTAAATAAAGTCGTTATATATACTCTATCAATGCTTAGATTTCTAAACTCGTTCTCCGCCATATTGCCTTTATAAAAAACCACAGAATCTTGTCTGTTTTTATGAAATGTGCTTATTTTCATTAGACCCATTGGCGGATACTTGTTTTTATAATTAGGTTCGACAAGCAAAATATTCATTTAGTGTACTCCTTAACAACTCATCTAACTTATTATTATAATAAATAATTTCCAAAAGTAAAACACGTCAGAAATATTATTACAGTTTTCTTATTACTTCCATACTGGGGTAATTTTCAATAAATTTTAATAATTATCGAACATTTTCGCCGTGATTTCATAAAGTCGTGCCGCCTGATCCGGTGTTCCGGGGACTTTCCGCTCAATTGTTATTCGCCCTTTACAATGAGTGGCGGCGCAATTTCCATTGACGTTTGCAATAAAAAATTTATTGCACTTAGCGGCGGGTGACGGTACTTTGATTCTGTCTCTTCCTCACTAAATTGCGCACATGCGCTACATAAATCAGTCGCTACCCAATAGCACCCGCCAGAGCAAGCGTTGTCTGCTATGCAACCGCATACGCGGCACACCGGCTCAGTTCTAACCCGTTCAAGTATGTAGTTCTGCCAGCTTTGATTATCCGCCAAGCAGGCCATAGAATTATCGTCTATAATTCGGCACGCCAGTGCGAATGCTCTCTGCAATTCATCTATCCGGTCGGCACCGGCAATACAATGGGACGCCGCCGTGCGCGAGATACCTTGTTTCTGCTCAGTACCGCCAAGCATATTTGCTGTGCAGCGTAACGCTTTGGATTCATTTGCTGTTTTCATGTTTGTACCTCCAAATTATATTTAATCTGCCGGGTATAACCGCCCGGCTCGGCATGTTGATGCCTATGATGGACAATCATCATGGACTGTCGGCGGCAAGCGGTCTGCCTGCTTGCTGCCTTAATTGCAAAAAGGCTCTTTTCGCGCGGACTGTCACAGCAGAACGTGGAATAGCGGAGCGCCGCGATACGGATGCGGCGTGAGCATATGCCGCGAAAGCCGCTTGACCGGACGGAAGAAAAGTTTTAGGGCGCGGACGTAAGACGGAACCGGAAACGGCATCTTAGCCGCTAGTCAATCCAAATCATATTACGCTTCATATCGTACACATAGAAACAACTATCCTCTTTAACCGTTCTTTGGAACTTCAAATAAGTATCATTGCTTTCAATTAATAAAAGTTCTGACTCCATAGCATGCAAAAATAAAACACATGATTTGGGAGAAGCAATAAGTAAAACATTCGTATAGGTCAACAAGTTGCCGACATTCAGGGTTAAACCAACAATAAGTCCTACTACAACGCTGCGAATAACTAGCTGAATACCGTTATTAAAAATGATTCTTAGTGTAAAAAGGCCAAGCAGCCCTATGCAAATCACCACATACACGAAAAGCAAATTGTACCGTCCATACCGCTTTCCAAAAAGAGGAATACCGTTCCGCTTAAAATCCTCATGCTTAGATTTCATTTTCGTTCTCCTTTTAATTATAGTTGTTTAGCTGGAGCCGCAAGCAGGGGCAGGCCAGTTAAGACCGGCCGTCTGATCGAGCACAAATTCTATTGAATGAAATATTCGCCTCCTTTGCCCGCCCACGGGAATTATCATTATTCTTTATTTGCCGGGTGAATTTACCGCCAAAAGGCGGTAAAGAGGGCAGCGCCCTATTAAACCAGTCGTCCGCTTTTACTTGTGCCCGCTTTTCAACAACGAAAATAGCGGACACCTTTTATGTCTCACAAGAACTGATATTTATTATTTTCTATCTGTAAAGATAGAATTATATATTATTGCTTATAGTGGGTCTGCTGGTTGTAGTGTACCAATTTGTGCGAGTACAATTTGTGATATACCAAAACTTGCGAAGCGGTGAAATCTTTAAAAAACATGCAATCCCGGCGAGTTTTCAACAGGTCATTTTGCCATCAGATTGCATTTGGATGTTAACCAGGTAATTGATGAAGGATCGTTTGAAGTATGATACATGATTCTTTATATTGGCGTCTGGATTGAGACTGCGTTCCATGTGCCCAAGGAAGCCTTCAACGCAATCATAATCGACGGCGGCGGCCTCTACGGGGCTGTAGGGATCAAATGAAAGCTCGGTGATAAACCCAACGACAACGTTGATCAGACCTGCCGGACGGCTCTTAATCAGCTCGTCAAAGCCGATCTGCCGGCGTATAGTCTCGGTAAGCTGTTGCGGGTTCTGAACGGTTGGCTTACGCTTTCTGCGACGCTTAGGTGGCTTTATTTCTCTGCCTTTTAAGCGCTCCGCAAACCGCTCTCGGCGCTCTTCAAGCTGAAGCAGCCCTTCTACATGATCGGGCTGCGGGTTAAGCATGATGCTGTTTGAGATATAGCGGCCATATTCATTTTTTCGGTGAAACACAGTTATGTAATGGAAGCACAGCAGCTCGTTGAGGTATTTGTAGTAGGAATTGACACAGATATTCAGAAAGCTCAAGGTAAATTCGATCTGCGGCGTACAGACGCTTTTATTACCAGCAAAGCTGCAAAAATAAGCGTATAGTGCTTTTGCCTTGCGGCTAATCCGTCGGTCAGTCATGACCGCCAGGGGAATCCGGCCATAGCCGAAATCGCGCAACCCGCCGGTGATGTCAAACCGTCTGCGACGCTTTTCCTCGGCTTTGGCCAGAATCGAAGGATTTTGCAGCAAAATAATCCGGTTGTTACACCACTCTTGCCGGCTGGTTTTATGCTTCTTGACGTCGATATAGCCTCCCTCCTGAAGCTCTCGGAGGTAGGTGTAATAGGTGGCGGGGGAAAAGCCCAGGTCGTTTAGAATCTTGCCGCGCGGCGGGTAGCAGCTGAAGCTATTACCTGCGTAAGCACAGAAATAAGCATACAGCGCCTTAGCATCGATGCTCAGGCTGCCTTCGAGCGTGACGAGCTTTGGAATGATACCATAGCCTTTTGATAGAATCCCGTTGCTTTCCATGTCCTTCTCCTTCTGCCGCAGTACGTCCGATTTTGGGTGCACTTTAACAGACCGTCACGAGCCTGCTTTTTTTGAAAAAGCGGCCGTGCAGCCCACAGTGCGTGTTGCGGCTATAAAATGTTATTGCTGATCTGCTTGGCGGTAACCACTGACATCAGTGATCACCGGCAAGCCGACAAGCGGCTTTGCCGCCAGAGGGTGTTCCCCCTCTGGACACCTCCCACTCGCCGTGTGGCAGGAGCCGCCGTCTTATAGGGACGGCAGCTCTGCTGCGGTAGTGTTTGCATCGGCACACCGGACAAGCCCCAAGCGGTTGTATTGGCTACGCCAATCTCCACCGCCGAGCACGGGGGCCTGTCCGCGTGCTTCGATGGGATTACTCTAATACCTTGGCCAGCATAAAATTCTGACTGCTGTATTCTGCATCACTAATGGTGTGCAGTTTGGCCAATGCGCTTCTGGTCGTTTCTGCAACCAGCACGTCGCCCGTGAAGGTCAACTCTTCAGTCAGGGTGTTAATCATGGCCAAACGGCCGTTCTCGGGGTTATATGCGCCCATTAGAGCCAATTCTTCCAGATTAAAGCATACATTCATTTTTAAATCCTCCTATTATCGTGCCATGTCGTGTTGTATAGCGGCGCGTCCGGTGTGCCGCTGAGCGTTCAATCGGTCGGCCTCGATCTTGGCATCTGCCAGCTTATCTTTTATGGGGCGTGAAGCTTGCTTTTCCCGAAACTGGTCTTTTCCCGATTCAGATAGCCCTTTTTCGTACTGCCACTGGTTCATGGGCGGGAAGGATTTGCCGGATTCCTCATAATAGGTTTTTGCTACAAAATATTTTAGGCTCTGATCATCATTGAGAACCTTGGCGCTAACTGCATTGATACCGCGTATGTCTATTTCTTCTCTGAGATCTTTTTTGAACGCTTCCGGGTCGATGTAGGTACATGTTTCGGAAAAGCCATGCCCATTATGAAGAACAATTTCTGCGATTGGTGGTGTATCAGATATATCCGGTGCGTGGTGTAATGCTGCATAAAAATCTTCAATTTGATTATTAACCAAAGTAAGTCGTTCCTCTAAAACGTTTTTCTCAGTGACAGATGCAGCATACTCGCCTCTACCATCTGCCCCCTCTGGCGCCCCCTGAGTGCGACCAAAATAGATTAAGTCTTCATTTACAACATTTAAACTATTCTTCAGCCCATCACGTTTTGCCAACAGTAGCTCTAGCTCCGACGGCTCAGGTATGTCTTCTACTGTGATTTCGCCTTTATTGAGCATATCAGCATATTTCTGGCAAACACTCCATCTACCCCGGTAAATATCGGTATCCAAATCCCAGTCCTTGTTAATGTTGTCATATGTATACCTTATAATGGCGCAGGTTTCTCCGATATCCTCTGCGTTATAGCTGACCTGTGGTTGTGTAGCAACTGGGGGTGCCGGTTCTTCCGTAGCCTTTAACGCCTCATGCCCCGTTTGAATTGGTTCCGTCCTCCCGCTAATAAAAGAACGAATTCTTGACAATAACGTTTCCTGCATAACAAAAAGCCTCCTAACGTGCCATATCGTGTTGTCTGGCGTTATGCCGCGTTCTGTTTTCTTCAACTATCGCATTTACGGCCTTCATATCGTCTCCCCAAGCCTTATCCCACTTGTCGACCAGTGTTTGCTCAGCAGGCTTTAGCAAACTACGCCACTCCTGCGTGCGGGGGTCGTTTGTTTCGCCCTGCCATAATGTGTAGAGTTCATCTTCATGCATGCGCTGTGTCAGAATGTCCGAAACCTCCTGCCAGTTGTCGGCGTTGATTATTTCTCCCGTGCTGGTATCCAGCCAAGCCAGTGTGTTTTGACCCTTATCGGATGTATCCTTGTAGGGTTCAAGCCCAACCGCAATCATCTTTTCGGTCAGCTCGGTTTGATGCAAGCCGTTTAGGTTGTCAAGATCACTGGCCACCAAATCCCAACCATCATAACCGTGTGTTTTTCCTGTTGCGATATCTTTCCACATCAGGAAATCTTCGCTGAATCCATCAACATAATAAGGGATCTGTCCAATATCCCGCATTCGCGCGGCCAGATTGGGGTCCTCTCGGGTAATCAGCTCACCGTACTTCACCTGGGAATATTCACGCAGGCTTTCAGTCAACTTATCCCATTGCGCTTCAAAGGCCGAGTGCATATACCCATAGTCGATTGAGACAATCTGCATGGATTTCCCGTTGGCAGGGTCATGGACTCGGAATAGTCCCTCATAATCTCGATTATCAACCGTTGCAACAAAATGAAGATAGTTATCCTCATCGAAAGCATGCTCAGAAAGAACAATCTCTTTGCTGCGCTCTATCAGCTCCATTTCCGCACTGTCTATAATTTGCAACGCGCCGTTCTGAATCACAGTCAACGACTGCTCCAGTACCTCCAGCTGAACACTGCCGCTCCACCCGGCGACGTAGCCGAAAGAATATTGAGAAGAATCAATTCCAAAGTGCTGGCAGACAACATAAGCCACGCTCTCGGCTTGCACCTCAAATGCCTGACGGTCACGTTCCGGGCCGGTCTTGTTGCTGTGCAGCAACGCATGAGCTATTTCATGTACGGTTGTCTTAACAGCCTGCTCTTGGCTGACGCCTTTACGGATCACAATGCGTTGCGCCTCGTAGTCACAGAAACCATTGGTTCCAGCCCTTGCGATTTCGTCAAAGGCAATCGGATAAGGGGATATCTTTTGCAGCGCTGCCATCAGGTGGTCGTATTTGCCGACGTCACCGGTAAGCCGGTGTGCCAGCTCCGGCAGCTCCTTGCCGCTGGTCTGGGAAACATCAAAGACATATGTAACCTTAAACGCCATACGTTGTACTTGTTTTTTCACTGGCTCAGGCAGTAGATTTCCGTTTTCGTCATGGGTGGCATCAACCGTAATCTTGTAGGGGGAAGGGGCCAGAATTTGCAGGCCCTTTTCCCCTTTGTTAATGCCGCGCCCAAGCGTTTTCCAGGCATTGAAACCTGCCACGCGCGTGGCATTGGGATTTTGCAGATAAATTAGCATCGAATTTCTGAAGCTGTACCGATGAAAGCGGGACAGGGTGTTCAGATACTCAGCGTATTTGCCGCTGCTGAAGACGTTTTGTACGCCCTCCTTCAGCTGATCGGTGAGTGCTTTGACTTTATCGGCCTGGCTGATTGTTGCGTCGCTCATTTTGTGCCGTCCTTTCCCTGCATTTATATTTTACGCGGCAGTAAATCTGCTCCGGCGTATCCGGTAGGTCGAAAACCGGTAGCGCGTGTTCGCTTTCGGGAAAAAGAATCTTCAGCGCTGCCTGCGCCTTTGTAACTTCGTTGGCCGTGCCGTAAAGATAGACCTCCATAGGCTTACTCCCCTGAACCTTGACTGTCGCTCTTCTTGCTATCTCCTACAAAGAAGGGACGCTCGACGTTGATTTCAAAGGTGTTTCGCTTAACACCCTCTTTATCGGTAAATTCGCGGGTCTCAATCGTACCCTCTACACCGATGGCTTTACCCTTGTGAAAATGCTGCGCCACAAAATCTCCAGTATTGCGCCACGCGACGCAGTTGATAAAGTCGACCTTCCGGTTACCGTCGCCGCCCTTATAGGCACGTTCAACAGCAATTCGGAAGTTGCAAAGCGTCGTTCCCTGCGGGGTGGTTTTTCGCTCCGGGTCGGCAGTAAGCCGCCCGATCAGAATGGTTTTGCTATACATAGCTGTCTCTCCTTCTAAAAATGTCAGGATATTTTACGGTTGAATTCAACCTCGGTCACATTAGAACCCAGCGGATCTTTAGTCCCGTGAAATTCGCTTTCGTCGTAAACCTTGCGGAATTTCGGGTCGAAGTCTGGCACAACCTCCGCCAACAAGCGCTTTCTCCGTAGCCACCACAATCCGCCAATGGTGCCGGCAGAGGAAAGCGTAAAGGCTCCGGCAGCCAGTGCAACCATTTTCTCAGTGGTCATTCCTGCGGCTTTAGGCTCTTCCTGCGGTGCTTCTTCCACCTCTGGTTCTGGCACGGGTTCCGGTTCCGGCTCAGGCTCCGGGTCTGGGATGGCGGCAGGCTCAGGATCGGGCGGCGGCGTAACAGGTGCCGGTTGAGACGGGGCGATGATGCCCGGCACGGCTGTTACCGTTGTGCGCACCGGCAGTTCCAGCATTTCGGAGGCGTTTCCTGCCTCATCAACCGCCTTGACCGCCACGGTGGTGGTACCTTCTGGGATGGTGTAGGTCAGGTTGCCACCGTAGATCTTGCTGCCGTTGTATTCGACGTTGTTGACGTAAATCGCCTTGACGCCGGACTTTTTATCTTCTGCGCGAATGTTCACCACTTTATCCTGCTGTGCGGCCGTCACGGTCGGCGCGGCTCTATCAAAGCAAACAATATCCAAGGAAGTTTCTTTGACTGTACCGTCCTCGTTTTCGACCGATGCATAAACGGTCGTGTCCTCAGAAATCCAGATATAGCGGCTGGAGGTCACGTCGGTCCAGTCGTCATCCTCGCCAGTCTTGGCCATAATCGCCTTCAGGCCGATGCTATCACCTGCGGTGATCTTGACCTTAGCGCGGTTGGCGCTTGTCCACTCGGGCGCTTCAATGGTAAGCTTCAGCGTGGACTTTACTGTACTTTTCGGTACCGCTTTGTTGACCATTGCGGAAAGGTCGCCATTCGGATTCACCGCCTGAACATGCAGCGTGTCCACGTCCTTCCCGATCTTGTAAACAACCGGATTGCCCTCATAGTACACATCATTGATAAAGATGCCGGTCACACTGTCGCCCCCGGTGGCCAGCGCCGTGACGGTCGCGCGGGTGTTATAATCAGAAAACTCAACGCTGCTGATGGTGATGGTCGAGACAATCTCGCTCCACCCGGGCACGCGTCGGATCAGCAGCGGCGAGTAGTCGCCGTCCGTGTTGTAGGCGCGCATTTCAAGATGCCGCGTTCCCTCTGGGATGGAATAGGCAACAGGATTGCCGTCAAAGAATTCGCCGTTGATTTCTATTCTGGTAATACCTCGAGGGGCAACCCCTTCCGCGGGTGTTTCGGCGGCTGTGATAACCGCTGTCGTATTGTCATAGGAGAATTCGCAGTCGGTGATGGCTAAACTGTTGACTTCCTCGGCCCAACCCGGTACGCGTTGACGATATACCGCGCTGCGGTCGCCGTTGACATCCACCACCTGCATTTCCAGATACTGTGCACCGTTGACGGTGAACACCGCGGGGTTTCCAGCGCAGAGCTTGTTGTTGACGTAGACACCCGCAATTTCGGTTTTGGTGGTCGCCGCCGTGATGGTGGCGGTCTTAATATCCGGGTCAAACGTTACAGTCTCAATCGTCAGCGTGTCGAGTACATCAAACCAACCCGGGACACGCACCGTCTGTTGTTCGGTTTTATTCCCGGCATTGTCCTCAGCGTAGATGGTAAGATAGTGTGTTCCATCGGGAATCTGATACTGTACGTAGCCACCGTTAAAGGCAGTCTCGCCGATATAGATGCACTTGACACCGCTGACTGTATCGGTGGCCGATACCGTGACCACCGTATTTGCGTTGTTGAAGCGAATGCCGGTGATCTCCGGCGCGCCCTTATCCAGCTTGTTGGAATAGATGTACTGATAGGCCATATTTCCGGCGCCGTCCTTTGCCCAGGCGTAATAGGTACCGTTGGCCGCAAGGGTGAAAACGCTGGAATCCTGCCAGGCGTTATCCTTTGGCGTGGTGCTGTTGGCAGTGATGGCATAGGCTGCGATACCCGTTTCTTCATCGGTGGCCATAATCGTGATTTGAGCTGTACCCGTCCAGTTTTCCGGCATTATTACTTCGGTGATAGTCGGTTTGGTGCGGTCAATCTTGCCCAGTACAAATTCAAAGCCCGAAGCTGAGACATTCCCCGCGATATCCTTAACCCAGGCATAATACTTGCCGTTGGCGCTGAAGGTAAAGCTATTGCTTTGCTGCCAGCCCGATACCGGCGGGGAGCTGCCGCCCGTTGTAACGGCATAGGCCGCAATCCCACTGCCGGTGTCGCTTGCTGTAATCGTTACGGTGCCGCTCATGGCCCAATCGGTCGGGATGTTGACCGAATCCACCACCGGTTTATCGGTATCCACACGGCTGACTGTGAATTTATAGGCTCCAGACACATTGCCCGCGCCGTCCTTTGCCCACGCGTAATAGGTGCCATTCGCTGTCAGTGTGAAGCTGCTGCCGGTTTGCCAGCCGGTGGCGGGGGCTGCGTCGCTGTTGGTCACAGCGTAGGTCGCCAGTCCGCTGCCGCCTTCGTCTGCCGCTGTAAGCGTCACTTTTGCACTGGTTGCCCATTCATCCGATACCGCAACGGCGTTAATCACCGGCTTGGTGCTGTCCACCTTCGAGACCGTGAATTTGTATCCCGGCGAGACATTGCCCACAGCGTCCTGCGCCCAGGCATAATAAGTACCATTACCTGTTACGGTGAGTGTCTTGCTTTCCTGCCAGTCGGTGGTGGGTGCTGTGTCGGTGGTGCTGACAGCGTAGGCGGCGACGCCACTGGCGGCGTCGTTGGCCGATATAGTCACGGTGTTCGACGCGTCCCATCCGGTGGATACCGACGCATAAGTAACCGTTGGGGCGGTGGTATCAATCTTGGTAATGGAGCAGCTCTTATAGGCGGTGTTGCCCGCGCCATCCTTAACCCATGCGTACCATGTGCCATTTTCGGTGACGGTAAAGTCCGGGGATTCCTGCCAGCCAGATGTCGGGGCGGTGCTGCTCTTCGTCAGCGCATAACCCGCAATGCCGGTCTCTGCGTCGGTAGCCGAAATGGATACCTTCCCTGATACTGTCCACTCGGTTGGAATGGAAATATCATTGATCACCGGCTTGGTGCTGTCCACCTTGGACACCGTAAATTCAAAACCTGCTGAGACATTGCCGACGTTATCCTTTGCCCAGGCAAAATAGGTCGCGTTGCTGTCCAGCATGAAGCTATCACTTTGCTGCCAGCCATAAGTTGGGGCTGTGCCGCTCTTTGTAACGGCATAGGCCGCTACACCGCTGCCCACGTCACTGGCCTTGACCGTTATAGAGCTGCCCGGGCCCCATTCAGTGGGGATGGTCACTAAATCCACGGCGGGTTTTGTTGTGTCGATCTTGTTAATGGTGAATTGATAGCCGTTTGAGATGTTTCCCGCGGCATCCTTTGCCCAGGCGTAATAGCTGCCGTTGGCGGTCAACGTAAAGCCGGTGCCGGATTGCCATCCCGTGGCAGGTGCTACGTTGGTGCTGGTCACAGCGTAGGCCGACAAGCCGCTGCCGCCTTCGTCTGACGCAGTAATCGTCATTTTTGCGCTGGTAGCCCATTCTTCCGGTACTGCAGCTGCACTGACAACAGGTTTGATGCTATCCACCTTGGAAACGGTAAATTCATAGCCTGTTGAGACGTTACCGACGTTATCCTTAGTCCACGCATACCATGTACCGTTACCGCTGACCTCCACACTTTTGCTGGTCTGCCAGCCGTCTAGTGGGGCCGTATTGGTGCTGGTGACGGCGTAGGCCGCCACACCGCTGGCCGCATCAGAAGCCGAAATCGTAACCATGTTGGAAGTCCCCCAGCTTGTTGACACTGAAACAGAGTTGACATTTGGCGCTGTGGTATCGATTTTGTTGAAATAGAAGTATTTATACGCGGTATTTCCGGCCTGATCCTTGACCCAGGCGTAATAAGTACCGTTGGCCGTGGCGGTGAAATCCGGTGAAGTCTGCCACCCATCTGTTGGCGCGGCGAGGCTTCGGGTGAGGGCGTAACCCGCGATTCCGGTTTCGGCATCGGTAGCCACAATGGAGATTTTCGCTGTCGCTGTCCAATCCTCCGGAAGAATGACGCCCAGGATGGACGGTGCAATGCTGTCAATCTTATCCACTGTGAATTTATAGGACACCGACACATTGCCAGCCTGATCCTTTGCCCACGCGTAATAGGTACCGTTTGCAGCTATTGTAAATTTACTGCTGGCTTGCCACCCGCTGGACGGGACGGTATCGGTGCTGCTAATCGCATATGCTGCTACACTACTTTCGGCGTCGGTGGCTTCAACCGTTACGGTACTGTTTGACCCCCACGCGGTGGGGACAGTTACCGAGGTGACAGTCGGCTTTGTGGTATCAATTCGGTTGACCGTGAAGGCATAACCGGCCGAAACATTACCCGCGGCATCCTTCGCCCAAGCGTAATAGGTACCATTGCTGGTCAGCGTAAAACTATTTCCCGTTTGCCAGCCTGTGGATGGTACGCTGTTCGTGCTGCTGACTGCGTATGTATTGATGCCGCTGGCATCGTCAGAAGCATTGATTGAAACAGCGTTGTTTGTTGCCCATGCATCGGGTACTGTAACAGCACTGACCACCGGTTTGGTGGTATCAATCTTGCTGACGGAAAACTCATAACCCGCCGAGATATTGCCAACAGCATCCTTCGCCCAGGCGTACCAAGTACCGTTAGTGGTTATTTCAAATGTTTTTTCTGTTTGCCAACCGGTTGTCGGTGCGGTATTGGTGCTTGTCACCGCATACGATGTTACGCCGCTGGCGGCGTCGGTGGCCGTAATTGTAATGGCGCTGGTGCTGTTCCAGCTTGAAGGTACACCGACAGAGCTGATTGTTGGCCCTGTGACGTCAATCTTGCTGAAGGTAAATTGTTTTGAAGCGGTGTTGCCTGCGCCGTCCTTCGCCCACGCATAATAGGTGCCATTGGCCGTGATGGTAAAGCTGCTGTCCGTCTGCCAGCCCGACGCCGGGACGGTGCTGCTCTTGGTCAGGGCGTAGGCCGCGACGCCGGTCTGTGTGTCTGCTGCCTTGATCGTGATTTCGGCGCTGGTTGCCCAGTCGGACGGGACGGTTATCTCAGTTATATCGGGGACGGTGTTGTCGATTCTATCAACCGTAAAGGCGTATCCGGCCGAGATATTCCCCGCAACATCCTTGGCCCAAGCGTAATAGGTGCCATTCATGCTGAAGGTGAAGCGATTACTTTCCTGCCAACCTGACCCCGGGGCGGCGCTTCCGCTTGTGGTGATGGCGTAGGCCGCAATTCCGCTGGCCGTATCGCTGGCTGAGATCGCCACGGTACTGCTACCACCCCATGCGGTGGGTACGCTAACCGAATCAACAATGGGCTTATCGGTATCCACCTTGGTAACGGTGAACTTATACCCTTCCGAAACATTGCCGACAGCATCCTTTGCCCAAGCGTAGTAAGTGCCGTTGGCAGTGAGTGTGAAGTTACTGCCGCCTTGCCAGCCGGTGGAGGGTGCTGTATTGGTTGTTGTCACCGCGTATGTAGCCACGCCGCTGGCGTCATCGGACGCGCTGATCGAAATAGTGCTGCTGGTTGCCCATGCATCCGGGACTGTGACAGTGCCGACAACCGGCTTACCACTATCTACCTTGCTAATCGTGAATTCATAACCCGCTGAGACATTGCCAACTGCATCTTTTGCCCAGGCGTAATACTTGCCGTTGGCGGTGACCTCTACATTCTTGCTGGTTTGCCAGCCGGTGGAGGGTGCCACATTTGTGCTGGTGACAGCGTAAGCAGCTACACCGCTGCCGGTGTCGGTGGCCGAAACGGTTACGGTGTTTGCTGCACCCCAGCTTGTGGGTACCGACACAGAACTTATGGTCGGCATTGTACTGTCAATCTTGCTGAAGGAAAAGGACTTATAAGCGGTGTTTCCAACGCCGTCCTTGACCCAGGCGTAATAGGTGCCATTCGTTGTGATGGTAAAGCTTCTGCTATCCTGCCAGCCGCCAGCCGGAGCCGTACTGCTGCTTGTCAGCGCATAGGCTGTGATGCTGGTGTCGGCATCAGCCGCGTTAATCGTGATTTTCGCCTCGGTTGTCCAGTCGGTTGGTATAGCAATCGACGATATGACCGGATCAGAGAGATCTATCTTTGCGATTTGAAACTCATATCCAGAGAGCGAGACATTACCGGCCTGATCCTTGACCCACGCGTAATAGGTGCCATTAGCCGAAAATGTAAACTGTTGACTGATCTGCCAGCCGGAGGATGGTGCAGAAGTACCGCCTGTAGTGACGGCATAAGCCGCAATAGCGCTTGTGTCATCCGATCCGTTGACAGTGACAGTACTACTCATGCCCCAGGTTGTGGGGATCTCCACCGAGGCCACGGTCGGCCTGTCTGTATCGACTTTGCTCACCGTGAATTCATAGCTATCGGAGATATTCCCTGCGGCATCCTTAGCCCAGGCGTAATAGCTGCCGTTGGCGGCCAGTGTAAAGCTGGTGCCGGATTGCCAGCCGGAGCCGGGTGCCGTATCCGTAATGCTGACCGCATAAGCTGAAAGCCCGCTGTCTCCCAGATCTGATGCTGAAAGCGTTACTTTGCTGGTTGTCGCCCATTCATCCGGTACGCTAACCAGTGTAACGGTGGGTTTGGTACTGTCCACCTTGGAAATAACAAATTCATACCGCGCCGAGACATTGCCGACATTGTCCCTCGCCCACGCGAAATAAGTACCATTGGCGGTAATCTCAATATTTTTACTGGCCTGCCAGCCCGTGGCCGGTACTTCACCGATGGTGCTTATGGCATAAGCAGCAAGGCCGCTGGCGCTGTCACTTGCCGATATAGTCACCGTGCTAGTTACGCCCCAGCCAGACGGCACCGTGACGTAGCTTATGGATGGGGACGTGGTGTCCACTGTGGTAACTTTAAATTGCTGCGATGCGGTATTTCCAACATTGTCCTTAACCCATGCGTAATAGGTACCGTTGGCAGTCAGCGTGAAGCTACTGGCTTTTTGCCATCCTCCTGTCGGTGCTGTGCTACTGGTCGCGACAGCATATTCCGCGATGCCGCTGCCAATATCCTGCGCCTGTATGGTGATTCCTGCCGATGTTCCCCAATCGGTGGGCATGTCCACCTTATTAACAAATGGGGCGATATCATCAATTTTATCTATCGTAAATTTATAGCCTTCTGAAATATTCCCCGCTTGATCTTTTACCCAGGCATAATAGGTGGCATTCGCCGAGAATGTAAAGCTGTTGCTCGTTTGCCAGCCGGATACCGGTGCGGAAGTGCCGCCCGTCGTGACCGCATAGGCCGCGATACCGCTGGCGTTGTCACTTGCCGAGATCGTGACAGTATTGCTGGTGCCCCATGTCGTCGGCACAGCCACAGAACTGACCGTAGGCTTTGTGGCATCCACCTTCGATACGATAAAGCTTTTTGATGCAGACACCGTATTGGTTGCGCTGCGCGCCCAAGCATAGTAATTGCCGTTGCCAGTCAGAGTAAACACGTTGCTGGTCTGCCAGCCAGAGGATGGCGCAACGTTTGTGGTTGTGATAGCATAATGCGTTGCGTTGGTGGCTGAAAGAGTAGCCGTATTGTTGGTCGCCCAGGTGCTAGATACCGATACCGTAGGCGTTGATGGCGTGATGATACCGTCGATTTGATTGCTCGTGCCAACAATGGTAGTGGAAGGAAGAACTATGCATGGGCGATAATTCAATCTAGCATTACTCCAGTTACTTGGCTTAATCCAATATATAGTTCCATTTGCCTTGATATAATAATTTCTGTGCGAATATGATTCTACTCTATCAATATCTCTAACATAATAGTCCTTATCAGATGCTCTCCGAGCATCCGTATTGAAAAAACTAATATAATTGCCTCCCCCTACCCAATCCCCAAATAACTCGTTTGCAGATAGTATAAACACCTTATTTGATGTAGTTGTATTGGTGGCAGGCCATATTTCTACACCATCCGGTTTAGTCATATTTCCAGGTACAGTAGTTGGGACATTTACAGTTATAAGCATATTTTGAATATTGCTGTTAAGCAGTGATTTAAAAGAATTATTTAAATACGTTTCAAGAGCCGAGCCCTTGTATATTGGTCTGTAATACCATTCATTAGAAGAGCCATCACTAGTATAGAAGTATCTTCTGTATTCCTTCATAGGAGTTGCATAGTATATTGTGTTTTTTCGCATTAAAAGCTGATTGCCGGAGGATAAATAGTCGTGGCTGACCAATATCCAGTCCTGATAAGTACCATCCTCTTTGATTTTAAATACCGTCCCGACCGGGTAATCTGCCAGTGCGGTAGCGGCGTTCGCCTTAACAGGTAGCAACGAAAACACTGAGACTACCACCACCAACGACACCAGGGCGCTAGCTGCTCGTTTCAAGATTCTTTTCATGCTGTCCACTCCTTATGATGTCTTTTCTTTATAATTCAGCGAATAAATGGGGTTTACATATTCGCCGTTCTCCAGTATCTCTAGGTGCAGGTGTGGCCCGGTAGACTGCCCACTGTTGCCGACCGTGCCGATCACCGTTTCACCGGCGGCAACCTTTTCACCGACTGAAACCCGTACCTCATCACAATGACCATACTTCATTGTGCGCTCCACACCGTCTGCATCTAGGATGATGTAGTTACCCATGATGTTGTCATGTCCAACATACCGCACGGTGCCGGAAAGTCCGGCCCGTATCGGTGTGCCGGTCGGCATGGCAATGTCCACCCCACGGTGCTGCTGTAGCTCTTTCTCTCCAATAGGGTCTACACGGTAGCCGTACAGGCTGCTGACATTGCCCGACCAATCTATATCAAAAGGGTTTGCATATGCTTGATGCGCACCCTTGGTTTCCATAAGCACGCCGTACCAGCTCACCAGGTCGTTTTTGGTGTCTTTCGCCATCTCCTTCAGGAGTATCGGCTCCATCGGCTTTGCGCGCAGCGTCACGTCCAGATGGTAATACTTATAACGATGAGGCTTTTGGCCTCGCCATTCATACCACTGGTGTGTGGTGAGTGTGTAGCGCTGGTCGAATATGTAATCAAGCTCGGTTTTTACATCGCTAAAGGTGAAGCCGGGATACTTGACGCTGAGATAACCCATGAGCTGAAAGGGATCATGCTCGATATCATCCAGATCATAGTGGAATTGGTCGATATGCTGCCATTCCCATGCGGTTGATATATTCTTGATCTCTTTGTCCAGCTCGGCTTCGAGCTTGGTATAGTAGCTGCTGGCGGCTTCGATCTCGGTATCCGGTGCAGCATAGGATGTAATAGCGGCCGTTGCACTGTCCATAAAGGCGCTAAACATAATTAGTACCAGCACTGCCACCGCAGCATAAATCGCTATCACGCCAATTGCGGGTCCCGCAATATAAGCGACGGCCAGCCGGATGAGCTGTGCAGCTTTTTCCGCCACAAAAGCTATAAAACGTTCCGTATTCTGTACGGCCTGTTTGCCCGCCTTCCTTTCAGCGAAGTTCTCCATCTGCCGCTTGCGAATCATGAGCTTTTTGCGCAGCTCTGCACTTCGGGAAGGTTTGCCGTGGCGCAACTCATAGGCCTTATCTTTTGCCTCACGCGTTGCGCGCTTGATTTCACGCTGCACCACGCGTTGGTCGTGTCCTTGCCGCCAGGCACCGCCGGCGCGCCAGCCTTCTCCCAGGCCGGTGGTTTGCCACTTTCGATGTTGGTTTGCAGACTGTATACCCTCGTTTTCGGACTGGTCAGCAAGTTCGTTTATTGCACGTTCAGTTTCCTGTTTTGTAGCGCTTAAACTGCTACCCCAGCCTCTTTTATGAGAAATTTTATCTTCTTCAAATTTAAGTTTGGATGAGTGAGGTATTCGATCCTCTTCAAATTTCAGCCGAGAAGGAGCCTTTTTGCCGCTGTCCGAAAACCTGAAGATGCGGTGTGCCTGTCTTTCTCCGAACCGCCAGTGCTCCGACTCAGCCCTGAAGCGCAGATTCTCATACTGATATTGTAAGATCCAGCTCTTAGAAGGCTGTATGTCTTTAAGTTTCTGCTCACTGTTTTCAAGCTGGTAAGTCGGTCGAACTAGCTGGAGCTTGGGCTTAAATCGTTGTGGATGTGCCCCAGCCATGAAGGTGGGCGGCTGAGAGCCGCTACGTCGGTCTGGCACAGCATTACCGGGTAGCTTCAGCCGATGACGATTGTCACGCGAGTCGCCGTAGAATTGACTGTTTGGGCGGTAAAGCAGGCGTTTTTTATATCCTGAGGATACTTCGGTGGATGTAGCCGCTCCATCCGGTTGTAATCGGCTTTGCCCAGTGAAGCGTAACCGTTGCTGCTGCGAATTCCTGCCGTCAGTTTCCAGTTGCCCCATTGGGAGACGCAGTCGGGCGGTTTGTTGCAAGCGCAATCTGCGTTTTGCCGGGGTGATTAACGAAGCGGTCAATGTATCCGCAGATTGAAGTTTATCCTTAAAGTGCAACAGGTTTTGTTTGCTAAATCGCAGTCTTGTATGCCGCTCCGTCGTTCCTTCGCCCACCAAATGGGCATCTTTGACGGTAAACCTATCGGTGGCGTTTCCAAAACGAATGCTCTGCTGAGCCGGTTCCCTATATTCCGTGACAGTGCTTTGCGGTTCTTGCCTTACCTCGCCTTCCATATTGGACGGTCGAGACGATTTCTGCTGTTCCGTAATTTTTAACTGCCGATGCCGGCGCTGGGCTGTTTTCAGATTGGAGGCACGATTTTTGTTTTCTGGCTGGATATTTGCCGAACCCTTGGGGCGAATCATGTCCTTTCCATCCATTGGCGGGGATACTACGGGTGATTCAGCCTGCGTGTATTTCAGCCGTTGCTTTGGCGACCTAAGCCTGAGCCTAGGTTTATCGTCACGCAGTCTGATTTTTACGCCATCCGGCTTTCGCACCTGCCGCCGCATGGTTTGCTTAAGTCGGCTGGAGGGTGTGGCAGCTTCAGCTTCGTCGGCAGTGGTGTCTTCGACTGGCACATCCTGTGGAGCGTGTCCAAAATGTCTGGCTTCCGCCTGATATTTTTCTTCACTCAAAGCTGTATCCCTCCTAAAAAGCTTGTGTTTATGCGGATTTTATGGTAATATTTACATATAAGGAAGTGATAATATGGTGAGCACTTTTATCGGTTTGTTCCGGCTATTTCTCTGCTTTTTAAAATTGCTGTGGTTGATGTTTATTGGATATATTGAATGGTTTGACGCTGCCGTACTGGGTTTCAGTGCTTATTTGGCGGCTTATCACTATAAACTTCCTGACAATGCCTGTATCGCCGTGGGTATAGTTCTGGCCATTCTATTTCTTTTGGCATTTAAAACTAGGATTGGCTGGTGGATCTCCACAGGTGTGTTCTCACTCATGTGGGCCTATCTTGCCGGGGAACTGGCAACAAGTCTATTTCATACCAACGATATTGTGCGATGGGTAATTATTGTGGGCTTTTTTTGTTATTGTGTTTTTCTTCACAGTTATGCTAAGGATAGAAACCGGGTAAATGAAATAATCTCCTCCGAAGAAGCTCAGGCCCGGCGTCCGAAAGAAGAGTATCAGTCCGATCCGGAAACACAGCAACGGATTAAAGCCACTGTGGATAAAATCAACCGTCTGGCGGAACTTAATCAAGCAAACAAACGGGAAAGCCGCACGTGAATCTTTCTATTGCCGTCCCTCATCGGGACGGCTTTTCTGTACTCAAAATCCCAAACGATTGCGAACTTGACTTCTAATCCTAATGATTAAAATAGTCAAGGAAAGCATTATAGGAATTGCTCGAATACTTCTACTTTTGAGGGATATATCCATATTGAGCTTTAAGGTCTGAAAGAAGTTCAGATTGAGCTTGATCTACATTTATCTTAGCATTTGCTTTTTTAAAGCGATTGGTTATATGAACGATGCCGAAAACGGTATGATGGATATCCGTGAAGCATGGCTTAACCATACCTGCAAATATGCTGTGGTTTCTGTGCTTTGCTGTGGCAGTTGGACTTATTGGATTATCTATCAGCTTTTTGTTTTACTGGAGTAACTAAACCAACCCAGAATAGCGCTCACAGCAACAAACGGTATATATAGCCACTTCTGAGCCAGATAAAACAGACCAATGCTTAATATGGCTGCCTGAATAATTGTTAATGGCTTCAATCCTTCGCGTCGGCAATATTGGACGGCTAAATACAATCCATAGTAGAAACTGAGAGCCATAAAAGGTCTTCCTAAAGCCATATCGGAAGACGATGAAATCATAGGGCCCGCAATGCAGACCAAAAATAGTACAGCATGATAATCTAGACAATTCGTCAATTTGTCGACATTTTTATAAGAGCCATAAACAATGTGGATTAATAAGGCTGTAATACCGATTGAAATTACAATATTGTTCGTTGGTGGATATTCCAACTCATGAAAGAACGTCAAACAAGCAATCAGATATAAAAGCCCCCATAGTACCTTGTTTATCATTGTGCATCACTTCCTTTCCTCACACGGTCACCGCTTCATCTAGCTTAGTGGTCATGAGACTGTACAATTTCGTATCCTTCGGGAAATGGTCAATGAACGGAATGATTGCGCTTTCCCGTTTAAAGATCAGTAGCCCTTCACCCGGTTGACTATTGGTGACATAACCTAGCTGATGCTCGGAAATATTTAGTGCCGAGGCGAGAATCTTCTGGTCGCCGGCGGCCTGGTTGAGCAGGTAGATGAAATCAGAGTTTTCAAAGATATTCTCAATCTCGGGCGAGGTTAGAAAATCCTTGACGTTCTGCGTAATGCCGGTCGGAACGCCGCCCCACTTACGAAATCGCTTCCATATTTCAACACTGGCAGATGCCGTTTGAGGATCTTTCAGCAGAAGATGGAATTCATCCGCGTAATAGCGGGTGACTTTTTTCTGTTCACGGTTTTTGCGTACTCTTGACCAGATCTGATCCTGGACAACCAACATGCCCAGCTTTTTAAGGTTCTTGGCGAGGTCTTTAATGTCAAAACAAACGATGCGGTTGTCAATTTCAACATTAGTCGGATGGTTAAAGACGTTTAGTGAGCCAGTGACAAAACGTTCCAGCCCAGTTGCAATGCGCTTTCCCTCTGTCTCAGGCTGTATAATCAGCATGTCATAGAGGTCTTGAAGCGTTGGCATGTTTTCTTTACAAGGCTCTGCGACGTATTTGTCGTATACCCTCATGACGCAGCGGTCGATAACGGATATTTCAATTGGCTGAAGGCCGTCGCGGCTGCTTAGTGCTTGCTCACAGAACGAGAGCACAAAATCACACTTATCCCGGATGGGGTCGAAATCCGTATCCTCCTCGTTCTTAGAAAAAAGGTTGAGGTCAAGCGGATTGATATGGTGCGGGCTGTCAGCGGATATTTTAATGACCTGACCGCCCAAGGCGTTTACAAGTGGTGTATATTCTCGCTCGGGGTCAAGAATCAGGATATCATCTGTAAGAACTAGCGAGACATTCACCATTTCGCGCTTGGCCGAAAAGGATTTACCGGAATTGTGTACATAAACGCCATTTTCAAGCATGAATACTGAAGTGTCGTCGACTTCCATGTCATAGACAGGTATTTCATTTTCAAGCGTAAACTTCTTAACAGCAGTCACTATATGGCCTGAATACAGTTTTTGGCCATTCCTCAAAAATTTTGCATCCCTAAATGTACCATCTGAAAGTAAAAACTGATGATTAGGTGTGCACGACACCATATAACCATCGTTGAATTTTACTTTCACAAGTTCCTTGGCATAATGTGTTATTCGCACATTCCGTGCCGTTCCTATGACCTCTTTACCGCTTTTGATATCGTAGCTCTTGACCTTAAAACCATCCTTATAATTCATCAGCTCTTCAAAGGTGGCTTTGGTGCCATCGGCTAATACAACCTTTGTATCATTCGTAAAACAACCCGGCACGCCCAGTATCAAGCCGTTTGGATTATAGCCGGTAAGCCTGTCCACCATGATCATGTTCTGAGATATTGCATTGATGCCGTAATACAGACCACCGGGCTGGAATAGCTCCTGCGTTTGGAACGGTATAAAGACAGCCGCTGCGGATGTAGTCATCATCCGCTGATTCTCAACATTGTTAACCCCCAGCGGCATGGCTGACATCAGTCCGGCCTCCTGCTGCCAGTCCAGTGGCAGCAACAGGCAGTCGTGCTGTTGAGCAATCTGTCGGGCAGACGAACAGGTATTGTTCAGTTCTTCTTTATCCGCAGCAAAATTCGTCAGCGTAAAGGTCATAAGGAATAGCCTTTCGTTTCTGCTGTCTAAATCATCAAGTAACGCTTCGTTCGCGGCAATATTCGTTTTAAGTTCATGCGGAAGCATATCGGGGTCATATCCTTGGCCGAAGGCTTTCTTCTGTTCCTCTGCCTTCATGCTGTTAAGCGCCGCCATTTGCCGGTTGGCGTACTTTTTGGCTGCCGCCTGATCAATACTCCGAAGATGAATGCTGGCAATCAGGGGGCTGTCTAGATCAAGGAATTCCGATAAGATATCGTCAGGTAGCTCCTTAGCCTCAACACGCAGATAAGAAGTTCGCCCCACCCGTTCCTGAAGTTCAAAGGTACTTTTATCTTTAAAATTAAAAGCTGTTGGCGCTATAAAATCCTTGGTGGTCAAACCCGTTCCAGACGAAAGCTCCCATGCAAAGTTCAATTTGCGGTCAGTACCGATATTAAGTACATCATGCATGATTTCTAATCGCTCGTAGCCGTTGCGGTGTTCGGCAAAAACGCCCATCTGTTTGAATGCATTTATGATCTCTGCTTCCATGCGGTCCAGTTTAAGCTGCGCCGCTTCCAGTGTTTCAGCATGAATGCCGAAAATGAGAAACTTTCTTTTTAGAAGTCCATTATTTCCCTTTGCCAGCTGTGCTTGCATCATGGCAACATATTCCGCACGCAGCGCGTTAAAATCATCATCATGCTCAGGAATTGCAATGGCTTTATAGTATTTTTCAAGGTCGATTTGCTGGTTGACGAACAGCAGCTGGAAGGATACCGTTGCATCAAAATAGTTAAGGAAACGGCACCAGTTTTCAAATGCGGCTTCCTTGGTTTCGCGCTTGGCCAGACGGTAATTCATATCATGAAACTCAATGGTTTTGGTGTAATAATCACCGTTGGAACGGCAAAGGCCGTTGCGATACATCTCGTCATAGGGAATGGTTCGCTGGGCGCTGCGAGGGATTTTCCCTTGCAGCTTTGCCAGCTTAATCATGCGCATTATTGTCTTTTTAGTTTTTCTTGGCAGCTTTGCGTAGGGATCGACTCTTTTTATGACCTTCATTTTCGGCTGATTGAGCGTCGGCGTCGGCATCCTCTATCACCTCCTCGATTTTGCCTGCCAGCTCCATGCAGGCGTATAAGTTTTCTGTTCTGTAGGGCCGTACTTGGGGTTTCAAATGTACTCGCAAAAAATTAAAGACGATTTTTTCAATTGGCCTGCTATCATGTACCGGATAAAGGCCCCAGATAAAGGGCGGTGCTGCCAGCAGCATCATCAGCCATACAGCCCCGCCGCCGATAATGGATTTTAAAAAGAAGTAAAGAGGCAGGTATACCACCACCGCCAATGCAGCTACGATCAGCCCCCTCTTTGTCAGGCCAAACATCAGTTTGGCCTGCACACCGGATAGATCCTTTGGGATGTTGACATATGGCATGTGAATTCTCCTTTCGCCAAAATCCCAATCGTTTGGGATTTTGAACTAATGCGCATTGAAGATGCTCTTGGACAGCGCCGCCGTGTTAAACAGCGCATACACAAAAACCACGGAATAAAGCAGTAGTGTAAACACCGCTTCGTTGGGGTCGGACGCGACGGTGACATTTCGAGTAAGCGCCTGGTACATCACGACGATGGTAAACATGAAAAAACCTTGAAACGCCAATGCAAAAAGGTTTTTGATATAGTTTTTTCCGATGTCTGACATTTCTTTGTGCATCAGCGTTGCGTAGGGGACAGCGCCCATCGAACCGTACAGGCATATTTTGAATACTCGACCGATAACCGATACCTGAATCATAATGGTGATTGCCATAATGCCGACCTTACCAAGCAGAGAGGTAATCAACATACTCACCAGATAACCAATCTCTTTTTCTTCCAGAAGTGCTCGAATAGAAGCCAGATCGGCCGCGGTTCCGAAGCTGTCTCCGGAACCGCCGGGAATCTTTGATACAATTTCGGCACCGAGATGGAAAATGCCGTTCGTGATTTTGGCCGCGTTCATGACCAGATAAACGCCGACAGCGATTTTGATCGTCAGCTCAAAGAACATCCAAGTCAGATCTGTGCTATCATGTAGCCGGTTTCGTTGCTCCAGCCAGCCAATGATCTCCAGGCAAAACACGGCCAGCAAAACCAGCGAGGCAATTGGCGTCATAACCGTGCCAGCGACATCAACAGCGGTGTTCCACAACGAACCTCCGGCATAGCTTGCCGGGCTTTGGGTCAGGACATCCTGAAGCTCCGCGGTCTGGCCCTGCACTTTGGAGAACATGCCGTCAAGATTGGTCATGATACTGTCCACCAGCCAACCCCGCATCAATGGTTCAAGGTTTTCCCGTAAAAAGTCCAGCATGGCCTATTACGATAGAGTCGAGGTGATCAAAGGGAATACCCTTTGCGCCAACAGAATGATACCGGCACCTCCAGCGACTGACGCCCAACCCAGCGCCTGCTTTGCACCGTTTCCGTCGGTGTAAGCCTGGAAAAGCTGCATACCGCCAAAAGCGGCCAGTCCGCCACCCACGGCGGTGACGACGGTGATGAGAACATCTACAGTACCCGAAATAATTTCCATAAGTTTTACTTCCTTTCTGATTGAACAATGATGTTAATGGTTTGATATATGTAAAACCTCGAACCGTTCTTCGGCCGAGATGGTAACATGCGGGCGCAGCCAGAGCGGCGTATACGCATTGTTTCTATCCGCGTCGGATGTAAGATGATAGCGCGGGTGCTGTGTTAAGTCGTATTTCTTTGACTTGAAGGGGCGAATACCACCAATGTGGCAGATACACTCGCTGCGGCTCATACTGGCCAGCTCGTCTATTGTCATGAGTTCGCGACCCAGCTTCTGATAATTCGTACTGTCCGACTTCTGACTGCCGCGAGATTTGCTTGTGTTGTATTGGTCTATGGTCTGGCGACCAATCATTTTTGTCATTTCCTCAAGCGTCTTGTAACTCTTACTGCCCAAAAACAGCAGCGTATCGCAGTTGTCCATAATAATGTCCGATTTCTTTTCGTAGACGCTTTCAAGCTGCGCCCTAGATTGTAATATCGGACAAGCTGATATTTCGCGGCTGCGAATGACCGATATTATCTCTTCAAAGTTGGGTATGCGACCAATGTTCGCAAACTCATCCAAAATGCAGCGAACATGCACCGGCAGGCTGCCACCATATTTGTATAGCGCTCGGTCGCAAAGAAGATTAAACATCTGAGAGTACATCATGGCAGCGATAAAGTTAAAGGTCTTGTTAGTATCTGACGTGATCACAAATAGCACGGTCTTTCTGTCGCCAAGCTGCTCCAGCTCCAGCTCGTCCTCTGACATTAAGTCTCTAACCTCTTTAATATCAAAGGGGGCAAGTCTGGCACCGCATGAAATGAGGATGGACTTTGCTGTTTTACCGGCGGCCTTGCGGTACTTTCGATATTGCCGCACCGCAAAGTGGTCGGGAAATTCCCGTTCCAGCTCCATAAACAGGACATCTACAGGGTTTTTGTATTCCTCGTCTTCCTCCTTGGCATCGGAAGCGCCCAATAAATCCAGCAGCGTTCCGATATTCTTGTCTTGTGGCTCGCCGCAACTCCATATGTAGCCAATAAGCGCCGTGTACAGCAGCTTTTCCGCCGCCTGCCAGAAGGGATCACCGGTAGGCCTCTGCCCTTCGCCGTTCGTGTTCGCCATAAGCACATCCACCAGTTTCAGAATGTCCGCTTCGCTGCGGATATAGTTAAACGGGTTGTACCCCTGCGATTGCCGCATACCGTCCGTTTCGTTGAGATTTAGAACCTTTATTCGGTATCCACTCGCTTCAAATGCATGTCCACATTCTCGCAGTAGCGTGCCCTTGGGATCGGTCACGACATAAGAGCTATGCATTTGCAGCAGGTTTGGTTTTACGAAATACCGAGTTTTGCCGCTGCCCGCGCCACCTATAATCAGTACGTTTTTGTTGCGGTTGTAATCTTCGTTCTTGGTTCGCTTCATCCGGCTGGACATCGAGAGCATTTCGGTTTCAGTCAGGATAATGTTTTTATCCGGGTCTTTGTCAATAAACGGCTGTATGTCGCGCATCGTACCAAAGCGGGCTGAGCCGTATTCTTCACCGGGGCGAAACACTTTGCGCCGCTGTAATGCGGTTATGAGTAGTACCAGCACAGACGCGCTGGCCACAGCTAGATCAATATTATTAATAGATAGATAAAACGGATTTCGGAGCATTTCAATGCCTGTGTTTTGTATCGCTAAAGCCATACTTGTTCCATCCTCAAACGCGCCTCGCAGTAGTTCGCTGGCCCGGTTGACATACCAGAACACCAACAGTAGAAAGAGAACAGCTAATGTGTGAAACGTGAGCTTTCGGCGGTTCATCTTTCTCGCCCTCTACTGCGGTTCCGGGTAAGCTCTTTTTCAGCTTCGCGCGCCTGCTGCATCGCCTGCGACACCGCCTTTGCTTCTTCCAGCTCCTTAGGGATGGAACGCGGCTGTGGCTCCCGGGGAATTTCCTTTGCCGGTTCTCGTGTCGGCGCGGCGAAGGAAACGTCGTCCGGCACATCCTTATCTGGCTCCGCTTTATCCCTGGTGGTTTTACTGATTTCCGGTCGCTTCTGTTCTGGGGTATTTCGGGATACTGCCTTCGCAAGGTAGGCGTCTAACCCAGTGCTGAGCTGCGCTTGATCACGGGCCTTGAAAAACAGGGTGTAATCATCCGTGCCCTCATGTTTGATGGCTGCAAAGCCTATATTGTAACGTTTAAGTACGTGGCTCAGCTCCTTCAGATCGGGGCTTTTGATGTCCTGCCCCATTAGCTTGTCTCCCTTCTTCATTAGCTTTTTAATGCTGGTTTTACCTTTGATCTCGTCCGGCAATATTTTGTTTTTAAGCTGCTTGAGCAGCCAAGCAGCAATATCACTTAAAGTTTGTGCGGTAAGCTTGGTTGCTTTAACGCCAATCCGAACGGTATTCTTTTCGTAACTGTCTAATACATCCACTTATTTACCCTCCATTCCTTAATCACAAAATCGCAATCGTTTGAGATTTTGGTTATCTCTGATTATTCCAGCTTTTATCCACGGCTTCGTGACAGTGTTCCGGTCCATTTGCACCTACCCATTCGTCGAAAGCCTCCTGCTTTTCCCGCCGTTTCCAAATCTCTTCCTGCTCAAAATTTTCTTCAAGAGTATCTGGATCATATAAGGCAAAAGACGTATGTATTGGCCCACATATCGAAACTTGAATCAGAGTACCGCCGTAGATGTCATAACGGATTTCAGTGCGAAAATCACCCATCGGTATTTGATAAACGGCATAGGGTGCACCCTCAAAGCGTTCATCTTTTTCTAGCCCTCTGGATGACCCCAAAACCTTGACTGCAATTTCCTTGGCTCGTTTCATGGTAAGCTGAGGCATTTTCTTTTTCATGGTTCTTTCCTTTCCAATGGAGGTTCCCCCTGCGTGGGCTGAGGTTGTATTCGCCCTTTGAACAAGCATTTTATAAATGCGAGAAACGCAAGAAAAAATAATATGCACGCAATTGCACATCAGGCATGCGTTACCCTCCTTTATGAAGTCTGATAAAGTAAAAAACTAATATGAACACCGTAAAGGGTATTGCAAGCATTAGGTCAGAGAATATAAACTCACCTTTAGAGAATTTGATGTGGGCCCGCAAAAATAGCACAATCGTAATTAAGAGGAACAGTATGCTAATAAGCAGATCAATAATACCATCTGATAAATTAGGCATCGGATTTCTCCTTTTCGGATCGCATAAAATACTCGTTAATCAACACGACGATACGTTCTATGTCCTGCTCTGTGGCTGTCTTAGGGATAAGCCCTTTGCTGCGACTGGAAAAGGCATTGGCAGCGTTCCAGCGTGGTGTGGGAAGCAAGATCTGCCGGGCGGCTTCGGCGCTAAATCTACCATCCTGCCCCAACCGCTTGATCTTCTCTGCCTGCGCTGTCGATATTTTTTTATCGCACTCTGCTGAAATGTCGCAAGCAATGTGCTGCTCCTCCTTAGATAGATAAGAAAGTGATACGCCAGACATCATTGGAAGCATATTTTTATCTACCATTTCAAGTAATTCGGGAATGAGATAGGTAAGGCGGACGTAACGCTGAATTTGGTTACGGTTTTCACCTGTTTGCTCCGCTAGTAATTCTCTGGATTCTTTGTTGGAATACTTTCGCTCATTTTGAGCGGAAGTTAAATCCGTCCTCTGTCCCTGTCTCTTCATTGCTTCCAGTTGCAAACGATATGCCCATGCCTTTTCACTGAGAAGCAGTTCGTCGCGTTGGTTGAGGTTGGTGTTAACCATTATCAGCGTGGCAGTGTCGTCATCAACATTCATGATGATGGCGGGTATCGTTTCCAGCCCTGCTTTGCGACTTGCATTCCAACGGTTATGACCTGCCAAGATTTCGTACTGCTCACCCTTCGGGCGAACAATTATGGGATTTAAAACTCCGTTTGCTTTTATATCTTCAACAAACTGCTGCATTTTCGCTTCGGAATAAGGCTTAAACGGTTGGTTATCCCAAGCAATCAGCTTACCAAGCGGCAACTGCACAATGGTTCCTGGTGCAGTTGCATTGCCAAGGCCGCTAAACAGACCAGGCAAATCTGCCGGCGTGAACTGTTGTTTTGGTCTATTTGAAAAGTCAAATGTTTTAGCCGCCATTGTTATTCACCTTCTTTCTTTTTAAAGAGGAAATATTCTTTGCAGGATCTAACTAAAGGAATAAAAATGAACGTTACAAAAATCCATAGGAAAACGAGTGAAGGTATAAGCATCAGACTCCAATATATAGGAATGTCAACTGTAATGATCTCTGTTACTATCGTGTTAATTAATACGCCCCATAAACCAGTAACTAAAAGCAAAGTTACAAATGCCCAAAATCCGAATATAAGATGGTCTTTGAAAAAACAAAATTGGGATTCGGACAACTGTTGGGAAAACTGCTCTCCTGATAAGTCAATTACTTTATAAGACTCAATCCTTTCTCCAAATACTCCTTTTTCAACAACGAAGTCAGTAATAACTACAGCAGAACCAGATTTAAGCATGGTTTTGGTTGTCTCGTCCCTTATGTGGCCAATTATTGTAACAATATCGCCTACTTGCGGCTTACGCGGCTCACGCTTTTGCTTTTGCCGCAGCTTGACAATAGCCAATTAATTTCCCTCCCGTACCAGAAACTCCTCTGCAAAAGCTTCGTATTCCGTGCCAAGCTTGTTCTTATAGCTGACAAGGCTTTTCTGATAAGCGGTGCTATTGGCAGCCTCCACAGAACGGCGGATTGAAGTGCTATAAACGGCGTCGCCATAATTGGTTATCAGGTAATCTTTAACGCTTTCGCTCATGTTCGTGTTATCACGCATCGTTTGTAGAATGCCGCCCAGGGTTAGCTTGGGATTAATAAGCTGCTGGATCATCTTTATAGAATTAAACAATGCGTCCAGCCCATCCAGAGCAAACTTCTGCATTTGAACCGGCACTAGAACGGAATCCGACGCGCCGAAGGCGTTAAGAGTGAGATTCCCCAGTGACGGCAGGCAGTCAATCAAGATGTAATCGTAATTACTAAACAGCGGTGCTTGCAGTACTCGGTTTAAAACGCTTTCACGTCCAATTGCGGATTGTATGACAGCATCCGCACCAGATAATGCGAGAGTTGCCGGTATGTAATCCAGCTGCTCGGCTTTGCTGTGGCGAATGCAGCTGGTAGCATCCAGTTCACGACCGGTAGCCCCGGCTACAATCAGTTCGTGGATAGTAGAGCCGCTATCCGGCTCAAAGCCGAGGTAATTTGACAGGTTACCCTGTGGGTCAAGGTCAATAAGTAACACGCATTTTCCTTTAGCAGCAAGCGCTGCCCCCAGCGCCATTGTTGTGGTTGTTTTACCGACTCCGCCCTTTTGGTTTGCGATGGATATAATTTTCATATTGCTTTCCTCCTGTTTATTTGTCGAAATAGGTTTACGATTATAAAATGAAAAAGTCCCTACCAAATAGGAGGGACTTTCAAGACAATAAAAAATCCCTACAACATGAATGTTGTAGGGAAGGGAGACATTATTATGGACATGACGTTTAAGTTTTGGGCTAACAACTGGATTAAATTTCAAAAAGGCGAAGTTCAAGAAAATACTCTTAATGAGTACGCAAAATTGCAACACCATTTGGTTGTAGAATTTAATGAATTAAACATGGAAGATATTACTCCTAAAAAAGTTCAAGAACTATTAGATAGGTTATATCAGCAAGGTTTAGCTAAAAGTTCCATTAACAAGAGAAAATACATGATCCAGCAAGTTTTCAGATATGCCAATATACAAGGACTAGAGCTATCAAATCCGTGTAGTTTTGTCAAAACGCCACGCATGGCGGCGAAAAATCATCGCCGCTCGTTAACGCAAGGTGAAGTTGAAATAGTTTTGTTACACCGAAATAACTTTGAAAATGGATTTTATGCCTACTGCTTGTTGATGACCGGCCTTAGACGATCAGAAATGCTTGCCCTAAAATGGGAGGACTTAGATTTTAAGCAAAACTTAATCTGTGTAAATAAGGCTGTTGTCTATGTAAAAGGCCAGCCCTTCATTCGGGACTATTTAAAAAATGGCGATCAAGAACGGATCATCCCGATGCCCAAAACCTTAGAACCAATTCTGAAAAAACATCCCGGAATTCATAAGGGACTAATTTTTGGTGAAAACCCTTATACACCTATTAATCCAAATGCCCATAGTTGGCAATGGACAAAATATAAGCGGCAGACAAGTTTAGATATTACTCAACATATGATTCGGCACACATATTGTACAATGCTATATGATGCAGGTATTGATGTCAAAACTGCTTCATATTTGATGGGACATAAGGATATTCACACGACGTTGGCTATCTATACTCATCTGGAAAAACAACGTGCAGTAAGTAAAGCAGCCGGAAAATTAAATGTTTTTATTAATGATTTCTCACCTCAACACGACAGACTCTGACTCTGTTTGTCTGGGTTCGAATCCTAGTTCGGCAACCATAAGGGCCGCCCGCAATAGCGGGCGGTTTTTGGATATCGTTTCGCTCATTGCTTTTGCATGTCCTATATAATTATTAAAGTTTCAATGTGCAAGAAGGAAGACCACGATACTGTGAACATCATAGCCTTCCTGCGATAAACACCTTGGATAAAATAAGGGCGGCGGTTTAACCAAAATGGTTAAACCGCCCTCTTCTTTTTCTGTTGTTATAGGGTTTATATCGATATGCAGTTGTTCCCAACGACGCCACCAGTCCCAAAGGTACATATAGTGTAAAGCAAGGACCTCTTTTTGTTTATCGTTCTCTGTCGTCGCGCTGGTGAGATTTCGAACACTTAGTCAACTTGTGCTAATACTCAAATAAGCATTTTATGCTATCGGGCAATATATTGGGAATCCCCCAATGGAGCTACTTTTAATAACTCAAAAACTTTCTAAATAATATGCCCCCATTCCCCCACAAGCGAAGGAGGCATAGGGGGCATATTAAGGGATGATATATATTCAACCCTTGTTCTGTTGTTATCATTATTAAAAAACCCGCTGTGTCGGCGCTTGGGGCCACAGATAGTATTCTGTCTAGCCTTACAGCGCGGAAGACTGGAGTTTTTGGGTGCTACTAAGCGGCGGATTACTTTCGGATATGGCAAATCATAGCCATCTGGACGAAGCTCATCCAACGGGTCGAGTATCTGCAGGTATAGAAGAAAATGTATCAAGCTTATCTCATCTCTGTCCCGATAAGAAATGTCATTATAACCGCTTTGTTTTTTTGTGCTTTCTCTTAAAAGCATACATTCTCTTATCAAGCTCCTCCATATTTAAAAATTATAACATGAGATAAATTGACAAAATAAGATTTATGAATTTGGTAAAAAGTAAGTTCATTAAGTTTAGTCATTATATTTTCTAATCGATCATAAAAGAAATCTTGTCCATCGACTGTTACTATACGAATTTTTTTATCTTTGCTCTCAAAATATAAAATGCTTTTTATAAAAACATTTTTAATTGAAGAATTCTCTTTTATTGGTGATATTCTATCTTTAGCTCTATTAATAACCTTTTTAATTTGATTCACTATACCTAATTGCTCAAATTTCAGCAAATTTTCTTCTGACAGTTCTATTTTGCTGCCTTTTGGTAGAAGCAATCTTCCTTCTTTATCAACCAAATCTCTATCTAATATTAGAGTTTTCATTTTATTATCCTTTCCTAATTTTTTAGAATATTATGCAAGTCTCAATATCTGCTTAATCAGAAAAGCTTAATTGCTGCTATTTTAACTGCTATCTTGTCATTTTATCGAAAAGCAAGAAACTTTACTGCAAAGGCCCTCTTGATCAGAGCTTTTTGGAAATTGAAATCAATGATTACAATTTCCATAGTTTTATTTTATATTATAATATTGTTTTTTTAGCCTGATTTCCCTAAAATAATACTTGCTTTTTCCTAAATTTAAAATTGATAACGTTTATTTTAAATGGAGAAGTTATATCAATCAGTTGCCTATTCAGGAATATAAGGATGCACTAGGTTTCAAATCTTTCGCACCGGATTTTAGCGACCTTGCTTTCAGCGGGCCTTCGGCGAAAAAGTGATGGATGGGATTGAATACTACTTTGAGACTTTTGAATATTGCGCTCAGGGTGATTCGTACATAGAGGAGGCGAATTCATGAGTAAACCCTTAGTGTCAATTTGCAGGTGCAGCCTTTCTATGATAGGAATAAGTGAGATTAAAATGTTTAAGCAGATAGCTTTTAGTGGTTTTTATAAAATAAGTTGCCTGTTTTAGATGTTTTAGCCGTGAAAAGCTTGTATATAACAAAATCCACTTATAACGATAGTTATAAGTGGATTTTGTCTACTATGGTGCAGTGATGTCATTAATATCCGAACACTCTAAGTCTTGTAGATTTACTGTTTCATAATCGGCTTGATGATTGAAAACAAAAATAATTCTGTCATCAAAGAGGAATATGCAGTTTACAAAGTTATCAATTAAGATTTCTCTGTCACGTTCCTTGGTAATATCAAGGTTTCGAAATTGCATAATAAAGAATTTAACTTGGTCTTTATCAAGTGGTGGCTTAGTCATCTGCTCTCGTGCAAGATTGATTTGCAGGTTTTCTTTGGTCTGCTCTAACTCTTGCAACCTATCCTTTGTGGAAGATGTAATAATGCCTTGCTCGATTGCTTTAATCATATTGTTGATAGCTTTTTCCGTTTCGGCAAGTTGCTTTTTAATCTGAGGAATAACAGTATTCTCTTTGCTCTGTGCCGCAAATGCTTTCTCAGAAACCTCGTTGATATAGTCATCGTCCATAACCTTTTCCATAGCGTAATGGACAACTATATCCTCAATCCAAGCCTTGCGAACAGTCTTTTTATCACAGCCTTTGTGCTGTTTCACATGGGCACATTTATAATATTGGTGGAAAGTGCCATTGCGGCTTGTCCCACTTTCGCCAACCATATATGCCCCGCATTTGCCACAAAGTAGCTTAGTTGTGAGCAAATACATATCCTGTTTTGCCTTGTGCCGTGCGGGAGCTTTTTTATTTTTCGCCATTCGCTCCTGTGCTTTATTGAACAATTCCTCAGGCACTATGGCGGGAATACCGTTTGGTGTAACGATGTCACGATAAGAGTATTCACCGATATATTTGCGATTTTTAAGCATTAGCTTTACAGCATCAATACTTAAATCTCCACCACGATAATTCTTAACACCTAATTCTTTGAAATGGTCCACCAAGTTTTTAATAGTGGCACCGTCTACATATCGTTTGAAAGCGTCTTGAATGATAGGTGCAAGCACCGGGTCAATTTGAAAATACTGCTCATCATCGACAGTGTAGCCAAGAGTCATGCCGCCGCCGTTATATTTGCATTTCAGAGCATTTTCCGTAAGTCCTCTGATTACCTTTTCGGATAAATCCGCAGAATAGTATTCAGCAAAGCCCTCAAGCATAGACTCAAGTAAAATACCCGAGGCATCATCTGAAATGCTTTCAGTAGCTGAAACAACCCTAACATTATTCTTTTTTAGCTGTGCTTTATAGTGAGCAGAGTCGTATCGGTTTCGAGAAAATCTATCCAATTTCCAAACTATAACGACCTCAAACTTTCGCTTTATGGACTCCTTTACCATTCGCTGAAACTCAGGACGATTATCGGTTTTGGCTGAAAAGGCTCTATCTATATAGCTTTCGATTACAGTAAGCCCTTTGCTTTCGGCAAAAGTCATACACTCACGAAGCTGTCCTTCAATGCTTTCTTCTCGCTGATTATCAGAGGAATATCTTGCGTAAATTACTGCATTCACAGTGCCACCTCCCTTGTAGTGGATTGTATTGTAGCTTAGAAAAATATGGATTGCAAGATTTTATAGGATAAAGTCTTCGTAATCTTGTGACTTTCTTTCTAAAAGAACTTCAATATCCTCATCTGAAAAGCCATACTCTTTAAAAAGCTTTCTATAATATTCAATATATTTTTCAAAAGTCATATTAGCAGCTGAACTACTTTTTCTGACTTTTAACATTAACTCCTTGCGTTCTTTATCATTAAGCTTAATGCCTTCTAAATTTTCTAATCTGTTTAGTACAATGCTCGTCCATCTCTCCTCAATTGTTTTTCCTTGTTTAGGAAAAATGCTATGGACTATAAAAGTTTTCCCTTCAACAACCATTTCTCTTGTGTAAAAATTCTCGCCTTTTTCGATATGTTCAAGAGCAGCTCTTTGAACATCTGTCTTTGGCTTTACAGGTTTTGAAAGGCTGGTAGTCGTTGTTATGATTGGCTTTGCAGGGTCCATAGGTATAATCCATTTGTCTCCTAACTTTGCTGCACTGGTGATTAAACCATTCTCACATAGTTTGATTATATTTGTTTGATGCATCTTCCACTTTTCAGAAGCCTCAAAAACTGTCATATATTCTATTGGTTTATTATTTTCCACACAATCACCGCCAAAAAACAATCTATAATTCAAATTATATCAAAATACAATTTGAAAAACAATATAGCTTATGTTATAATTTATCGTGTAAAGGTATATTTTGTCTAAAAGTTGGTGTGATATGAAACTACACGAATTGATAAAAGCAATAAGGTTAGAAATGGAATTATCACAGCAACAACTTGCAAAAGAGCTGCTCGTGAGCTTTGCTGCGGTTAATCGCTGGGAAAATCAGCACACAAAGCCAAACAAAATTGCTCGGAATGCTCTTATACAGTTGGCTAAGAAGTGCACTGTAAGCGATGAACTAATAAAAGCATTTGAGGATGCAAAGTAAAAATATATTTGTGGAAATGGAGATACTTATCGATGGCTAACACAAGTAATTATAATAAATTTAATGAAGCTACTCGTGTCCAAATGCCGGCTTTAATTCATTTAGATAGATTAGGTTATGATTATTTTGGCAAAATCTCCGAGGACATGGCAGAAACTATTTATGATGCTGATACTAATATTTTAATACAAGTATTCAAGGAAAAGTTTTGCGAACTAAACCCTGGGCACGAGGGAGAATTTGAGCAAATGCTCAAAACTATTCGTCAAGAATTAGATAACGATGATTTAGGACGAAGCTTTTATAAAAGACTAACAAGCGTATCCCCTGTCAAATTGATTGATTTTGAAAATCCTGAAAGCAATACATATCATTGTACAGGTGAATTTACATGCAAACGAGATCAAGACGAATTTCGTCCTGACATCACATTGTTTGTAAATGGTTTACCACTTGTATTTGTTGAAGTCAAAAAGCCAAACAACCATGGCGGAATGGTTGCTGAAAGCGAGCGAATGAATAAACAGCGTTTCCCAAATAAAAAATTCCGCAGATTTATAAACATTACACAATTGATGATATTTTCAAATAATATGGAGTATGATGCCCAAGGTGGCATTGTACCAATTCAAGGCGCATTCTATTGCACAGCTGGACGAGAACAGGTTGCTTTCAACTGTTTTAGAGAAGAAAATCCTGCCAACTTGCCATTGGCACCATTTACAAAAGACTATCCATATAAAGAAATTAATCTGGAAACTGAAAAAAGAGTGTTGACAGATTTTAACTGCCAAGTAATACATCATTCTCCTGAGTACCAGACCAATTTAAATATTAACACACCAACAAATAGAATATTGACTTCTATGTGCTCCCCTGAGCGATTGTTGTTCCTGATTAAGTATGGAATTGCTTATGTGAAGATGGAACGAGAAGTTGATGGAGTAATTGAATCAACCGATCAAAAACATATTATGCGTTATCAGCAAATGTTTGCCGCACTGGCTGTACGTCAAAAGCTAAGTGAAGGCATTAAATCGGGTGTGATTTGGCATACACAGGGCAGTGGAAAAACTGCACTTTCTTATCATCTGAACTATGTTTTATCTGACTATTTTGCTAATCAAAACAAGGTGGCAAAATTTTATTTTATTGTTGACAGACTTGATTTATTAGAACAGGCATCACAGGAATTTGAAGCAAGAGGTCTGGAAGTAAAAACAGCAAACAGCCGTGATGAACTTATGGCTCAATTCCGAAACACTCAAGCACAGGAAGGTAATAGTGGAAAGCAAGAAGTAACGGTTGTTAATATTCAGCGCTTCGCTGAGGATAAAGAAAAAGTTGATTTGCCTGCTTATGCTACAAATCTTCAAAGAGTTTTTATCATTGATGAGGCACACCGTGGATATAAACCGGAAGGTAGTTTCCTTGCAAATTTATTTGATGCCGACAAAGATTCCATTAAAATTGCTTTGACAGGCACACCGTTATTAAGTGATGAAAGAGCTTCTTGGAAAGTGTTTGGTAAATATCTACATACCTATTACTATGACAAATCAATTCAAGATGGATACACATTAAAAATTATTAGAGAAGATATCGAGACTTCTTATCATGAAAAACTGTCAACCATTTATGAAAAACTTGAAGAGTTGGTAGAGAAAAAAGATATTAAAAAGAGTCAAATTATTGAACATGAAAGCTATGTAAAAGAATTGCTACGCTTTATCATAAATGACTTAAAGCGTTTTAGACAAATACAAGGCGATAACACATTGGGCGGTATGGTCATCTGTGAAACAAGTGAACAGGCTCGTAAATTATACGCTTACTTTGATGAAATTCAAGGTGAGCTTAATTGTTCTGCATCTCTAAAAAGTAATTTTAAGGTTGGCTTGATTTTGCATGATAGTGAAGATAAGGAAACCCGTAAACAGATTGTGAAAGACTTCAAAAAGAATATGACTATTGATATTTTGATTGTCTTTAATATGTTGCTTACAGGGTTTGATGCCCCACGCTTAAAAAGGTTGTACTTCGGTCGTAAATTAAAGGATCATAACTTACTACAAGCTCTAACCCGTGTTAATAGACCATATAAGAAAAACAGATATGGCTATATCATTGACTTTGCCGATATTAAGCAAAACTTTGAACAAACCAATGAAGCATATTTGCGAGAACTTAACCGTTTTAATGACCCGAATGAAACCGGTGAAGGCAATGAAACAGATACATTCAAACAAATAATCGAGGATAAAGATGCTCTGATTGCTCAAATGCAGGAAGTGCGACAAGTGTTATTCAATTATTCTACCGACAATGTTGAAGAATTTAGCTCTGAAATTTCGACAATTGAGGACAAAGTTGAATTGCTAAAGCTTAAAAAAGTATTGATTGAGGCAAGAGATTGTTGCAATATTGTGCGTACTTTCGGTGATGATGAATTGAAAGCAGCTTTTGCTCATCTGGAGATTACAAAGTTACCTGCAATGATTTCAGAGGTGCAGCACCATATTGATAATATTAACCAAAAGGAAGCCTTTTCGGAAGATGACTCCACCCGACAACTGGTGAATGAAGCTATGCAAGACATTACTTTCAACTTCAACAAGATTGGTGAAGAAGAAATGAAACTAATCTCCGGAGGCGTGGAATTACAAGAAAAGTGGCAAAAGACCATTCGTACATTTACTGATAATATAGATCCTGACGACCCTGAATTCATCACTCTGCGAGAAGCTTTTATGCAGCGGTTTAAAGAACACGGTTTCGTCGTTGATAGCATCGCTCATTTTAATGAACATTCCAAAGCATTGGACGATGTACTTAAAAAATTGGCTGAACTGCAAAAACGCAATAATGCACTCCTGAAAAAGTATAATGGAGATGCAAAATTTGCCCGTGTTCATAAACGTATCTGTGAAGAAAACGAGCAGCGTAAAATAGCTAAGAGAAAGCCGATAGTTTCTATTTATGATGAATCTATTATGAGTGTGCTTTTTACTATTAAAGGCGATATTGACCAAAAAGTTTACGATAGAAACGACATTCTTAAAAAAGATGCGTATTTTGAACAAACTGTTATGTCTCAAATCAAAGATGGCATGAATAAATTAGGCTTTGAAAATGAGCGTGAGGATAGAGTGTTTATTCAAAGTCGTATTGCAAAGCAGTATTTAAATCAATATAACGCAACATATCCTGTTGCTTAAATTTAGGAGAAACCATGAATATAAAAGAAAAAACAATAGCACTGATAGATGCGTTAAAATCCACCTGTCAAACCTATGGTATGGGCAATGACGGTAACGAATATAAAATTATCACACAGGTGTTTCTGTATAAGTTTATTAACGACAAATTCGGACACGCTGTGAAGAAAATCAGTCCTAAGCTTGCAAATGCAGAAAAGTGGGAAATTGTATATGCCAATATGACCGAGGATGAACGCCTTGATATTTTAGACGAGCTTTCCCCGGATATTCCAAAGCTATACCCTCAACACCTAATTTCAAATTTGTGGAACCAACAGGCTAAAGGCGATTTTGACTTAATTTTTGATAGCACCATGACAGATATCGCTGATATCAATATGGCTATATTTGCAACACAAACCACATTAAACACAAAAATTGCACTTTTTGAAAAACTGACACCTTATGTAACAGACGATGCTCAAAGGGCATCATTTGCTCGTGCATTGGTGGACAAGCTTGTAAATTTTTCTTTTGAAGAAGCGTTTAACCAACATTACGATTTTTTTGCTTCTGTTTTTGAGTATTTAATTAAGGACTATAATACCGCAGGTGGTGGTAAGTATGCTGAATACTACACTCCACATTCTATTGCAACAATAATGGCTCGCCTTTTGGTGGGTGATAGCAAAGATTTGCACAATATTGAGTGCTACGACCCATCAGCAGGCACAGGCACATTACTAATGGCACTTAGCCACCAAATTGGTGAGGACAAATGCACCATTTTTGCACAAGACATATCCCAGCGAAGCAATAAAATGCTGAAGCTAAATCTTATTTTAAACGGCTTGGTTACCTCCCTTGATCATGCAGTGCAAGGCGATACTTTAGCAGAGCCATACCACAAAAGTGATGATAAGAAATCGCTTAGACAATTTGATTATGTGGTATCTAACCCACCTTTTAAAATGGATTTTTCCGATACAAGAGAAAAACTGGACAAAATGCCTGCTCGTTTTTGGGCGGGTGTTCCGAAAGTTCCGGCAAAGAAAAAGGAAAGCATGGCGATTTACACCTGCTTTATTCAGCATGTTATCAACTCACTAAAAGCAAATGGTAAAGGTGCCATCGTAATTCCCACAGGCTTCGTTACTGCAAAAAGTGGAATAGAAAATAAAGTTTTAAAGCACATCGTAGACGAGCATATCGTCTATGGTGTAATCAGTATGCCCTCAAATGTTTTTGCAACCACGGGTACCAATGTTTCGGTGCTGTTTTTTGACAATTCCAAAACAACAGAAAAGGTTGTTTTAATTGATGCATCCAAAATGGGCGAAGATTACCAAGATGGAAACAATAAAAAATGTCGACTTCGTCACGAAGAAATTGATTTGATTGTAGATACTTTTCTAAACAAAAAGGCTGTCGAAGATTTTTCAGTGGCTGTAACTTATGATGAAATTATTGCTAAGAAATATTCTCTTTCAGCAGGACAGTATTTTGATGTGGAAATTGATTATGTAGATATAACACCCGAAGAATTCAATGCAAAAATGACAGATTACACAAGCAAACTAACAAAATATTTTGCTGAAGGGGAAAAACTGCAGGCTGAAATATTAGAGCAGTTAAAGAAGGTGAAGTATGAGTAATTTTCCGAAAGATTTGTGTTTTCCACTGCGAACACCTTTAACTGATAAAGATAATGAAAATCGAACTTATGGATGTAGGCACTCGAACCCTGATATATGTGGATATTGTTATTTGGATTCAGTATGTGCTTTCTGTACTTCTGATAATATATGCAGCCATCCTTCCGCTAAATGGAAAAAGACATACAAAGAATTGTTGGAGGCGGCGAAATGAGATACTGTAAATTATTTGAATTATGTACGGATGTAATCGATTGTCCTCATACAACGCCTGAATGGAAAGATAGAGGTATTAGAGTTGTTCGTAACTTCAACTTAAAAAACGGAAATATAGATTTTAGCGATGGATACTATGTTGATGAAAAAACATACAAAGAAAGAACAAAAAGAGCTATTCCAGAAGAAAATGATATAATAATTTCAAGAGAAGCTCCTATGGGTGTAGTAGGGATTGTTCCTAAAGGTTTAAAGTGCTGTTTGGGTCAACGGTTGGTACTATTAAAAGTTGATAAAAAAAAATGCAATCCCCATTATTTACTTTTTATACTTTCCTCAAATTTCGTTCAGACACAATTTAAGAGGGCGGATGCAACTGGCTCAATAGTAAGCAATCTGTGTATTCCCGACTTAAAAGATATAATTATTCCTATTATAGACGATAATCAAGATCAAATTGCACGATTGCTTAGAAATATAAACAATAAAATGCTGAGCAACAAAAAAATCAACGAAACATTGCAACAACAGGCACACGACATTTATATGCATTTGTTTTTCAGAAAGGCTACTAATGGGAAAATCGCTGATGTAATAATAGAAAATGGAAAGTCAACCATTCAAGTCGGTGAAGCAAAATCTACTAATGGTGATTACCCATTTTTTACAAGTGGCGAAGCTATCCTCGAATGGAAAAAGCCACTTATTAATGGAAGAAACTGCTTCTTAAATACTGGTGGAAATGCTGATGTAAAATTCTATGTTGGAGATGCAGCATACTCCACTGATACATGGTGCATAAGTGCAAAGAATAAGTTGTCTGATTATCTGTACCTTTTGTTAAATTCAATAAAGGTTGAGCTGAATCAAAAGTTTTTTCAAGGCACAGGTCTAAAGCATTTACAAAAAGAATTGTTGAAAGACCGACCTATCTATATACCAAATACAGAGGAAATTAAATCATTTAATAAAATAATTTGCCCAATGTTTAATATGATTTCAGAAAAAACAAGGGAAAACCAAGAACTCACAAGCCTCCGTGACTGGCTTTTGCCAATGCTTATGAACGGACAGGCTACCGTTGTAGAGGAACAAAAACCGGTTCTCCATGTTTGTGAGAATGGCACAAAGAATGAGCAAGACCACCGTTTTGCATTGTGGCTGCAAAACCAAGGACTTGCCGCTCGTGGCGATATTGATAGGCAAACGCTGCGAGAAATCTTTGATGCCATGGATGACGATGACAAATAGTGAAATAGAGGCTGTTGCAAATACAGTTCTTGTTAAATATCTGAAGAAAGGAAACAGCCACAAAATCCTCTCGGATATTATGCAGGCAGAACACATAAAGTTTCGAAAAATTAACTCCGCTAATCATAATTTTGTCGGAGCGCTTACCAAGGGAAACAGTGGACAATTTTATATTATGGTGAATGGTACGATTGATAATGTGGGTAGGAAAAACTTCACCATAGCCCACGAGCTTGGGCACTATTTTCTATCTCATCATCTAACAACCAACGCTTTTTATTGCTGTGAAGATGAGATTATGGAAGAACATCAAACCTCTAACAGCATTGAAGCCGAAGCAAACTATTTTGCAAGCTGTTTTCTGATGCCAGAAGATAAGGTAAAGCCTGCTTTTCTAAGAATGCTCCAAAACTCTCGAAGAGCCAAAATAAAGGACTATCTGCATGTCAAAAACGATTATACCTTTAGCATTTGGTGCGGTATCCGTGGGGATTTGATGAAACGCTATGGAGTTTCTGAAGCAGCACTGCGATACCGCTTAAAACAACTGAAGTTGGCGAGATTTGAGTTTACTAAATAACAAGTGCAAATTTAAGTTTATTAACTTCATTTTTAGAGCAATAGAAAGGAGAGCATATGGCAAATCTAAGTCTAACTGCGTGCAGTTTTCTTTTGAAAAAGCGAAATTCAAGAGGCAATTATCTTTTTTTCGAAGATAAAGTCATTGAAGACAACGACGAGCAATATAATGAATACAGCGTAGCTGATACTTTTATAAAATTTTTTAAATCTCATTCTGAGGCAATTGATGACAGTAATAAAAAAAGAACCTTTCATTGCGAGTTCCAAGATTCTTACTCTGGTGAAACCGAGGAATATTCGTTTGTATACTGCATCATAAAATCTGGAACCTATGGTAGCTCAGCTGATATTATTGATAATCACAGCAGAAAAGTTGTACATAAAAGGACTGAGAATCAAACTGAAGAACGTCCATTTTATCTTTACGTTATTATCCCCAAGGACAGCATGGACGGTAAAGTAAAAGTGCAAAAAGGTATGCTGTTTTTTCAAAATGTCGGTCAATACGGAGTTAAGACCGTTACTACTGACTATATAAAAGAGCATTTCGCAGAAAATTATCATATAACTTTTGAATGTAAAACTATTGCTACAAAGCTATTTGTTGAACGTATGATCAAGCAAGAAAACGTTAAGCAAATCATTATGATTAAAAATCACAAATCGGGTGATGGATCTGATAATTTTGCAAAAGGTTATGGTGCAGAAACCAAGATTATAGGTAATTTAACATTTGACGAAACTAAATGGAGCAGAATAAAATCGAAGATCGACTTCTTTACGCAGGGCAAATTTAATTTGTTTGAGTTTGATGGATTGGATTATGATCAGCTAAAGCTCCGAGTAAAAATCAACAACAATGAAAGAACCATTAACATGGGAAATCTCGAAAACCTTAGCTTAATTGAAATGATTCCAGATGATATTCAAATGCCGGACGGTCACCCAAACAAAGAAAAATTATTAGGGCATTTTGAAAAAGTTGCAGACGATTATTTAAGTGAGATGGTGTTACAAGTAGATAAAAGTTGAGGTGATAGAAATGACGATAGACAAAATTATTAAATTCATATTGTCCCCATGCTTTCTGCTCACTTTATCAGGAATAATACTGCTCTTTAACTTTGCAAGAAAAAACAATAACTTCTTCGACGTCCGAAAAATTTTTAGCGATCAATTAGAAATTTTTAAAGATGCCAAAGGACAAATTTTTGTGTTTTATGGAGTTCCGATACTCTTGGCTTTTGGGGTAGCTAACTATAGACTAATTGACAAGGATATTGTCGGAAATATAGTTATTGTGCTATCTATTATTATTTCAATGCTATTTGCAATGTTGAGCGTGCTGACTGGTTTCAACAAAGATGACAAGCACTATAAACAAGTGTTAAAGGAAACATTTAACACTGTTATATTCGAATCCGTGCTTTGTATAGCTGCTCTGATGGCATCTTTTTCTGTTCTTTTTATTGGAAACATTGAAACAGCTTGGGTGAAATATTGTATCAGCTTTACAATATATTATTTGATTTTTGCAATACTTCTTAATATTTTTATTGTTATCAAAAGGATAAAAAGTTTATTTGATAATAAATAAAACCAACATTCCAGTAGCTATTCTCCTCTTTCTGTGGTATCCTTTGTGCTTACAAAGGAGGACGAGAATATGCCACAAAGATTAGATGACCTATACCACAGCTTTTATAAGCCAATCGAGCAAATAGAACTTAAATCTTCCATAGATGAAAACCACAAAATACTAATTGACCACCTACCAAAGGAAGATAGAAAAATCATTCTGCGAATTATTGATGCCTTAGAAATGATTTGCAACTACCAAAGCAAAGACAGTTTCATTCAAGGCTTTAAATTAGGCTTTGAGTTAACAAATGAATTACAAAATTACGATTCCCACAGTGCTGAGATAGACTCTCAAAACTGTGGGAATTCTTTTATGGTACAGGAGGTGCAGAAAGATGAAGAAAACTAAAATAGCATTGACAGCAACTACACTTGCAATTCTTTCTCTGATGATAACAGCTTATCACACAGAACTGACAAGCTCGCCAACTTCACCTCAAAATTGCCCTGTGTCTGAGGTCGTAGAAGCAAGTAAGATTTACACACAACCCATTGAAACAAAGCCACTTGCGGGCGAAGAAATGACAAAAATCAGCACCCAAATCGAGAAAATTGTTGAACCACCAACCAAAGAAAGCTCCACAACACAGCCGACAGAAAAAGAAATATCGGGCATTCCCCCGATATCCGACACCAGAACGGCTACAAAGCCCCCTACACTAACACCTAAAGAGCCACCCACTCCCCAAATGGGTGATACTCGTATAATGAACGGTCAAAAGCAAAGCTACTTCTTAGGCTTCGGCTGGGTGGACTATATGGGCGAAAACGAATGTATCTTTGCAGAGGATATGTACGAGAACGGCAACAAAATTGGCATCATGGGCGGTGGCACTATGGTAGGTAGTGATGGTGACATAAATAAGATGGTTGGCATTATGGATTAACCATAGACAAGCAAAAGCTGAGAGAACAAATCGTTCCCTCAGCTTTCGTTGTCATAAAATTTTGCACTGTACTCAAGTGCTTTTGTCATTTCTTCACCATCAAGTTTGCCCACTTTATAGTCAAGTCGCAACTTGGATGCGAGAGCAGACCACTCCCTAAATTCTTTCTCTGAAAGTTTGTTAGTTTCTCGCTCGGAATCCCAAGCATCAATGCGGTAGTACCTTGAATACATACGGTTGTAAATTCGCTGAAACTCTTGCAAAAACTTATCTTCCTCAACAGATTTATTAAATTTCATTTTTGCACCAACCTGTTTACAAGTGCGATTGTTTTTATAAATCCTGTCGCAGTAATCCCGTTTGCGCTTATCTGCAAGCACAAATAGTTTATCGCACAAAGCACACCGCTTCACTAAAATACCTCGCTTAATCATTTCCATAAACTCAAGATAGAGCATTTCCTCTAAACTTTGAATGGCAAAATACTGCCACATACTTACTTCATAATTGCTGTCACGATGAATATTCTGTAAAACCTTTCGAGTATCTACATCTTTTGGGTCATCAAAAGCAATCAGTTTACTTGTATCAAACTTGCCGTAAGAAATTGGTGCAATGCCATACATGGAACGGAGCATATGATGTGTAAAGTTTGGGGTAAGATTGCAAAAAATCATATATCTTTCAGCAAGTGTGTATTCCGTCAGCACTTCTTTATTGAGGCACATTTCTAAAGCATCGCTATAAATCTTTTGTAAATTAGCATAATAGTGAAATAGAAATATAAGATAATCAATCATTTCTACTTTTGTCTTTTGACTTGCATAGAACGTCCTTAAAATTTCGCTGTTTAAAAAGAAGTGAGCATAGCTGTGCTTGTCTTTCAATAAGTCTACAGCGTTCCAAAATATATTTTTAATATCTTCAAAATTCTGCTCAGATACCGTTATGGTACTCGAGCTTTTTATTTTTTCTAAAACTTCTGTAAAATCAAGTTCGCAAAAATCGACAATACCATTTCCAATGTCTCCAATTTGCTCAAAAGTAGTGTGCTGAGTATCGTGCAAGAAGAATACATTCAGTTTGTTTGTGCTGTCGGTAAAAACCTTAGCAAAAGGATAAGTAATCTCCATAATGCCCTCCTTATGTAAAGAATTGATTTTGTTAAAATAAAATTCTTTTAATTCACGATATAAGGATAGCACATTAATTTGTAAAATGAAAGTAGAAGAAAAGCATTGCATCTTGAAAATTGAATGATCGTCTAAAGGTGATACGGTTGCCAAGACCTCGAAAGAGAGAGCGACGAAAACGACGGAGAGAACCTCGGTCAGGAACTGCTTTAGGTAGAACGACAAAACTGAAAATTAAAAAAAGGAGAATGTAAATGAAAAATAAACTTGAAACCATGGATGCAGAAACTTTGATGACCAAACCACTGGAGCAACTGAAATTTATTGTGGAGGGCTTAATTCCGCAAGGACTGCATATTCTCGCAGGTTCACCGAAAATCGGTAAGAGTTGGCTGTCGCTTTGGATTTGCTTACAGGTTGCAAAAGGCGAGAAGGTTTGGGAGTTTGAAACTTGCAAAAGCGAAGTTTTGTATCTTTGCCTTGAAGACAGCTTTGCACGAATTCAAAACAGGCTGTTTGAAATTACAGATGATGCACCGCCAAATTTGCATTTTGCAATTATGAGCGACACTATCGGAAACGGTTTAGAAATTCAGATTGAAAACTTTATCAAGGAACATTCTGATACAGGCTTAATCGTGATTGATACCTTGCAAAAAGTCCGTAGTAATTCTACCGCAAATGTCAATCCCTATGCCGCCGACTATGATGATATCAATGCACTGAAACAAATTGCAGATAAATATAAAATTGCAATTGTTTTGGTTCATCACCTTAGAAAAACAGGTGACAGTGATCCACTCAATATGATTTCGGGAACCAGTGGAATCGCCGGTGGAGCTGATACTAACTTTGTGTTGCAGAAAGAAAAAAGAATTGAGAACCGAGCAGTGCTCATTTGCACAGGACGAGATATTGAACAGCGAGAATTGTTTTTGGAATTTAACAAAGATACTTTTCTTTGGGAACTGCGTGAACCAATTGAAGTGGAGCAGAAAAGAGTTGATGATGTGATTATTCTTCTTTCTGACTTTATTAAATCGGTTAAAAGTTTTACTGGAACAGCAACGGAACTTGTAGAAAGTTTAAAACTGGAATGCAACCCGTCTGTACTGAAAAAGAAAATCATTAAGCACATGAGTTATTTAACTGAAAACAACATTACCTATTCTGAAAACAGAACCTTTGAAAGGCGCGAGTTTTCTCTTAGTTATATTCCCAATGACACGATGACGGATGAAAACTCCCCTCAAAATCTCCCGTCTACGTGTCAGCTCCCGTCAGCACAGAGTAATCTCGCCACCGTTGCCCCCTGTTCGCCCCTTTGTGCCGAGAATGACGATGGGGTGGCATAATGCCCACCCATACAGATATAACGCAAATTTAGCCATTGTTGCGGACAAATTTCTGTTTGCACCAATTTCAGATTAGCACAGGAGCTTTCGGTTACGAATTCCTACCCTTTAGGGTAGGGCGAGCATAGCGTCCGCCTATACGGCGGCCACTGCTCGGCGGGAGACCCGCACCCCTTTAGAACGAAGAAATGACATATCAATGTGAAACGGAGGAATTGAATGAAACAAACAAAAGACAAGAATTACGCATTTAGGATATCTGCAAAAGACTTAGACACTATCAAAAAGAAGTCTAAAAAAGCAAAGTTGACAGTTACCGAATATATTACACAGTCGGCATTAGGCAAAGAAATCATCATTATAGATGGACTTCCCGAGATAGTAAGTCAGCTAAAAAAGATTGGAAACAACCTCAATCAGCTAACAATGCTCAGCCATCAAGGCTTAATTAACACAGTTAAACTTGATGAAACAGAGGAAAGTCTAACCGCAATCTATTGGAAAATTAACGAACTGACAAAGGTGGTGGATGAGCGTGGCGGTGTTTAGTGCGGTCAAAAATAAGAAACAAACCAAGGGTTCAATGGCTGGTGTACTCAATTATATCTCCAACAGCAACAAGGTTTATTACAACGATATATCTCTTCGCACAGGAATTAACTGCAATTATTACAGTGGCTTTGCTGAGATGTGCGTCACCAAACAGCAATATAAAAAAGATGATGGCAGACAGTTTTATCAATTTGTGCAGTCATTTTCAGAAGAAGATAATGTCACACCCTTAGAAGTTCATCAGATTGGTTTGGAGCTTGCACAAAAGCTGTTCCCCGATTTTGAGGTTATGGTTGCAACACATTGCAACACCAAGCATACACACAATCACATCGTGGTGAACTCGGTTAGCTTCAAAACAGGCAAAAAGCTACACCAAAATCACGATGTTTTAATGGAACAACGAATGGTCAATGACCAAATTTGTATGGCTCATGGGCTGATGGTTTTAGAGCCTTACCATAAATTGAAACGAGGACAAGCCATTAAGCAACGAGAATATCGTGCAGCACAAAGAAACCAAAGTTGGAAATTGCAACTTATTTCCGCTATAGAAGATGCCCTTTTATACTCCACCGATAGAGAAAGCTTCATTCACAATATGGAGTACGAGGGCTACGAAGTCAACTGGAGCGATACGAGAAAATACGTTACCTATACTACTCCCGAGGGTTACAAGTGCCGAGATAACAAGCTTCACGATGATACTTACCTCAAAGAAAATTTAGAAAAGCTGTTTATTTTCAGACAAGAAACAGGATTCAAACCACTTACCTATGAGCCACCGGAGGGTTGGCTTGGTGAAATGCAAGCACACTATGGACTTGCGAAAGATGTAATTTCACTGGGCAAAAACCTTGAAAGCGTTGGTAATACCCTACCTCCATTTACTCCAAATACTTGGACGGACAGAAAGCAAAAACAACGTGAAAATCTTAAAAAGCTTGCGGCAGGTCACAAAATTCAAAGTGAGCAAGAACAAGATTTTGAAATGACAATGTAAAGGAGATTGAAGATATGAAAACAATACACGACCAACTTAGAGAGTTATTAGCTGTTATACAAGATTTAGACGATAAAGGAATTGAGGTATCTATTCTATGCCTTCCACCCGAGGTAAAGGAAATACCTGATTCAGTAACAGAGTCTTTAGCTGAATCTTACCTTGCAAGTGCCTTAGATTTTTACAAGGACGATAAGAATATGAAAGCCTATGAGCAGTGGAAAAAGAAGCAAGAGGAACAGAAAAAAGCAATCGCATAAAATAGCAAAAGCCGATGGAACTTACAAATTCCATCGGCTTAAATCTTATACATATTGCAAATCTTTGAGTAAAATACAAAACCCGAACCCATCTCCTATTTGGAAGATATGGTTCGGATTATGTGAGTTTGGTGCGGGCGACAGGACTTGAACCTGCACGGATTCCCACTAGAGCCTAAATCTAGCGCGTCTGCCAATTCCGCCACGCCCGCATCTATAAAACAGCCCCCATACTCCCGCCTATTTAAAACGAAACTAAATGGACTGTCACATAAAATGTATTATACCATAACCACGCTACAAACGGAAGAGGTAAAAAAACTTTTACTCCATGTTTTTTAATGAAATTATACCCCAGTATGAAACATACCGATTATTGCTGCTTTCGCCTTTATCATTAAAATCTCTGCTTTACAACATTTAACACCGGCAAAGGATGTCAAAATACGCCTCCTTTGCCGGTGCTTATTAATCAAGTGCCGTGGCGATTATTTTACCCGCTGTTTTTTGCGCATGCGGTCAGCACCCAGCAGAATACCGGCTTTGCCGGTCGGATAGGTCAACCCGCCCTGCAACCAAACAGCAAACGGTTCGCGCATTGGCGCATCGGCTGAAAGCTCAATTGAAGCGCCCAGCGTAAACGCCCCCGCTGCCATAATCACCTGGCTGTCATAGCCGGGCATATCCCACGGCTCAGGTGCGGCCATTGAGTCGATTGGTGAGCCGGACTGGATACCCTCGCAAAATGCTACCAGCGCCTCAGGCGTTTTAAGTGCCAATGCCTGAATGATATCATGCCGTGGCTCATTCGCCCTCGGGAAGGTCTCAAAGCCCATTTCCTCAAAAAGTGCTGCCGCAAACACCGCGGTTTTAAGTGCGGCGGCAACAGTGGAGGGCGCCATAAACAGCCCCATATACATGCCTCTGAGCTCATCGAGTGAGCAGCCGACCTCCCGCCCGGTACCGGGCGTCGTCAGACGACAGGCGCAGCGCTCGATCACATCGTGCCGGCCCGCAAGATAGCCGCCGGTTTTGGCGATGCCGCCGCCAGGATTCTTAATCAGTGAGCCTACTATTAAATCAGCGTCAAAAGCAACCGGTTCGACCCGCTCGACAAATTCTCCGTAGCAATTGTCCACCATGACAATGACGTTGGGATTCGCCTGCTTGACAGCCTTAATCGCTTCACCAATTTCGGCTACCGAGAGGGACGGGCGCAAGCTATACCCGCGCGAGCGCTGTATGTAAGCTACCTTTGCGCCACCAACCGCCTCAACAGCCGCTTTAACATTAATTTTTCCGTCGAGGAGCTCCACTTGTTCATAATGTACCCCAAAATCGCGTAGCGAGCCCTCGTCACGGCCATTGTCACGAATGCCAATGACCTCCTCAAGCGTGTCATAGGGCTTTCCGGTTAATGAAAGCATCACATCGCCCGGGCGCAGCAGCCCAAACAGGCCCACCGTCAACGCATGGGTACCCGAGACAAAATTGTGGCGCACCAGCGCATCTTCGGCCCCGATTGCCTGTGCGAACACGCGATCGAGCGCATCGCGGCCAATGTCGCCATAACCATAGCCGGTGGTGCCACAAAGGTGCGCAGTCGAAATGCCATTGTCAATAAAGGCTTTGAGCACCTTCATGCCGTTAAACTGCTCGATTTCTTCAATGGCGGCAAAAGCGGGGGCGGCCTTTATTTCAGCTTGTCGGGCAAATTCTAAAATTTCTGAATCTATCGTAAAAACCGGTTGTATCATTTAGGGTTTCCTCTTTTCTGTAATGGTAAGAAGCTGCGGCAACACCGAAAACCTTGCTTGAAGGTAGAAGTCCACCAACGCCTCGGACTGCGCCGCCGTAAAAACATCAACGCCCCGCAGTGTGGGATGCGTCATAACTGCGCGCAGCAGTGCAAGTCCCAGCCCTGTGCCACGTTTTTCGGGCAGCACAGCCACCGACGAAAGATAAGCGCTGTGCCGCCCCCGAGCCGTAACGCAAGCGACGGCAGCATCGGCATGCATAAAGACCTCGGCTCGACCAGCGTTGCGACGGCGTGTCATATCCGAGAGCCAAGGCAAATATTCAGCCTCGCGAGCAAACTCAGGGTCACTTTGGCACAAAAGCGTAAAGCAGCACCGTAGTTCAATGTCGGTTTCAACTTTCCCTGATTTGGGTATAACGCCGCCAATACCATGCAGCACCGGATAGCTGGAGCTTGTCCATCCGTCGGGCAGTGTATGTGACGTGATGCCGTCCGCTGCCCATTCAATTCGATTGACTCCCAGTATATCTGCAAAGGCAAAAAGCTCACCAAAATCTACATCACCAAGAATCAGCAATGCACTGCCAAAGCGGCAAAGTACGCCGCCCGCGTCGCTTGCAAACCAGTCTAACGCGTTGGGCAGCGCACCATAGCAGGCATGTAATGTCTCCATGCGACAACTAATCAGTGATTCCGGTTCTTTAAGCAGCGGCACGTTCTGGCAAAATTCAATCACAGCCGAGCTAATGGGTCGATGATCGCCAAAAGCAGCTGCTTGGTCGCCGTTACATCCTGCATCGCAGCCACACTGGAGGCGCTGTGCAGGTAGCGGCAGGGTACTGAAATCGCCATGGTTTTGGCTCCCGTGCCCGCACGAGAGACCACGCGAGCCTCATTTGCACCGAAAATACCCTCCTTGGTCTGGATCTCGATACCACGCTCTTTTGCCACGTTAAAGGCCAGCGTATACAACTCGCGGTCGTAGAGCGTGCCTTTGTCGGCAAAAGATACCACGGGGCCTTTCTTAAGCGCACAGACCACCTTGTCGGCGGGAGCGCCTTCGATATCGCCCGCCGTGGTCGTTTCAAGTATAATCGCAATCTCCGGCGCGGTGGCATTTGCTGCCGCTGTTGCGCCAAACATTGAGGATTCTTCACCGCAGGTGAACACGCCGGTGAGCTCCCACGGGCAATCAGAGCTAAGCAGATCAATGAGTAGCGCACAGCCGACGCGGTCATCCAGCGCGCGGGAGAGCAACATACCCTCGCCAAATTCGCAAAACGGCGCGTCGAAGCAGGCCGCGTCTCCAAGGCTGACGACCGAGGCCGCCTCCTCCTTAGAGCATGCTCCAATATCGATATAAAGCCCCTCGGCTTTGAGTTCTGCCTCGCGTTCGTCGTTATCCAGATGATGCCATGCTTTAGCGCCGATGACACCCAGAATACCCGCGTCGCCAATGCGCACCCGCCGGCCGTGCAACACACGCGGGTCGATGCCGATAGGCGAAAACTTTAGCAGCCCTTCGCCAGTAATGGCAGTTATGAGTATACCCACCTCGTCCATGTGGGCAAATAAAACAATCTTCTTTTGGGGTTTCTCGCCGCTTTTAACAGCGATGAGATTCCCGAGCGGGTCTACGCTAAGGGCACATTTGCCCGAAAGCTGCTTTTCAATCACGGCGCGAACGCGCCCCTCGTCACCAGAGATGCCCCTCTCGGCGCAGAGCGCTTTTATCAGCTGTTGCATAAGCCACCTCCAACCGTCTCGGCAATTAACCGGGCCGTATTTTCAACGTCGGAGAGCGCAACAACCTCACCCGGCGTATGCATAAAGCGCAGCGGAATTGACACCAACGCGGTGCGAACACCCTTGCCGGAAACAGCGATGGCGTCGGCGTCGGTACCGGTGCGGCTGCGCATCACTTCAATTTGCCACGGGATGTTGGCACGCTTGGCCGTCTCGGTTAACTGCCGCGAGAGGCGGCGGTCTAGAATCGGTGCGACCCCGATCATCGGGCCCTTGCCCATCTCGCCACAGGACTCAGCCTTTTCATCAGGTGCCAACCCCATTGACACGTCAACAACAAAGGCAAAGTCAGGCGCAACAGCAAAGGACGCGGTCGCCGCACCCGAAGAGCCTACCTCCTCCTGAGAAACAAGTGCCACAATTATTTCGGCTTTTTCAGTCTTTTTTAACAGTTCGGCCGCACGTATAATAGCCCCACAGCCCGCGCGGTCATCCAGCGCCGCGGAGCAAACTCGATCGGCAAACAGCGGTTCCAAAACACCGTCTAGGACAATTCGGTCACCAAGGGCAACCTTTTCGCGCGCAGCTTCGGCGCTCAGACCGATATCAACCGCCAAATCTTCAGGCTTTGCAGTTTTAGTTTTGCCATCCGAAAGATGGGGCGGCGTTGCAACTACAACACCCGGCAGTTTGCAGCAAGCCGTATGCACCGTTACACGCGCACCGGCGAGCGTACGACGATCTGGCCCGCCGCAGGCGGCTACCTTTAAAAAGCCCCTGTCGGTGATTCGGGTCACAATCAGGCCAACCTGATCAAGATGCGCCGCCAGCATGACGCGGGGCAGCCCCGCCTTGGCCGGTGGCATATAGCACAGTACACTGCCAAGCGGCGTGTGCTCCACCCGACCCAATGGTGAGAGCAGCTTCTCAGCTACCTTGGCAGCGTCGGCCTCATCACCCGAAACACCTGTCGCCGGGCACAGTGTTTTTAACAAATCCAGCATCTGTATCTCCTTTATTTAAAGGGCATTAACCAATTTTTTATAGAAGTTGCCCCGCTCTTCAAAATTAGAAAAGGCATCAAAGCTGGCGCAGGCAGGGCTTAGTGTCACCACATCGCCAAACTTGGCATGCGCATTGGCTTGTGCCACCGCGTCGGCCAAATCCTTCGCACGGATGATTTTAAGCCCGCTGGCCTTAAACCCGTCCGCATCAGTGACCGCCTGCTCAATTTTATCGGCGGTCGGTCCGGTGAGTATCAGCAACTTAACACGACTAAGCACCGGACGAGTCAGCGGCTCAAACGGAATTTTTTTATCGTAGCCGCCCGCAATCAAAATCAATTTTTCTTCAAAACTCATCAGCCCCGCCACGGTTCGGGTGGGGGATGTGGCAATTGAATCGTTATACCAACGCACGCCATCCTTTAAGCGCACAAATTCGATGCGGTGTTCAACGCCCCCAAACGTGCGGGCAGCATCACAAATCTGTTTTGGGGTAACGGCCCCCCATGCGGCGCTGATCGCAGCCAGTACATTTTCGACATTGTGCAGCCCCGGCAGCTTAATTTCACTGCGGTTCATCAAAAAGGCTGCACGGCCACCCACGCTGTGGTAAAGGTCGCCTTTACCGTCCATCCAAGCGCCGTTTTGCACCGGACGCTGGCGCGAAAAAAAGGCCAGTGGCCCGCGCACCTCATCCATGAACGCCTCAGCACCGGCGCTGTCTGCGGAGAGCACCGCCCGTGAGAATGCACTCTGGTGCCGCACAATATTGCGCTTCGCACCGACATATTCCGCCATATCCTTATGCACGTCGAGATGGTTTGGGCTGATGTTGGTCACGACCGCCACATCGGGTGAGCAGCGCATCGACAGCAACTGAAAACTTGAAAGCTCAATGACGCACAGGTCATTTTCACTGACCATATCCAAAATAGGCAATAACGGCTTACCGATGTTGCCACCTAAATGCACCACCTTACCAGAGCGACGCAGCATCTCAGCCAGAATGCTCGAAGTGGTGGTCTTGCCATCCGATCCGGTCACGCCGTATATCGGGCAGGGGCACAGCCGTATAAACACCTCCAGCTCGCTTGTGACAATTTTGCCCCGTTCACGCGCTCGGGTTAGCTGTGCGGTGGTAAAGGGCAGGCCAGGGGTGCGAAAAATGATTTCGCCGTTTAAATCTTCCAGATAATTTTGCCCTAACGACAACTCGACATGCGCTTTCTTTAGGCGTTCAATCTGCTCGGGTCGGAACTGATCCTCGGTACGGCTGTCGTGCAATGTCACCTGCGCGCCACTGTGTACCAGTCGGAACAAAAGCTCAGAATTGCTCACGCCGAAGCCGATGACGTCTATTTTTCGATCTTTCATAAGAGGGAAAAAGTTCTTTGCATTATAATACATAACAGACTCCCTTCTGCCGCTGCGCCGGCCTATGTGTATGACAAGTTTTCATCCTGCGCAGCTTGACTGATGAAAGCTCTTTGTACGCATTAACATCGACTTAAAAGTTTATGCTTATTCTAATTTAAATAATAAATATAGAGGCTTTTTATTTTATAAAACAAATGGCGAGAAACCTCTCTACAGAAAATAGAAAAAGGGCCTATATTAATCATTTTATTAAATTAGAAGGCATATCAATTTATGCGCACCATTTTATTGTATAGACAATGCTGTACACCCATATAGAAAACGAGACAATGCCATGAAAAAACCGGCGTTTATGGATAACTATGTTATTTTAGTATTATATCGTTTTGCAAGTAAAATATCAATTGGCAGACTTTTTTTAACATCTTTTTCGTTCTGGCTGCGTATAATGGTAGAAGCTATTTTAAAAGGAGACGACAACTATGGAACAAAATGAAAGCGAATATGATGTATTATCAAGTTTTATGGAGTGGTTTGAAGTGCAGGGCGACATCGACGACTTCGTGTTTTATGATCAGGTTGCCCTAATAAGCGAAAAGTAAGCCCGGGCAGAAGCCACCTTCTGCCCGGGTTTGCTTTTGTTTTAAATACGGCACATTTACGGTCGACCCAACATTTTACACTGTTTAACAAACCCAAGAAACAACGGAGCTGAATCGGGTCCATGGTGTTCAAAGCGGTGGATGCCAGTCATGCGTTCGGGGTGCCATTGCACCGCTAAAATCGGCAGGGTGGTGTGTTCCATCGCCTCAACAACCTCACCACAGGTGGCGGTGCAAACAAAACCCTCTGCCATCGCCTTGACCGATTGGTGGTGGTAGCTGTTCGTCATAATACGGCCGCCATAAAACTTGTGTAGCTGCGAACCGGGCATCAGTTCAGTCATATGCACACAGTCGTGCGGCTTGTCGCCTCCGCCGTGCACCACGTCAAGCTGGCTGGGCAGATCCTGCCATAACGTGCCGCCAAAATAGCTGTTAATAATTTGAATGCCGCGGCATATGCCAAACACCGGCTTCTTCGCTTTGACAAAACGCTCAAGAAGCTTGTATTCCATGGCGTCGCGCTGAGAATCAACCTGGCCACACTCGGGGTGCTTTTCCTCGCCATAAAGCGCAGGGTCAAGGTCCGGTCCGCCCGTGATCAGCAGCCCCTGAGCCAGCGCGGCCAAATCTTCCGCCAGTTCACCGTCATCAAGCGGCAACAGCGGAATGCCCCCCGCGCGGGTAACGGCGTCTGCATAGTTTTGATAGAGGTATCTGCGGTTTTGCCCGTTTGAGGATACATCGTACCCCGCGGTAAGTAATATTAACGGTTTCATACATTTCCCTCCGGCAGCACGGCGGCAATATAGTGTATAGGCAGGCCCATATCACGAAACATTCGCTCGTGCTCTGTCATAATAGCCGAAGCCTCGTGTGAGGCCGGCAGATCAACAATATGTTCAACCACCTTAAAGCCGCATTCAATCAGATATTCCCCGGTGGCTTCAAAAAGAACGTCATCATCGGTTTTAAACAACAATTGGTGCCCTGGCAGCAGAAACTTTTTGTAGAGCGCCAGTTGCCTGGGGTGGGTGAGCCGATGTTTAAAATCACGCTTTTTGGGCCATGGATTACAAAAGTTGATATAAATCTTCGCAATTTGATCTTCGGGGGCAAGCATATGGTCAATCCATTCTATGTTGTGCGCGGCAAGACGGAGATTATCCACCGCGCGCCCACCCTCGGAATAGACCCGCTCGGCGTTACGCTTGGCAAGCCCAAGCACCTCGCTTTTAAGGTCAACGGCCAAAAAATTAATATCGGGGTTCTCAAAAGCCTTTTGCGCAATAAAGCCACCCTTGCCGCAGCCCAACTCTAAATGCAGCGGCGCTTCAGTCCGTGCAAATGTCTCTTTCCAATGCCCGCGACAGTCGTCGGGGCAGTCTATAACAAACGGGCTTTCGGCAAGTTCCGGCCGCGCCCAGGATTTTCTTCTAATTCGCATTCGCATCCTCCGTACCAAATACCTTTTGGAACACGCTGATTTAATGACGGGTACGGGGCGGAGGCTAAAAATTCCCTGCAACTGGCAAAGAGCGCCGAAAATTGGCCAATCGAGCATGTACACCGAGTAAATTCACCATATCCTGAGTGGTTTTAGTATATATCAAACCTCTTGCCTGCGCAAGGGGTTTTAAGCTTATCATACACCCTAAATACACTCGTCTTTTGTCTTACTTCCCTATGTGATTATTAGTACCTTGAGCGTTTGATCTTTTTCAATTTTATACCTATCAAAACCTTCCATTTAAATTTGTCAAGCCATTACGAGGTGACCATCAGCATACTTTTTACACATAAAATAGTATGGAATGTGTGAGTTTTTTACTAAATTCATTTTTATATACATTTTTCGGTAGAAAATACATTCAAAGTCTGATAGAATAATTAAAAAATCTGCAAGTTATAGGAAGGATCCTGCATGACAAAGCTACATTACGCCGCTTCTATCCCTGATAACGCTCAGATTTCAAAACGAATGTGTTTTATTCTTGCACTTTCGTTGATTGTGGCTGGCTTTTGCCTAGAAACGCCAAAAAGTATTTTAGATGGCCTTATCGCATATATTCTTTGTTCAGACATTTTAATCACTGATTATTTTGTCATTGGTTCTATCGGGGCCGCATTGGTGAACGCCGGCATCGTTACCCTGATTTCAATTGGTCTGACATTACTAATCAAAACGCCCTACAACGGAGGCACCATTTCGATGATGTTTTTGATGGCGGGCTTTTCGTTGTTCGGAAAAAACCCCCTCAACATTTTACCGTTTTTTCTCGGCGTTTGGATTTATGCCAAGGTCAAAGGGCAGCCGATGTCGCGCTATACCAACGCAGCGCTTTTTTCTACAACGCTTGCGCCAATTGTAAGCGACATTCTGCTTAAAACCCCGGTACACCTATTTCTGAGAATCATTCTCGCTACAGGTATCGGTACTCTGATCGGTTACATAATCATCCCCTTAGCGGAACATTCCTTTTCGACCCACATGGGCTATACCCTCTTTAATTACGGCTTTACTGGTGGACTGATGGCGTTGATGATCGCTTCAGTAACGCAGGCGATGGGCGGTTCGATAAAAACCTCCATGATCTGGTACGACGGCTTTCCAATGTCCATGCTGATTTACCTTATCGCGCTGATTGTAGCGCTGATCGTTTTTGGGTTTATTCTGTGCAACTTCAACTTCCCGTCCTACTGGCGTATTATGCGTCACTCGGGTCGTTCCCCCACTGACTTTGTCATCACCGACGGCATTGGTGCGACCATGATGAACATGGGCGCAATGGGCGCCGTTTCGCTTGGATATGTGATGCTAGTGGGCGGCGATCTCAATGGTCCTGTGTGTGGTGCGATTCTCACGGCAATCGGTTTTGGCGCGGCCGGCGAGCACCCCAAGAATACCATCCCCATTATGTTCGGCGTCTGGATTGCTTCTCATGTTATGGTTCCCACCCAAACCGACCCCGGCATGCTTTTAGCAGCGCTGTTTGGCACTGCACTCGCACCAATATCTGGCCAGTTCGGCTGGCATTACGGCATTATCGCCGGTTTTTTGCATGCCGCAGTCGTGTTGGCGGTTGGCGCACCCTGTGGCGGCTACAACCTCTACAACAATGGCTTTGCAGCAGGTCTGGTCGCACTAGTCATGGTATCTTTAATTCAGGGCATCTCGCACCGGTGGCGCAATGCCGACCGTTAAGCTTGCGCCATTGAAACATCTTCTTACTTGTTGCCAGGTTACGATTTTTTTATATCGACATACTGTACAAAACGGGCTTTCGCCCGTTTTGTTTTTATAAACGTATTATTATTTTAAAAATATATCTAGTTTGACGTCGTTTAATGGTAAAGTTTCCGTAAACGATCGCTCAATATAAATTTAGGTCTTTTCTTTTGAAGTCCTGTGCGCTATGATAAACTAAGAAAGGACGGATGTACAAATGTCGTTAACCATGAGCGCTGTCGGCTTTGCCCTTAGCATTGCGCTGATTATTGTCTGTGTCATCATTGACAAAAAGCGTGGGGAAGACCGGTGCCGGCTTATTATATCCATCACCGCTATAGTTTCTATGATGTACCTATTTTTTTTATTGGTCAATATATTGATAGCCACCGGGGTACTAAAATAGGATGAAAGCCGGTTTATAGAGGGGTTTTCTACTATTGCCAACTCAGCTTTGCGACTAATAAGCGCCGCCGACAAAGGTCGACCTTTATCGGCAGCGCTTTCTGTTATTATTTAAATTCCTTAACCATCTGCTGGTAGGGTAGTTCCTGAAAACCCAGCTTTTGATACAGGCTTTTGGCTCGTATATTGTCGGGCGCTATCTCCAGGCGCATACGCGCTAGTGAACCACCATATTTTTCTTCGAGTGTTGCAAACAACGCCTTGCCCAGCCCAAGCGAACGGTATTCAGGTAGGATAAACACCTCTTCAACCCAGACCGTCAGCCCACCGCCCTCGCACGAGAAGGTTTTAGCGATCAGCGCATAGCCCGCCGGTTTTCCATCATGGGTCATAATGTAGCCGTCGGCATAAACATCTGAGCGCATTAGCTCGTCAAAAGTTGCCTCGATATATTTTTTCGGGATGTCGTGATCTACCGCATCTGAGTTATAAAATCTCTGCACCAGCCCAATGTAAGCCTCACGGTCATTCGGCTCAACTTTTCTGATCATCTTTTTTGGTCTCCTTACATTGAAATTTAAAAGAGGGGTGAAAAATTTCACCCCTCTTCACATTAAGAATTAAACTTTATGGGAGTAGCGCTTACTGTGCATCCACCGCGGCCATATGCTCAATAAGCATCAGTACCTTGTTGGAATAGCCCCACTCGTTATCATACCATGCCAGCAGCTTAATGAAATTATCGTCAATCATAATACCGGAGCTGGCATCAAAGTTACAGGTGTGGGTATCCCCCAGAAAATCAAGCGAAACCACCTGCTCGTCATAGTAGGCCATAACGCCCTTCATCGTGGTTTCGGTGGCCTTTTTAATTGCGGCGCAAACCGCGTCATAAGTTGTTGGCTTTTCTAAACGAGCCGTCAGGTCAACCACCGAAACGTCGGCCGCGGGGATACGGAACGACATGCCGGTCAGCTTGCCCTTGACCTCGGGAATTACCAGGCCACACGCTTTCGCAGCGCCCGTGGTAGAGGGAATGATATTGCCAAACACCGAGCGGCCGGTGCGCCAATCCTTCATGGAACGCGCGTCCACTACCTTTTGCTTGGCGGTTGCCGCGTGGATGGTGGACATCAGCCCCTGAATGATGCCAAACTCGTCGTTGACCACCTTGACAAGCGGTGCCAGGCAGTTTGTTGTACAGGAAGCATTAGAAACCACCGTCATATCGCTGGTGTAGTCGGTATGGTTAACGCCCATAACAAAGGTTGGGGAATTATCCTTGGCTGGAGCAGTAATAACTACTTTTTTAGCGCCCGCAGCAAGATGTGCAGCAGCTTTTTCTGCCGTGACATAGGCACCGGTTGATTCAACAATATATTCCGCCCCCAACGCACCCCACGGCACCTGAGTAGCGTCGGCTTCGCTGAAGACGGGAATTTTTACGCCGTTAAAGCTTAGCCCCTTTTCATAAACTTCCACCGTTCCGGGGTAACGACCGAAAGTGGAATCGTACTTCATCATATACTTCATATACTCAAGGTCTACATTGCGGTAGTTGACAGCGCAGACTTCAAAGCGCTCTGGCATCGCCAACGCCTGCCGCAACACGACTCTGCCAATTCTTCCAAAGCCGTTAATGCCGATTTTTACTGCCATAAAGAAACGCCTCCTGTTACACAATATAGGGCTCCGCTGTTATTGTAGCACGACCAATTTGATGTGGCTAGAGCACGGACGCCAATAAATCAACGGATTTGATGCAACAATTTGGTGAGTTTCTCAATTAAATCGGCACCTTGCTGTTTTCATAGTATTTTTGGCAGGATATTTTGTTTTTATGTACCAAAAGCAGCCCTACCAAGAAATATCTTCCCAGTATGGCTGCTTTGCACAAAGTTCAAAGATTTTTACTGCGCGTCGACCGACGCCATATGCCCGATCAACATGAGCACTTTGTTGGAATAACCCCACTCGTTGTCGTACCAACTGATGAGCTTAACAAACTGTTCGTTGAGCAAAATGCTAGCCTTTGCATCAAAAATTGAGGTGTGCGGATCGGTGATAAAGTCGGAAGATACCACCTCTTCATCGGTATAGCATAAAATACCCTTCATATCGCCTTCGGCAGCCTTCTTGATCGCCGTGCAGATCGCTTCCATCGTCACAGGTTTTGCGAGCCGAGCGGTGAGGTCCACCACTGAAACATCAAGCGTGGGAACGCGGAACGACATGCCGGTCAGCTTGCCGTTTAATTCAGGAATAACCTTGCCGACGGCCTTTGCAGCACCGGTCGACGCAGGAATGATATTTGCTGTAGCTGCTCTGCCGCCGCGCCAGTCCTTCTTAGAAGGACCATCCACAGTCTTCTGGGTTGCAGTGGTCGAATGCACTGTCGTCATCAACCCCTCAACAATACCAAACTCGTCGTTGATAACCTTAGCCAGCGGCGCTAAGCAGTTGGTGGTGCAGGAAGCATTGGAAACGATGGTCATATCCTTGGTATAAGTTTTGTTATTGACGCCCATAACAAACATGGGGGCGTCCTTAGAGGGGGCAGAAATAACGACCTTCTTGGCGCCGCCTACAAGGTGCGCCTTGGCCTTGTCTACAGTGGTGAATACGCCGGTGGACTCCACGATATATTCCGCGCCGCAGTCACGCCATGCAATTTCAGCGGGGTCTTTACACTCGAACACCGTAATAGCTTTTCCATTAACGACAAGCTTGCCGTCCTTAGCCGTTACGCTGCCACCAAAACGACCATGTATCGAGTCATATTTAACCATGTACGCCATATAGTCCGGGTCAACAAACGGATCGTTGATTCCAACAACTTCATATTTTTCAGGCTGCTCGACAGCCGCACGGAAAACCAGTCGACCGATTCGGCCAAAACCATTAATGCCAATTTTAATTGCCACTCTAGTTACATCCTTTCAAAAAAATATTATTTGTTTTTATATTTTGTCTATTTTATATCACATAATTTATATAATAACAATAGTTATATAAAATTTTGGTATAATTCACACAAAAGATCAAGTCTTTTTTGGAAATCAATTTCACGTTAAAGCACTCTAATAATGTTCTAATTTCCTAAATTTAGAAATTTTGTCGAATTACGTTGTTTCACGTCGAATAATATGGTACTATATTAGTAATAAATATCACCTGAAAAGGGGACGATTACATGCAATCCCAACTTGCATTAATCCAACAGCTTCACGGCAACTCCCCCATCCCGTTTGCAGTGGCAGACCATAACTTATTAATAGTATGGGTCAATGCCTGCGCGCTCAAGCACTATCCTGCATTGTCTGTTCCGGGAGGCCTTTCTTTACTGGTTTCTTCCGCACAGCTTGAAGTCATAAAAAAAACTCCCTCTGGCGAGCCGCGGGCTTTTTCTGTTCCGCTCACGGCCATGGAACATTTTGCGGCTTCGTTTACCCCAATTGAAGACGGTTACCTCATCTCTTTTGGCTTTGCCGACTCGCAGGATACTCCTATGCTACCACAGAGCATCGACTATTTGACTTCTGCAATTTCAGGAAGACTTCGTGCCCCACTTGCCAATATTTTTGCTGGTATCTCCACCATTGCGCGTATGCCTGATGTCCAGCAAAACGAGCAATTGTGTGAGCTGACACAGCAGATAAACCTAAATAGCTACCACATGTTGCGATTCACTATTGATTTTACGGCGCATCTGCACTTTCTACTCGGAAATGAACCCTTTTCGCCTGCCCTGCTTGACTTGAGTGATCTTTTAAGACGGCTGGGGCTGGCTGCCGGAGTGCTGACCGACTCCATCGGCATTGGGCTTTCTTTAGATATACCAGAAATTCCGGTATATATCATGTCCGACGACAGACTGCTTAATCATGCCATTTTGCATATCATTTCCAACTGCTGCCGCTTTACCAAGCCGGATAATGCTATTTCATTAGCACTGAGCGCCGATGATTCCTGTGCGCACATTACGATAAGAGATCGTGGTCAGGGAATTCCGCAAAACTTATTGGATAAGGTGTGCGAACCCTTTTTTTCTTACGATCACGAAGGCTTACCAATGTCCGGTAGCGGGCTGGGTTTATCAGTAGCTCGACAAATTATTGTCCTTCACAATGGAACCTTAGCCATCGCGTCAAAGGAAGATGAAGGTACCACAGTAGCCATCAGCTTACCTCTCGCTCCTCAGGACGACGACACCCTCGTCTTAAAAAGTCCGCCGCCTGTGGCGGACATGCTACGTGACCGCTTTTCGTTGCTGCACATCATCCTTTCAGACAGTTGCAATGCGCCACGACCATAGCCTGGTAATGCCTTTTAAACGGTGCTAGCGGCGGTTACCAGCCTACGTGCAAATTCACATTCACTCGAGGGGTTGCGGTCTGCTAAGGCAGGTCGCAACCCTTTCGCTTTTTTACATGTGCATCCTTCGAGAGTTTTTTTATATTTTGTCATCCTACTAGGGGATTTCTCAAAACTGTATTTTTTCTTGAAACTTTGTGTTTGGCACGCTATGATAAGGTGTCTATAAACGCTTACCTAATCGGGTGAAGGAGATGCCAATGAATCACTTTTTATACGACAGATTAATTGAATGTCGCCTTTGTCCGCGCAACTGCGGTACCAATCGCACCTTACACCCGGGCTATTGCAAGACCGGGTCCGAAATTAAAATTGCCCGTGCAGCATTGCATCATTGGGAGGAGCCCTGCATATCAGGCACTAACGGTTCGGGGGCCGTCTTCTTTTCACACTGCACGCTGGGTTGTGTGTTTTGCCAGAACCACGAGATCAGCCACGGTGGCAAGGGGCTGACCGTTTCTGCGGCCCGTCTGGCCGAAATATTTCTTGAACTGCAGGCACAGGGCGCACATAACATCAATCTTGTCACCCCAACGCACTACGCTGTTGGAATTATCGACGCGCTGATGCTGGCACGGCAGAAAGGCCTATCGCTACCGGTTGTCTACAATTGCGGCGGCTACGAAAAGGTCGATACCATCCAGATGCTTTCTCCGTGGGTTGACGTCTGGTTGCCAGACTTTAAATATGCACAGGAGAAGCTAGGCTTAAAATATTCCGCCGCGCCCAATTACCCCGAAACGGCGCTGTCTGCAATCGCTGAAATGCTGCAATGCGTAGGCCCGCCTGTGCTGGATGATGATGGCCTTCTACGCCGGGGCGTGCTAGTGCGACATCTATTGCTGCCGGGTCAGCTAGCCGACTCTATGCAGGCAGTCGATCTATTGTATAACCATTTTGGCGACGATATTCTCTTAAGCCTGATGAGCCAGTACACCCCACCGGACAACCCCAGCAGTGAATTTAGCGCGCGTTGCCCTGAGCTGACCCGCCGTGTGAATCCGCGCCACTACGATGCGCTGGTCGATTACGCGGCTGAGCTTGGCATCACCCACTGCTATATTCAGGATGGTTCCGCAGCCGACAGTGCGTTCATCCCTATGTTTGATCTCAGTGGTGTAAATATCTCTGGCGGTTGAAAAAAGGCTGTTTTTAAGGTATAATAATAGAATTATGGATCTTTAAATTGTTTGTAAGGGGAGCATTCCCATGAACGAAATCTATTTTGATAATGCCGCAACGACGCGGGTGGATGAGGGCGTGGTGTCCCTGATGGCGCAGGTGATGCGCGAGGACTACGGCAACCCGTCGTCACTGCACACCCGGGGCGTACAGGCGCAGCTGTTGATGGAGCGTGCGCAAAAGCAGCTGCTATCGGCACTGGGTGCCAAAGGTGGGCAGGTGCTTTTTACTTCTGGCGGAACAGAGGCCAACAACTTGGCACTGTTTGGTGGATCAGACGCCAAAAAGCGGCGTGGTAACCGTATCGTCACCACGTCGGTTGAGCATTCCTCAGTACTGGCTGCGGCGCGAGAACTTTCCCGGCGCGGCTTTGAAACGGTCGAAATCCAACCCGAGTCAGACGGCCGCATCAGCGTTGAAAAGTTGCTTGATGCCTGCAATGAGGGTACCATCCTTGTCTCGATGATGTTGGTCAACAACGAGGTGGGCACTGTCCAGCCTGTGGCCGAAGTAGCCAAAAAGCTACGTCTCAAAGCACCCAACGCCCTACTGCACACCGACGCGGTGCAGGCGTTCGGCAAAATCCCCTTTTCAGTTTCGGCGTTGGGGGTGGATATGCTGACGCTCAGCGGGCATAAAATTCATGCACCTAAGGGAGTCGGTGCACTTTATCTTGCCGACAAAGTCAGAGTGACGCCGCTGCTTTACGGCGGAAGCCAACAGCGCGGTCTTCGGCCAGGTACAGAGAGTGTGCCTATGATTGCAGCGCTAGGGCTGGCGGCAAAAAATGCCGTAGACCGACTGGATGACAACCGCACCAACGCGCAGCAAACCAAGGATGCGTTGATCGAAGGACTGTCCGCCCTGCCAAATGTCATCGTCAATTCTCCGAACCAAAATTGTTCGCCGTTTTTATTAAACTGTTCAGCCGTTGGTTACCGTTCTGAAACGCTGCTGCATTTTCTCGCCTCTCATGGTATTTATGTTTCGAGCGGTTCGGCCTGTTCAAAGGGCGCAAAAAGCCATGTTCTGGCGGCCATGGGCAAAAGTGTGCGCGAAATTGATTCGGCATTGCGCATCAGTCTGTGCGAGACCAACACCCCGCCAGAAGCTACACGCTTTTGCGACGTCCTTAGCCTTGCCATGCAATCGCTGCGGCAGTCTTAAGTCCGATAAAGAAAGAGGATCATCCATGAAGGAAATTGTTCTGCTTAAATATGGTGAGCTAGCGCTCAAGGGCACCAACCGCGCTACATTTGAAAGTATTTTGATGAAGAATATCCGCCGTAGGCTTGCCCCTGTCGGCGCGTTTACCGTTACCAAGGCACAGTCCACCATCACTGTCACGCCCATGACCGACGACATCGACATGGACGAGGCTTATCTGCGTCTTTCGCGCGTTTTTGGCATCGCTGCCATCAGCCGCAGCGCCGTAGTCGAAAAAAGCTTTGATGCTATGCGCGCCGGGGCGGATTATCTAGACGATGCGCTTGCTTCGGTGAAAACCTTTAAGGTCAATGCCAAGCGATCGGACAAGACCTTTCCGATGGGGTCGCCAGAAATTTGCACCGAACTAGGGCACTATCTGTTGGAGCGTCACCCCCACCTGCGGGTGGATGTACACAACCCCGATCTGGTGGTCTGGGCTGAGGTGCGCGACCGCGCAGCCTATCTGCACGCCGGGCAGCAAATGGGTGCAGGCGGCATGCCCATCGGTAGCGCCGGTAAAGCAGCACTGTTACTCTCGGGCGGCATCGACTCCCCCGTCGCGGGTTATATGATGGCGAAACGCGGACTGGAGATTATAGCGGTCCATTTTGCGAGCCCGCCCTACACCAGCGAACGTGCATTGCTGAAGGTTAAAATGCTCTGTCAGAAGATGTCGGCCTACACTGGACGGGTACGCCTGTTGGTTGTGCCATTCACTGAGCTTCAGCAGGAGATTGGTGAAAAGTGTCCTGAGGAATATTTCACTATTGTGATGCGTCGCCTGATGATGGAAATGGCTTCGCACCTTGGTGAAAAGTACGGATGTGGCGCACTGATAACTGGCGAAAGTTTAGGACAGGTAGCCAGCCAGACCATGCAGGCCATCGCCTGCACCGACCAATCTGCTACACTGCCGGTCTTCCGCCCAGTTATCGGTATGGACAAGGAAGAAATTGTGACGATTGCGCGCAAGATCGATACCTTTGAGACATCGATCCTCCCCTATGAGGATTGCTGCACCGTCTTCACCCCGCGCCATCCCCGCACCCGCCCACAGCTGGAGTGGGTCATCGAGGCTGAAAGCGGGTTAGATCGCGCGCGTTTGATTGAAGCGGCGGTGGCCGGTACCGAAGCGGTATGGATAGACGAAACAACCGAGCTGACGATCTAAATCTGTGTACTCAAAAATATAAAATGGGAGGGACACATGCGGCTGACAATCATCGAGCCCAACGACAGCTGCCGTGAAATGCGTGGCAGCATAGACGCGATGCTGGCCGCCATGCAGCTAAAAGCCCAGGAGATCATCTGCCAAAATGACCGGCAGAGCCTGGCTCAGGCCATCGCCACGGCGCTTTCCGAAGCCGAATTGGTACTGGTAATCGGCGGCATGTCGCACGGCGGCTTTGCCCGCGAGGCTGCCGCAGACGCACTGGGACGCCCGCTTGTTCACTCCAAGGCGGCGGCCGGTTATATTGAAAAGCGCTGCCGCGAGCAGGATCTGGTCTTTTCTGAGTTCGCGCGTTGCTGCAATCTGCCGCAGGGCGCCCGCTCTTTTGCAGGCGACGGATTGTTCCCCGCCTGCCTTTGCATTCACCACGAGCACGCCCTGCTACTGTTTGACGAATATGACGACCCTGCGCAGCTGTTTCGGCTAAAAACACTGCTAACCTCGCTGTTTGATTCGCCTGACCAAACGCCCATAGTTGTCGCCGAGGAACAATTGCCGACTGAGGCAGCTGAACCTGAATCTTTACCATTATCCGCAAAAGCACCCGAGGCTAAGTCACCAGACAAAAGGCATCAGGCTAAAAAGCCGCCGCGCTCTGTGCGCAGCCAAAGCAAAAACGGGCGTAAGAAGACTATTGTTGGGTGCATTGCCATCGCCTGCGTACTGGCTGTCATGGCGCTGGCTGGTGCGGCTGCGGCACTACTGGGCACATTGAAGAACGAAACCCCTGCACAACAGACAAATGCTTCGGGCACTTCTGAGCAGCTTACCGTTCTGGGTCCAGTCCGGACGGTACCACCCTGGCGTCTGAAAGCATCGTCTTCTGAGAAAGACACACCATCATCCCAAGCGGATCTATCATCGTCTGAATCTGAAGCATCTGCACCAACGGCATCATCGGTACCTGAAGTATCATCTCCGTCCACACCAGCGATGTCATCATCCCAAGCGGAAGCACCATCATCCACACCGGTCGCATCATCGTCTGCTCCTGAAGTGTCTTCATCCGTACCTGAACCATCATCATCAGTACCGGCCGCCTCATCGTCTGCACCCGAGACTCCATCATCGTCATCAGAGGATGAAACGGTGTATGTTTACACAGGCGAGGATGACGAGGAGGATGATCCACCTCGCGGTTCAGACGATACGCCGTCCGCGCACGACGACGCCTTTGATGAAAAGCTTTCTTACACCTACGGCGGCAGCGTTCGGCGTATGAATGCATATGACCTTGTCTGCCAGGTGCTTCAAAACGAAACGCGCGGCAACCTTGCGCCTGAGGCCTTGAAGGCGCATGTGGTCGCCACCTATACCATGATCAAATATAATAACGCCGCCGGAATCGCCCCATCCGTGTTGCTCAACAGCAACATCTCTTCCGCCGTTGAAGATGCAGTCGACGCGGTTTTGGGCGTGGGCGTTTATTATAATGGGCGTTACGCCAACACCGTTTACCACTCGACCAGCTGCGGTTACACCACCAGCTCTCAGGCAGTTTGGGGCGGCGCGTTGCCTTATCTTGTCCCGGTAAAAAGCGCCTCCGACCGCAAATCGCCTTATTATCAAAGCAGCTACACCATCTCGGAGGACGATTTTGCCGCAAAAGTTGAAAAAGTGTATGGTATTGTGCTGGACGGCGACCCAGAGGATTGGATTAGCGTTGAACGCGACGCCCCGGGCGGTTATGTCGGCACAGTTGAAATTGGCGGCGAAACCCGCTCACAGGGCGGAACTTACGGCACTAAGCTCATCACAGGCCGCAGCATACGTGAAAAATTGTTGTCCTTTGCGCTGCGCTCACACTGCTTTGACGTTGAATATAACGCCTCTAAAGAACGGTTTGAATTCACCGTTTACGGCTATGGCCATGGGGTGGGTATGAGCCAATACGGCGCGCATTATATGGCGCTGGAAGGTTATGATTACGTCGAAATTCTTGAGCATTATTACACTGATACCGAAATATACTAACCGTGCTACGAAAGAGGGGGGTTACCCATGATTATTTTAGCTGTCGATTATGGCGATGCACGCACAGGCCTTGCCGTCTGTGATAAAAGCGAGCTGCTGGCTTCACCCGTGGCGGTGATTGCCGAATATAACCGTGAGCGACTGGTCGCCAAAATTTTGGCACACGCCACCGAGCTTTGTGCCGAAGAAATTGTCGTTGGCAACCCGCTGAACATGAATGGCTCGGCCGGGCCTCGCAGCGAGTTGGCGCATCAACTGGCCGATATTCTGCGCGAACAAAGTGGTTTACCTGTCACGCTGTGGGATGAGCGCAGCACAACCGTCTCGGCTATCGGCATACTAAACCAAACCGATGTACGCGGTAAAAAACGCAAAGCGGTTATCGACGCTGTCGCCGCCGTACTGATTTTAGAAAGCTATTTAGCCTACCGCAAAAACCACGTCAAATAAAAAAGCCCGCGTTGTCGTAAAGTAGCACGACAGCGCGGGCGGTATTTTTGTTGCACGCAGCATCGTCTGCGCCGTATATTTGGGAGCTTATCGCCAAATCAGAACCCCTGTGCCGGACATCTTCTTTCCAGCACAGGGGTTCTCTATCACTTTTATAATAGCCGTAATGGCGTTCTTACGCCTTGTTGGCCGCGCGGAAGATGTTGAGGATCTCCTCCTCGCCCAGCTTGACAAAGCCGCCGATTGTACGAAGCCCAAAGTTCGTGCATTTGGCCGAAAGCTCTTTGATTTCGTCCTCGGTCAGGGTGCGGCCCATCAGCTCGGGAATGGTTGTCGGCATGCCGATCGACTTAAAATAATCCTCGGTCTGTGCAATCGCTGCCAGCACGGTCTCTTCCGGGTTCTCATAGTTGAGGTTTAATCCTAGAACATTGACACCGTAACGGGCAAAACGCATCATATCCTGTTTGTAAACATAGCGCGCCCACGAACCCCACATGGCCGACAGACCTGCGCCGTGTGCCACATCGAACATACCGCCGAGCTCGTGCTCAAGTTGGTGGGTTGCCCAGTCGGTCACGCGGCCAAGGCCGGTGAGCTGGTTGTGCGAAAGGCTGCCCGCCCACATCACTTCCGAACGCGCTTCATAGTTCTCAGGCTCCTTGACGCACACCGCGCCATACTGCATAACGGTGCGCAGAATTGCCTCAGCGATACGGTCGGTCACCTCGTTGAGGCCACCGGGTGAGAAAAACCGCTCAAAGGTATGCATGATAATATCCACCACGCCACAAGCGGTCTGATAGGCCGGCAGGGTATACAGCAGTTCAGGATTCATCAGCGTAAAGGCAGGACGCAACAACTCGTTGCCAAAGCCGCGCTTCATCCAGCCATCCTCGTTGGTGATGACAGTGTTGGCGCTGGTTTCGCTTCCAGCAGCGGCAAGCGTCAGAATGTTGCAGGTGGGCAGTGCGGCGGCAGGCTTTGCCTTACCGTCATAAAAATCCCACACGTCGCCGTCATACGGCACGCCCATGGCGATGGCCTTAGCCGAATCAATCGTCGAACCGCCACCGACAGCCAATATCATATCCACTTTTTCCTTACGGCAAAGGTTGATGCCCCCGTGAACGAGACCCAGCCGGGGGTTGGGTTGAGCACCGCCGAGCAGGATGTAATCAACTCCGGCCGTTTTCAGCGAGGCTTCTACACGGTCCAACAGGCCGGTCTTTTTAACGCTGCCACCGCCGAAGTGTACCAGTAGCTTGGAAGCGCCACGAGCCTTGACCTCTTCGCCGACGCGACTTTCAACGTCCTTGCCAAAAATAACCTTAGTAGGGCTATAAAACTCGAAACTGTTCATGTATTATCATCCTTTCCGCTTATAGCATATACTATAAACGGCCTTTAAGCAACAGTTTACGGTCTTTCCGTAGCTCGATGCGGTTCGTTCATGCTCCAACCAAAATGATCTGTGTGCAATAGGTGATGCGATTTCTCCGACAGCGGCTCTCCAAAGAAGTCTTTATACAGCCGTTTTATTTCGGGGTTGTCGTGCGAGAATCGGATCTCGGCGTTTTTATCCAACCCGTAAAGCTTTTCGCCGCGTGGGCCCGAAAGCTCACACCCGTCGTGAATCGGCTGGCCGCCGCCACCGGCGCAGCCGCCGGGACAAGCCATCACTTCCACAAAATCATAACGGGCCTCGCCACGGCGGATCGCGTCGAGCAGCCGATGGGCATTGCCCAGCCCGCTGACCACCGCAACTTTCAGCTTATTACCCTCCAGCATAAACTCCGATTCTTTCCAACCGTCCAGTCCACGCACCGATTTAAAGGCGTCCGGGTCGGGATTCTCACCCTTGACAAGGAAGTAGGCGCTGCGCAGAGCTGCCTCCATAACGCCGCCGGTCGCACCAAAAATAACCCCCGCGCCAGTGGCAACCCCAAGCGGGCTGTCAAACGTCTCTTCAGAAAGGCTGCGCAGCAGGATATGCTCCGAGCGCATTATGCGGGCTAATTCGCGGGTGGTAATGACGATGTCGACATCCTGCCCCGCTCCAGCGTCGCGCATGGTCGGTAGTGCACACTCCTGTTTCTTGGCCACGCAGGGCATGACTGAAACACAGCAAATTTTTTCCGGATCTATGCCTAGCTTTTGTGCAAAATAAGTCTTAGTCACTGCGCCAAACATCTGTTGAGGAGACTTTGCAGTGGAAAGGTTCTCGGTATATTCGGGGTAACGCGCCTTTAAAAAGCGCACCCATCCGGGGCAGCAAGAGGTAAACAGCGGCTTGTCGAGATAGGCCGGGTTTTTAATCCGTGCCAAAAATTCACTGCCTTCCTCCATGATCGTCAGGTCTGCGGCAAAATTGGTGTCAAAAACATAATCAAAGCCAATGCGGCGCAGCGCGGCAACCATGCGCCCCACCGTCGCCTCGCTATCCGGAATATCCATCGATTCGGCCCAGGCGGCGCGCACAGCGGGTGCCACTTGCACCACTGTGACGATATCTTGGTTTGCCAGCGCGTCAAACACCTTTTGGGTGTCATCGCGCTCACGCAGCGCCCCCACAGGACAGTGGGTGATGCACTGGCCGCAAAGCGCGCAATCGGCAGACATAATCTGGCGATTATACGAGATATCGACCGTTGTATGTGAGCCGGTTCCCTCGACATCCCATATGTTGAGCCCCTGTACCTTGTCACAAATCTGTACGCAACGCATGCATTTTATGCACTTGGCAGCATCGCGATAAAGTGGAAAGGTCGTTGTCCAGTCGGTGGGTGCATAGTCGGCCGCGTAGGGAATCTCTAAGATGCCAAGATCGTTTGCAATTGATTGAAGTGTGCAGTTTCCGCTTCTCACACAGGCGGCGCAACGGCAATCGTGCTGCGAGAGCAGCAGCTCGACATTGACCCGGCGCGCCTCGCGCACACGGGGACTGTTCGTGAATACCACCATTCCCTCTTCGGCAACGGTATTGCAAGAGGGTGCCAGTTTCTCCATGCCTTCAATTTCAACAACGCAGACACGGCAGGCACCAATCTCGTTGATATCCTTTAAATAGCACAGGCTCGGCACTCCGATGCCGATTGAACGAGCGGCTTCGAGAATGGTGGAGCCCTCCGAAACCGTAAGGGGAATGCGATCTATCGTCAGCTTTACCATTTTTTAGTCCTCCCGCCTTTGAATGAACCATAACCAAAGTGATCGCAGCGCAAACAGCGGCGCGCCTCTTGGGCTGCCTCCTGCGCCGTCATAGCGTATTCAATCAATTCCATGTCACCCAGACGCTCACAGGCCGGGCGTTCACTTGGTAGCACCCGTCCGCAGGCAGGTGTATCGGCAATACGCACGCCAGGAATTTCGACGTCGGTCTTGATCTCATGGTGGAAGCCTAAGTACTCATCTATATTGGCAGCCGCCACCTTGCCCGCGGCAATCGCCTTGATAGCCGAGGCGGGGCCGGTGACGCAGTCGCCGCCCGCAAACACGCCGGTTATCGTCCAGACGTCGCTGGAGTTCATGGCATCAATAACACCACGTTTTATCGGAATGCCGTATTCCTCAAACGGTGCGGTCTCAATGCCCTGCCCTATGGCGACCACAACCAGATCACAGGGGATGCGTTGCTGCGGCGCGTCGGCTTTGACCGGGCGCGGGCGACCGGCGTCATCCATTGTGGAGATGATCTGGGGCTGGGTCCACAGTGCCAGGACCTTATCGCCCTCTTCATGCTCGATGCGCACCGGTGCTTGCAGCGTAACAAGCTCGCAGCCCTCTTCGACCGCACCCTGAACTTCCTCCGACATAGCAGTCATGTCGTCACGCCGTCTGCGGTAAACGATGGTGACATGCTCAGCACCTAGACGACGGGCGCTTCTGGCACAGTCCATCGCGACGTTGCCGCCACCGATGACGACAACCCGCTTGCCAGAAAAGTCGGGCATAACACCGTCACCGATGCCGCGCAGCATCTCAACGGCCGAAATAACGCCGCGAGCATCCTCCCCCTCGATACCGACCGTTTTGTCAGCCTGCGCACCGATGGCGATATATACACCGTCAAAGTGGCGGCGCAGCTCACGGATAGTGATATCCTTGCCGATTTGCGAATTGAGGTTGACCTTAATGCCGGTGGAAAGGATGGCATCGATGTCCTCCTGAAGGCGCTCACGCGGCAGACGATAACTGGGGATGCCATAGCGTAGCATGCCACCCAAGTGAGCGCGCTTTTCAAACACCTCAACCTCGTGCCCCATGAGCGAGAGGAAGTATGCAGCGCTGAGTCCGCCTGGCCCGCCGCCTATGACGGCGACCCGCTTGCCGGTGGGTGCGGCACACTCCGGCACCGGTACCACCCCCGCGTTGTCAACTGCAAAGCGCTTTAGCGCCCGGATGCTGACGGCATCATCCACCATATTGCGGCGACATCTGGCTTCACACGGATGCTCACACACCATGGCGCAAGAGGTTGGGAATGGATTATCCTTTCGAATCAGCTTAATCGCGTCGGCAAAGCGCTCTTCTGAAATCAGCGCGATATAACCCGGGATATCCACGCCGGCGGGACATAGTGCCACACAGGGCACCGGCTGATTGAGGTTGCACAGACACCGGTGGTGGGTAATATGTTCTACATAATCGTCATGAAATCCCTTGACCCCTTTTAAAACCATATCGGCCGCTTCGCGCCCAATAGCACAGTCGGCGGTATCCTTAATGACACGAGCGGTCTTTTCAATCAAATCAATATCTGAAAGTGCCGCTTTTCCATCGAGTACATTTCTGAGCAACGCGGTCAGTTGCCCAAGTCCTATGCGACAGGGAACGCATTTACCGCAGGTTTGCGCGTGGCAAAGGTGGAGAAATGCTGCTGAAAGGTCAACAGGACACAGTCCGGGCGGGCTTGCGGTGATGCGCCTTTCAATATCACGGTACAGGCCCTCCACCACAGTTTGGGAACGGTTTGGCGTGCGAATTTCTAATCTGCTCACTAAAACATTTCCTCCTACGAAAAATTCCTTGACAGCCTAATAGCCTCTTGTACGCAGGGATTTATTTAATTTTATCATAAACGTCTTGTTTTAATTTTGTCAATATAATGACGATCGTTTTTTACACATTATAAAAGAAAGTGTTAGTAATTGTAGAAAAAAGGTCCAAAACAGTACCGTTTTTTAGAACTATGCCGAAACACAAACGGTTGAAATCTCAATTGATTCATACTATAATGAGCAAGGACTTGATCGTTAAATATAAGACTAACAGGGAGGACTTTCCAAGATGGGCTTTCAAGAACTGTATCAAAGCAAGCTGGCAAGTGCCGAAAAAGCAGTCAGCGTTATTAAATCCGGCGACTGGATCGATTACGGTTGGACAACCGGTCACCCAGTTGCACTCGATAAGGCGCTGGCAGCGCGCATGAGCGATCTGACCGACATCAAAATTCGCGGCGGTATCTGCATGTGGGTACCCGAAATTTTTAAAATTGATGACCCACAGGCACATTTCTGCTGGAATTCATGGCATATGGGCGGCATTGAGCGCAAAGCTATAGACAAAGGGTTTGCATTCTATGCGCCGATCCGTTACGCCGAGCTACCCCGCTACTACCGCGAGCACATTGTCCCCGGCGACGTGGCGATGTTCCAGGTTGCACCGATGGATAAGCACGGCTATTTTAACTTTGGCCCCAACGCCTCCCACTTGAAGGCGGTCTGCGAGACTTCTAAGATCGTCATACTCGAAGTCAATGAAAATATGCCCCGCTGCTTGGGCGGTGCCGAGACGGAAATACATATCTCGCAGGTGGATATGGTGGTCGAAGGCACTAATCCGCCCATCGCCGAAATGGGCATCGCCGCTGCTACTGAGGTTGATGAGGCGGTTGCAAAGCTCATCGTTGAAGAGATCCCCAACGGAGCCTGCCTGCAGCTGGGCATCGGTGGTATGCCCAACGCCGTCGGTTCGATGATTGCGCAGTCCGATCTTAAAGATCTTGGCGTTCACACCGAAATGTATGTCGACGCCTTTGTTGACATCGCCAAGGCCGGCAAAATCAACGGTTCCAAAAAAGCCATCGACCGTGGTCGTCAGGTGTTTGCTTTTGCAGCCGGCTCTAAAAAGCTGTATGAATACATCGACCAGAACCCCACCGTCATGGCCACCGGCGTCGATTACACCAACGATTCTCGCCAAATTGCACAGCTTGACAACTTTATGTCCATTAATAACGCCGTGGATATCGACCTGTTTGGACAGGTGAATGCTGAATCCTCTGGCACTCGCCACATCAGCGGCTCGGGCGGACAGCTCGACTTTGTGTTGGGCGCTTACCTCTCTAAAGGCGGCAAGAGCTTCATCTGCTGTTCGTCTTCCTTCACCGATAAAAATGGTGTACTGCGCTCGCGCATTCTGCCTACCCTTAACCCTGGTTCTATCGTTACCGACACCCGCACCTGCACCCATTACCTTGTCACCGAGTATGGTAAGGTCTGCTTAAAGGGTTTGACCACTTGGGAGCGCGCCGAAGCCATCATCTCAGTCGCACATCCGCAGTTCCGCGAAGAGCTGATTCGTGAAGCTGAAAAGCTGAAAATTTGGAGAAAATCTAACCGATAAAGCCATTCTTTACAGGGCAGATAGCTCTTGGCCGATGAAGGTCGCCCAGGGTCGTTTAATATTTTGCAATTCGCTTTTAACTCTTGAAATTCCCGCCAAAATGACTGAAAAACCAAGTGGGTTTTTGGCAAACACATTCACCTAATTGAGATTGCATTCAACAGCATTTTTGTATGGTTTAACAAAAAGTTGCTGTCGTGTTAGAAAATTAACAAATCTGCTTGCATTCCTTATAGCTGCGTGTTAATGTTATAACGTTGTAGTTGTGTCAAAGTATTAGTTTTGCTTTGTGCAATTACGTTCAAGCGTCCCTTTGAAAACCGCCGAGTAAAATCACCATACTCGCCGCGTTTTACTCTATTATAGGAGGAGAAAACAATATGGACTTTGTACTGAGCAAAGAACATCAAATGCTACGCAAAATGTATCGTGATTTTGCGGAAAATGAAGTTAAGCCTTTAGCCGAAGAGGTCGACGAGAAGGAAATGTTCCCGATGGAGACCGTCAAGAAAATGGCCAAACTGGGCATGATGGGTGTTTATTTCCCCAAGCAGTATGGCGGCGCAGGCGCTGACGTTCTGTCCTATGCCATATGCGTCGAAGAGCTCTCTAAGGTTTGCGCGACAACCGGCGTTGTTGTGTCGGCTCACACTTCGCTCTGCTGCGCGCCCATCTTTGAAAATGGTACTGAAGAGCAGAAGATGAAGTATCTACCCAAGCTTTGCAGCGGCGAGTGGATCGGCGCATTCGGCCTTACCGAGCCGGGCGCAGGCACCGACGCTTCCGGACAGCAGACCACTGCAGTTCTGGAAGGCGACCATTATGTTCTTAACGGCTCCAAAGTTTTCATCACCAACGCCAGCTATGCTGATGTGTTCGTTGTCATGGCAATGACCGACCGCAGCAAGGGCAACCACGGCATTTCCGCTTTTATTGTTGAGAAGGACTTCCCCGGATTCTCTGTCGGCAAGCACGAGAGAAAGATGGGCATCCGCGGCTCCTCAACTTCTGATCTGATTTTTGAAGATTGCATCGTCCCCAAGGAAAACCTTCTGGGCAAAGAAGGCCAGGGCTTTAAGATTGCTATGAAGACCCTCGATGGCGGCCGTATCGGTATCGCTTCTCAGGCACTGGGAATCGGTGAAGGCGCTATTGACGAAGTCATCAAGTACACCAAGGAGCGCGTCCAGTTTGGTAAGCGCATTTCCCAGTTCCAGAACACCCAGTTCCAGATCGCCGACATGCACACCCGCATGAAAGCTGCGCAGTATCTGGTCTATTCCGCCGCTATCAAGAAGCAGGCGCATGAGCCCTACAGCATCGATTCCGCAATGGCCAAGTTGTTTGCCGCCGAGGCCGCAAACGATGTCACCCGCCGCGCCGTCCAGCTCTTCGGCGGTTACGGATACACGCGTGATTACCCGGTTGAGCGCATGATGCGTGACGCGAAGATCACTGAAATCTACGAAGGCACCAGCGAAGTCCAGCGCATGGTCATCGCGAATGCTCTTCAGGTTAAGTAAGAGGAGGCGCACCGTTTTATGAAAGCAATAGTTTGTGTAAAGCAAGTTCCGGATACTTCCGGTAAGGTTGCCGTCAATCCTGATGGCACGCTGAACCGTGCATCTATGGCCGCTATCATCAACCCCGATGACCAGAGCGCCATCGAGGCAGCTCTCCGTCTGAAGGACGCAAGCGGATGCAAGGTTATCGTTGTTACCATGGGCCCGCCCCCCGCAGAGGCCATGCTCCGTGAGCTGATGGCTATGGGCGCTGATGAAGGCGTACTCGTTTCTGCACGTGAATTCGGCGGTTCCGATACCTATGCAACTTCCCAGATTCTTGCAGCTGCTATCAAGAAGCTCGGCCTTGAGGCTGACGACATTGTCTTCTGTGGCCGCCAGGCTATCGATGGCGATACCGCACAGGTCGGCCCCCAGATCGCTGAGAAGCTGGATCTGCCCCAGATTTCTTATGTGGCTGATCTGAAGGTTGATGGCACTGAGGTCACCTGCCGCCGCATGCTTGAGGACGGCTACATGACCATCAAGACCAAGACTCCTTGCCTGCTCACCTGCATCAAGGAGCTCAATGATCCTCGTTACATGAGCGTCAGCGGCGTCATGGACTGCTATTCCAAGCCGCTGCATGTTTTCAACTTTGAGACCTTAAAGGACGATCCGCTGATTGATTTGGACACCATTGGTCTGAAGGGCTCTCCCACGAACATCTTCAAGTCCTTCACTCCTCCTCAGAAGGGTGTTGGCACTATGCTCGAGGGCGCCGACAAGGCAACCTGCGCCACTCTGGCCAGCATTTTGCTTGAAAAGCACATCATCTGATTGAAAGGAGATAGTACGAATGGCTACTTTTAACAATACCGATCTCGCTGCTTTTAAAGGCGTATGGGTCTTCTGCGAGCAGCGTCAGGGCAAACTGATGCCCACAGACTATGAATTGATCTCCGAAGGCCGTAAGCTGGCGGACGAGCTGGGCGTTGAGCTCTGCGGTCTGCTGCTGGGCGACAATGTTGAGGGCATCGCCAAGGAGCTTGGCGGCTACGGCGCCGACAAGGTCATCGTTTGCGATTCCCCCCTGCTCAAGGAGTATACCACCGACGCTTATGCTAAGGTGATCTGCGACGTTATCACCGAGATGAAGCCTGAGATCTTCCTCATCGGTGCGACCAATATCGGCCGTGACCTCGGCCCCCGTTGCGCAGCGCGTCTGCACACCGGTCTTTGCGCCGACTGCACCCACCTAGATGTTGACGTTGTCAAGTATGTTGAGTTCCTGAGAGAAAGCTCCACCCTGGATCTGGAGTCTCAGAAGTTCAACTATGAGGACAGAAACCTCAAGATGACCCGTCCGGCTTTCGGCGGTCACCTGATGGCCACCATCATCTGCCCCCGTTTCCGCCCCGCCATGGCGACCGTTCGCCCCGGCGTTATGAAGAAGGCTGCGTTCGATCAGGCCAAGGCTGACGCCTGCCAGATCGTTAAGCCCACGTTTTCGCTCACCGAAGCTGATATGCAGACTCAGGTTCTTGAGGTTGTCAAGGCTGCCAAGCAGCTGGTTGACCTCACCGGTGCAGATGTGGTTGTTTCGGTCGGCCGCGGCATCAGCAAGGACGTTGAGAAAGGCGTTGCGCTGGCTCATGAGCTGGCCGATGTTCTCGGCGGCGTTGTCGGTGGCTCCCGTGCTACCATCGACTCAGGCTGGCTCTCTGCCGACCATCAGGTTGGCCAGACCGGCAAGACCGTTCACCCCAAGATCTATATCGCGCTGGGCATTTCCGGTGCTATCCAGCACAAGGCTGGCATGCAGGATTCCGAGTGCATCATCGCTGTCAATAAGAACGATGCGGCTCCCATCTTTGAAGTGGCCGACTATGGCATCACCGGCGACCTGTTCAAGGTTGTGCCGCTGATGATCGAGCAGTTCAAGGCAGCTCTCGCTGATAAGTAAGCTCCACGCATTTAAAAAGCGCTTCCCGTTTTTTCGGGAAGCGCTTTTCTGTTAACCTACTGGTGTCGTGTGCACGCTGTTATGTGAAAAGCGTAACCCTTTTCCACAGTAAATACACTGTAGCAGCAGTGGCATGTGGCTTTCAATGGTCAAAAAAGAGGATGTAGCAGAACGGCGCGTCCGAGGGCACTCGCCTACATATGGAATGACAGCATACCACACTAGAACAGCCCTTGGTTGCGCGCCGTTTGCAACAACCCCTTTAGAAATGCTTTAAAATTTTTAAGATGCGTGCTCAACCTTGGAAAATGTCACTATCAGCTCCTGTGTGCCCGCCCCTTGCGTAGGGGCAAAGCGATACAGATAACGGCCACTGGCCGTCGCACCGCCGTCGAGGTTTGGCCAGTACCACTGTCCGGCCACTGCAGCATCATTCTTGGCCTTTTTCACAGTAAGTACGACATCCTTTAGCGCATCGTCGACGGTGCATCCGCTCTGGTCAGCCTGCAATGACAGCACCCCAGTGGTGCTATCATAAGAAGCACTCGCGATATTCGTTCGATATTCGCGGACAACCGCCGATAGATAGGTTTCAGAATCCAATGCTTGGTTGGTGTTCTGAACTATGGCACCACTTTGGGCCGTAACAATTGCCTTATCGTTTGCAACGGTCAAAGTATTGATCTCAGTAGCCTCAGCTAGCGTGAGCTTGACATCGCCGTTCGTCGTCAGTTGATTGACAGCCGCATCAATAGTCACATAGTAGTGATAATCAAGCGTATCAGCAAGCGTAAGCGAATCTAGCGCACCGGATACGGTAAACGCGTTAGTTCGCTTGCCCAGGCGGATGGTTTTAACACTGTTGCTCTGGGCGGGATAGGTCAGTACCAACCCGCTTCTGTCCACCGCAAAGGACACGGTCTTATCCTTGATGGCATAACTGTTGGTTGCCATATAACTACCTGAAACCGTGAGGTTTTCGCCTTCAATGGTGATTGTGCAATTGGCCGATGTCGGCAAATCATCTTTTTTCTCTTTGGCAAATGCCACCATACAGGTGGACATTAAAACAGCAGCCGCAACCATAAATAAAACATATCGCATTATATTTTTCATAACAGCTTTTCCTTTTTATTGGTATGATTATTTAATCATACCGTTTATTTCCATTGAATTCAATAAATAAATTATAAATAAAAATAAAAGACTGTAGCCGCGATTCCTATTATGGAGCCGCGGCCACCGTCTTTAAGATATTAGTATCGGTCTAAAAAGCGCGCGCATTCTGGCAAATTTATATATACAGTGCCGTTGGGCAACATTGGGGTAGGCGTTAGGCGCAACCCCACAAAAACCTTTAGCTGGTAAGCTTTTGCGCCTCTGCCGCGCTTTTTATAGGTGTATTCCGGCGAATAATCCTTTACAAAATGATACAGATCAGGCCGGAGCAGCCGTCGTTGATGATGCGCTCAATTGTCTCTGTCAGCTTACTGCGGGCGTCGACCGGCATGCGATAAAGCTTGTTGTGCAACCCCTCGTTGACCAGCTCGTGCAGGCTTTTGCCAAAAATGTTCGAGCTCCAAATCTTGGCCGGGTCGCTCTCAAACTCTGAAAGCAGATATTCGACCAATTCTTGTGACTGCTTTTCACTACCTACGATAGGTGAAACCTCGGTGGAGATATCGGCACGCATCATATGTATTGACGGTGCTGAGGCGCGGAGCTTAACGCCGTACCGCCCACCCTGCTTGATGATTTCAGGCTCCTCGAGCGTTAGCTGCTCCATGGTGGGCATGACAATACCGTAGCCCGTAGCCGCTACCTCTTCGAGTGCGTGGCGATATTTTTCATGCTCGCGTTTAATAGTGGCTAGCTTAATCATCACCGGCATAAGGTCGGTATCATCCTTAACGTCGATACCCGTTGCCTCGCCAATGACACGGTAGAACAGCTTTGGATCTACCGTTGCACGTGCGCGGGCACTACCCTGACCGAAATCAATGGAATCGAGCGAGAATTCATTGAGATACTCACATTTTTTAGCACCGGCCAGTTTTTCGGGCAGCTCGCGCATACGTTTGATGCTAAATGTTGATTGCTTAACAGCATCGTATAGCGCCTTTTTTAACCAGTGATCTTTCTCGAGCGCCACGATCCAGCGCGGTATTTCAATCGCAATCTGTTTTAATGGGAACTGGTAAAGTACACTCTGCAGAATCTTTTCTATTCCCTGAGAATCCAACCCCAAACAATTGAGCGGTGTGACCGGCACCTGATATTTTTCTTCCATTCGAGCCGCCAATGCCTGCGCCTGCTCTGATTCGGGATTGACGCAGTTGAGCACCACCGCAAATGGTTTACCAATTCCGGAGAGCTCGTTGATAACGCGCTGCTCAGCTTCTTCGTATTCATCGCGCGGAATGTCAGAAATGGAACCGTCGGTCGTAACAACCAGACCGATGGTCGAATGCTCTTTGATGACCTTATCGGTGCCAATTTCGGCGGCCATGTTAAACGGAATCTCACGATCAAACCACGGGGTCATCACCATACGGGGCTGGTCGTTTTCGATATAGCCCAGCGAACTTGGGACAATGTAGCCCACGCAGTCAATAAGCCGCACATTGCACTGCGCGTTGTTGTCCACCGAGATGCGCACGGCCTCTTCCGGAATGAACTTCGGTTCGGTTGTCATGATGGTTCTGCCCGCCGCCGACTGCGGCATCTCATCGGTGGCTCGGTCACGCCAAGCCGAATCCTCAATATTCGGCAGTACCATCTGCTCCATAAATTTTTTGATCAATGTGGACTTTCCAGTCCGCACCGGGCCGACAACGCCGATATAAATGTCCCCGTCGGTGCGTCGGGCAATGTCTTCATAGATGCGGTGGTTGGTTGCGCTTTCCATACTCTTTCTCCCCTTTGCACACTAAACGGTGGGTATCATCAGCGGCATATCAGCTTCCAGCACCTCTTGCGTCAGCTCATTGTCCGCCATAATCTGCGCTGGCAGTGAGCCGAATCTCTTAGAAATATCCCAGATATGCTCGCCGGCGTTCGCATAGTAGATCATCAGACCCAGTAACGGGTCGCTCTTGCGCGGATTACTCTCATCGACCATGAGGTCGGTGAGCAATGACTTCATCTCAAATTCGATGAGCATGCCCGAGAGCAGCAATTCACAGCCCAACATTAACTTACCTTGGCTTAAACTTCCGGAAACGGCTAGCACCGTGACGTCGCTCATCAGCTCTGCCATTTCGTTTTTGCAGGGTACTTTTATAGACATATCACAAGTGTGGGTCACACAGTCTGCACCAAGCTCTTCGGTGGATACCAACGCCATAAATTTCAGTTGACCACTCACCGTCAGCATGCCATCTTCCATATGGGTATTCTGCCCGAACGGGCTGGCCCAGACATCCAGCAACGCAGTGACATCCTCGGGTGCCTCTGCCTCGGTGCGTACGCTGCCACGCTCTGAAACCGCTGTACAGGTCTTAGGTACGCGTAGCTTAGAGAGGGTGTTTTGTGTGGGATAGAGCGTAGAGTAGCTATCGGTGGCTCCGGTGAGAATAATCGGCCTAAAGAACCGGATCACCGCAACCAGCTGCGCCTCTAAACGCAGGTCGCCGTCCTGCCCCGTTTCTTCGGGTGTACAGTCGAGCGATACGCAGCTCAATTGCGCTTCACATTGCATATCCTCGTCTAGATTGTCGGCCTCTATTACCTGACTGAGCGGCAAGGAATAGTCGGCGGTTTCTAGAGCACCAGTCTCGGGGTCGGTCTTATACAGCAGGTGTACCATTAATTCGCCCTTAAGCAATACACGAGAAGCCATGACCCGGCTTTCCTGCACGGTGGGTCGGCACTCAGCCCGCACAATTTCTATAGCTGGGCTTTTGCCCACCCCTGGGGTCAGAATCTCGGCCACCGAAAACTGGCGCTGCATCTGACCGGTTAAGTCTGATGCGCTTTCCTCACAGGAACGAAGCTGTACCCCCATACCTTCAGCCGCATCAACTGTTTGCTGTTGTGAGGCATCCAGAAGCTTCACTCGCAGCATGATGACGCCCCGCACATCAATACGCCTGCGCGAAGCGGCGCGGCAGTTGGTGTGCCCTTGCTCGCAGGTGACCGACCAGATGGGGCGAGTAGGTTCACTTTTAAGCTCAAAGCTTTTTGAAAATGGAATCTTATACTCAGTTTTGCGAACACCACCCACCTCACCGACATAGCACAACTTGACAATGGCCATACCTTCAACCGTAAAGGTCGTTTTGCGTACAGCACAGTCGGTGACGGCACTTTGCACCTGGCAGCAAAGCACCCGAACAATATCGGGGCAATAATCCGGCAGCAGCACGTCGCACTCTATGGGATGTTCCGCGGCCGTATCGAGCAGAAGCTCGCAGGCCGCAACCGATCGTCTATGAAGATTTAGTTCCATTCGGCTCTCTCCTCGCTATTCATTTCTACCCGATTTATATTCGCAGAAATTTTAAATTATTCGGACAACACATCAAATTCCAGTCCACAATCACACCTGAATTCACTTTGGAATATATTAAAGTGAGAACATAATCCAAAAGGAGGGTTACAATGCGCCGATTCCAGTGCTGCAGACTTGCCGCGATTGCGGGCGCCTTTGGGCTGGGGGCGCTTTTGGTGCTGCTGTGCTCCTTTAGACTGGCTTTGATTTTTGCCACCGTGTTGTTGGTTATTTTGGGTTGGCAACTGCTACGCTGGTGGTAATGACAGCGCCATAAACACCCGCCTATATTGCTTGGAAGGGATGGGTTTATGAAGGTAATTGTTTGGAAGAGCCCGCGTATTATCAGTGCTTTTTTGAAAATAATATTCAGGATGGGCAAAGCATAGAAGCACGCTATGAAGTTTATCGACATGTTGTGACCCGTGCTTTAAAAGAATTATGGGGAGGCGATAGTCTCCCCAAAAATGCTACGTGAAAATTTGTTTTCATATGCCGCACATTGCGAAAATTAAAATTTTAACAATGTCATGTAAATATTTGGCTTTCAGTCGGCATTATGGAAAGAATTTGCACGTTGATCATTGTGTTTATTATTTCAATATAATAAATCCACTTCCACTAAATTCGTCATGAAATTTTATTTTTTTTTGGCAAGGTGTACAAATTTTTCGTCAACTCGGTAAGACGGGAATGCATTCTATTGCAACATTAGCCCAATAATGGTATATTTGTGGAAGCATAACCTGAAAGGTTAAAACTGCACACACAAAAAAACGGAGGAATAAGACATGAGCAAAGAAATCGTACTCGTAGGCGCTTGCCGTACGGCTATCGGCAAGATGGGCGGTGCCCTCTCGAATATCCCCGCAGAACAGCTCGGCGCTATCGTAATGAAAGAAGCGATTGAGCGTGCTGGCATTAAGCCCACTGACATCGATGAGGTTCTCTTCGGCAATGTTCTGACCGCCGGAATGGGTCAGAGCCCTGCTCGTCAGGCTGCTATTCACGCAGGTATTCCGATTGAAGCCCCCGCTCTTACCCTGAATAATGTTTGCGGCTCCGGTCTGAAGACCATCAACATGGCTGCTGCGCTCATCATGGCTGGCGAAGCCGATGTCATCATGGCCGGTGGTATGGAAAACATGTCTCTGGCTCCATTTGCGCTGGACAAGGCTCGTTATGGCTATCGCATGGGCAACGGCAAGATCATCGACACCATGGTAAACGACGCGCTGTGGGATGCTTTCAACGACTACCACATGGGCATCACCGCCGAGAATGTTGCTGATAAGTATGGCATCACCCGCGAGATGCAGGACGAGTTCGCTGCTGCTTCCCAGCAGAAGGCTTGCGCCGCACAGGAAGCCGGCAAGTTCGACGCTGAAATCGTTGGCGTACCGGTTAAGGTCAAGAAAGAAACCGTTATATTCAATAAGGACGAGGGTCCCCGTGCCGGTAGCACCGCCGAGGGTCTCGCCAAGATGAAGCCCGCGTTCAAGCGCGACGGCGGCTCTGTCACCGCTGCAAACGCTTCTTCGATCAATGACGGCGCTGCCGCTATTATCGTTATGAGCGCTGAAAAGGCTAAGGAACTTGGCGTTAAGCCGATGGCTAAGTGGATTGGCGGTTCTTCCGCTGGTGTTGAGCCCTCCATCATGGGTATTGGCCCGGCTTACTCCTCTGAGAAGCTGTTCAAGAAGATTGGCATGTCGCTCGACCAGATCGATCTTATCGAAGCGAACGAGGCGTTTGCTGCTCAGTCTCTGGCTGTTGGCAAGCTGCTCGGCTGGGATGCTTCTAAGGTCAACATCAACGGCGGCGCTATCGCGCTCGGTCACCCCGTTGGTGCTTCGGGCTGCCGTATCCTCGTCACCTTGCTGCACGAGCTCGAGGCTGGCCAGAAGGGTCTTGCCACCCTCTGCGTAGGCGGCGGCATGGGCGTTTCCGCCATTGTCGAGAAGCTCTAAGACGTATTTTTCGCAAGGGGTGTGACACATTGCTGCCGCATCCCTTTTGCGAGTATCGCGATTCTGAGAGGAGCTAAACCTATGTCCTTTGTGAAATTCGAGCAAAAGGAACAATACGCGATTGCTACCATCGACCGCGAAAAGGCGCTCAATGCACTGAATACACAGGTGCTTGAAGATCTTGATACCATGCTCGACGCCATTGATCTTGAAAACGTGCGCGCTCTGATTATCACTGGCGCGGGCGAGAAGAGTTTTGTCGCCGGAGCTGATATCAGCGAGATGAGTGCGTTGACCAAAGCCGAGGGTGAAGCCTTTGGCCTGAAGGGCAACGCGGTGTTCCGCAAAATTGAAACCTTCCCTATTCCCGTTATCGCAGCCATCAACGGCTTTGCGCTTGGCGGTGGCTGCGAGCTTTCTATGTGCTGCGACATTCGCCTCGCAGCGGAGAACGCAAAGTTTGCACAGCCTGAGGTGGGCCTTGGCATCACCCCTGGCTTTGGTGGAACCCAGCGTCTCTGCCGCTTGATCGGCGTTGGCAAGGCCAAGGAGATGCTTTATACCTGTGGACAGGTAGACGCCCAGGAGGCGCTGCAAATCGGGCTGGTCAACGCGGTTTATTCGCTTGAGGAGCTGATGCCCGCCGCAGAGAAGATGGCTAAACGTATTGCACGCAACGCGCCTATCGCAGTGCGCGCTACTAAAAAGTCTGCAAACGACGGTCTGCAGACTGATATGGATTCTGCCATAGCCATCGAGGCTAAACTGTTTGGTAGTTGCTTTGAAACCGCCGACCAGAAAAATGGTATGACCGCTTTTTTAGAAAAGCGCCGCGCAGACCCTTATCAAAATAAGTAATATCAACTGCCGACAGGCAAATATAAAAAACGGAGGAAATAATTATGAAAATTGGTGTACTCGGCGCCGGTACCATGGGATCCGGCATTGCATACGCATTTGCTCAGGCTGGTCACGAGGTTATTCTCAGAACCCGTAAGCAGACAACGTTGGACAGTGCGATGAAGTACATGCACGGCACGCTGGCCAAGGCTGTTGCCAAGGGCAGAATGACTCAGGAAGAGATGGACGCCATCTATGGCCGTGTCACCCCCGCCACCGAGCTCGAGGCTGTTGCAGACGTTGACTTCATCCTTGAGACCATTGCAGAGAACATGTCCGTTAAGAAGGATATCTTCGCTGAGCTGGACAAACTGTGCAAACCCGGCATTGTCTTCGGTACCAATACTTCTTCGCTCTCGATCACCGAGATCTCTAACGGTGTTGAGCATCCTGTTGTTGGCATGCACTTCTTCAATCCGCCCCCCGTTATGAAGCTGATCGAAGTCATTGCTGGCGAGAACACCCCCCAGGAAGCTGTTGATCAGGTTCTTGAGCTGACCAAGAGCATGGGCAAAGAACCTGTAGCGGTTAAAGAAGCCCCCGGCTTTGTTGTTAACCGTATCCTCATCCCCATGATCAACGAAGCGATCGGCATCTACGCCGAGGGCGTTGCCACTGTTGAAGGCATCGACACCGCTATGAAGCTTGGCGCAAACCACCCGATCGGCCCGCTGGCTCTTGGCGATATGATCGGCCTTGACGTTTGCCTCGCTATCATGAACGTCATGTACTCCGAGACCGGCGATTCCAAGTATCGTCCGCATGGCCTGCTCAAGAAGATGGTTCGTGCTGGCAAGCTCGGCAAGAAGTCCGGCATCGGCTTCTACAATTACTCAAAGTAAGCCTTAGCGCTTTAAGCGCCACCCCTTTGGGGTGGCGCTTTTTGTGTAGTAAAAATTATAGATACCTGTCGAATAGCCAACATAAAAGGCTGCCGGTATAATGTATAATACCTCGCAACTTTTAAAATAGTATGAAGCGTTTTGTTCGTCTAAAAACAAGTATGCTTATATCACGGTATGACTGTGCCATTTCGTACCTATAAAACGTGTAATATAAAATACAGTGCGCACCACCCAATCAAAGATCATAGCGAGCCATACGCCAACGACACCCATGTTATAATAAAGGGCAAAAACATAGCTCAAACCGATACGGCAAGCCCACATCACCGACACCGAAACAATCATGGTAAACTTCACGTCACCCGCTGCGCGTAGCCCGTTTGGCAACGTAAAGGCGGTGGGCCAAAATATCAACCACGCGCCTGCGTGCATCGAGCTGATAATGATAGCAAGCTGCGCTGTCTGGGGCGAAAGCAAAAATACCCCAACCAACTGCTTCATAAATAGTAGCGCTAAAATGTTGGTTGCGCCACCGACGATATAAGCCAACTTTAGCAGCTTTTTTATGTAATAGCGCGCCTGCTCATATTCCCCCGCACCAATACACTGCCCCACAACGGTAATCATGCCAAGACCCACCGCTGAACCGGGAATACAAGCGATGGAGGTGATGCTGTTGCCGACAGCGTTGGCCGTGATGGCTACCGTGCCAAACGACGCGATTAGGCCAGACACCATCAGCTTACCAAAGTGGAACATACCGTTTTCAAGCCCCGTCGGTACACCAATACGCAAAATTGTCCCCACCATTCTGGGGCGAAAATTCAGCGGAAACATCCGCTCGACATACACCCTGTTGCGGCTGTCCCTGATAAGATAGACCATAACAATTGCCCCCACAATGCGGGAAATCAATGTTGCCAGACCAACGGCTCGGGCGCCCATGTGATAGCCAAACAAAAAAATAGCGTTTCCGCCAATGTTGAGCACATTCATCATCAGGGCGGTCAGCATAGATATGCGGGAGTTGCCCTGTGATCGAAAGAGCGCGGCGCCGGAGTTGTAGATTGCAAAGAAAGGAAAGGAAAGCGCTGTTAAGTAAAAATATTCCTGCGCCGATTCTAAGACCGCAGGTTCAACCGTGTTATAAACCAGCCTTAAAATATCGTACCGCCAAGTTACGCAGATAGCCGCAACCGTTATTCCAATGGCACCCATTACCAAAAACAGCTGCTTTGCTGCTTCGCAGGCAGCCGACTTATTCTGTCGGCCAAGATACTGCGCCACCACAATGGCGCCGCCTGTTGCCAATGCAGCAAAAACCTGCACCAGCAACATATTAATTGCATCGACAATTGAAACGCCAGAAACCACCGTTTCGCCGACATAAGCCACCATGACCGTATCAGCTACACCTATGGTGACGGCTAGCGCCTGCTCAATGATAAGCGGTATCATCAAGCGCGTAATATCTTTATTAGAAAACACCCTGTAATCTCCTCTGTTGACATCGGCGCCAAGTCGCGCCTAATTTATTTTGGATTCGACCACCAGCAGCGTGCCATCTAAAACGCTGACCCTACCCATCGGCTCAATAATATGATTGCCCAGCCCGATGGGAAACGCCTCGGTAACCACCGCATCGTTAAGTGGATATTGCATCCCTTTTAACGTCACCCCAATCGCCTTGCCGCTATATGCAAATATTGAAAATGTATACGCGCTGCGGCGGGGGATATCCAGTGTTCCATTTTTTAAAAGCTGAACACGATCTCTCGGGCCGATAATCTGACCGCTGGCACCAAATTCCTCTAAAAAAGCCAGTGCCTGCAGATTGGCAAGTGTGTGATCAAGCCTACCGCCCAGTGCAAACAACAGCACGAATTGCAAGTAACCGCGCCGCAAACCCTCACGCAACGCCAGCATGCTGTCGGTGTCGTCTTTTTCCACTGGGAATCGCAGCGTCTCTACCGATTCTGGCAACGGATCGCGGTAGGAATCAAAATCCCCGATCAGAAGATCGGGGGTGATACCGCGCCGCTTTGCTGCTAGATAACCGGCATCACAACAGATCACAAAATCTTCAGGTGTGACGGTAAAATCTATCTCTCCCTCTTCTCCAGCACAAAACACCACACATCTGCGCACCATGCTTAAACCTCCCAGTCCTTAATCTGTCGCGCTTCTTCGTACATTGCAAGATAGCTCTCATGCCGTGACGGTGCAATCTCACCCGATGCCACCGCCGAAAGTACTGCGCAGCCCTTCTCCTTAGTGTGCGAACAGCCGGTAAAACGGCACTGGCCTAAGTAGGGCTCAAACTCACGATAACACAATTCAAGCTTATCTTTTTTAATAAGCTCAAGCTGCGCCGTTTCAAGAGAAGAAAAACCAGGTGTATCGGCAATCAGCCCGCCGCACAGCGCAAACAGCTCTGTGACGCGGGTCGTATGCCGCCCGCGCCCCAGCTTTTGGCTGGTCTCGCCGGTTTTAAGCGCCAGTGCTGGATCGATTGCATTTAAGAGTGTCGACTTACCCACGCCCGTGTTACCGGCCAGTACGCAAAGTTTGCCTTCTATCAACGAGGCAATTTCTTCGGGCGAATCGGCCAGGCTATTGATGCTTTTAACCTCATAGCCGACCGAGCGATACAGGCTGCATAGCGTGCCAGTGTCTGCTAAGTCGGCCTTGGTCACTACAATGACCGCATCAATGCCTTTATATTCGGCAATGGCCAGCATTTTATCCACCACCAAGAGATTCGGTACCGGGTCGGTAATCGAAAGTATCAGCAGCAAGCGGTCGATGTTGGCTATCGGCGGGCGAACCAAACTGTTTTTTTGCTCTTTCAAGCCGATGACAAAGCCCTTTCCGTCATCGGTATGCTCCACTTCTGCAATATCCCCCACAAGGGGGGTAATCCCCTGCTTGCGGAATAAGCCGCGCGCACGGCATTCTATCACGCCGTTGTCGGTGTCAACATAGTAAAAACCGCCTGTCTGCCGTATAATGCGTCCTTGTGGCATGGTGTCTCCTCTTTAGCTGTGCATATCTGAATTATCCTCCACCAGCGTATATCCGCCGGTGTTGAAGTCGACCTCATAGGTTTGGTAAAGAAAGTCGTTGTACAGAATAAATATCTTCGCAACACCCGAACCTTCGAACAGTGGTTTCCAGAAAAGCGCGGTAGAGGGTTGCAGTCGCTCTTCGCGCAGGATGCGCCCGTCAAACATCGCCTGCATCTTGACGATGTCGGTCACGTCGCTTGGCAGCGGAATATGCAGCGTAATCTGGTTTTTACGGTTCTCGCCGCCCGAAACGTTCAGGTTGACAAATGCTCCAGTGGCAATCTGAGAGGTCGGCGCCGGGTCCTGAGAAATGACAACATTCTCCGCCTTGTCACTGGTGACATAGCTGATGCCACCGATCTCCAGCCCAAGCTGCTGTAACAACGCTCTGGCCGCTTCGATATCCATGCCGGTCAGATCCGGTACCTCAACCACCTTGTTTTCAGGGCCCATGCTGATCTGCACCTTCACAACGGTAGAGGCGGGAATTTCGCTGCCAAAGCCAGGGTCGGTTGCAACGACCGTACCGGCCGGCTGTTGAGAAAATATCTCGACCTTCTGGTATTCAAGGTCTAGGTCGGCCAGTTCCTGATAGGCCTGTGTCTCTTCCATGCCGATAAGGTTGGGCATCAGCACCACCTTGGTGCCGTTTGAAATAACCAAGCGTACCACTGAGTTTTCCTTGACTTTGGTGCCCGCCTTGGGCTTCTGGCTGACCACCTCACCGCGCTCGTAAAGATCGTTATATTGGTTGTCTTCAACCTCCAAAACGAATTGAGAATATTCCTGCGCATTCTTTATTGCGTCGTACTTTAGTCCGGTGAGATCTGGCATCATGATATCCGGCACCTTCTCAAGTGGGTTGTTCAGATATAGCATCGCACCGATAAATGCGACCGAGATAACAATAAACGCCGCAGTGATGCCTGCCAGCGCCATCAATATTGAGCCTCTGCGCGGCTCATCATCCTCATAATTTCGATTGTCCCGGTTAGGAACCGGTACCTCTTTTCCCATGGGTTTTCTGGATCGTTGTTTTGCCATACGTTCTCCCTTGCCATCCCGCAATTGTTTTGCATGGCGCATATTTCGCCTAAAACGGTCGCTTTGCGCCTTTTGATCAGTCATGTATTTATATTCAAAATGCACCGAGGGGTTTTGCTTAAAGGCTTCAATATCCTTTAGCATTTCATCGGCCGACTGATAGCGCCGGTCGGGATCCTTTTCCATCGCGCGCAACGTAATCTCCTCTAGTCCCTCGGGAATTTCGGGGTTGATACTGCGCGGCGACGGCGCTTCAAGCTCAATCTGCTTTAAGGCAACCGAAACAGGGCTGTCAGCGTCAAACGGCAGCTGTCCGGTGAGCATCTCATAGAGCATAGCGCCGATGGAGTAAATGTCTGCACGCTGGTCGGTGTGGTCACCCTTGGCCTGTTCGGGGCTGATGTAATGCACCGACCCGATAGCGCGATCGGTGATGGTGTGCGACTCACTTCTAGCAAAGCGCGCAATGCCAAAGTCAGTAATTTTGATTCGTGCGTCGGACAGCAGCATCACGTTCTGTGGTTTGATATCCCGATGGACAATGCCCTTTGAATGTGCATGAGACAACGCCTTTAGTATCTGAAGGATAAAGTGTACCGTCTCTTTCCAAGCGAGCGGCCGCTGTTCTTCCATATATTCCTTCAGCGTGATACCGTCAATGTATTCCATAACGATACACCGCATATTATGCGCAAAGCAAACGTCATAAACCTCGATAATATTGGGGTGCGACAGCATGGCAATGGCCTTGCTCTCGTTTTTAAAGCGGCGCAGCAGCTCTTCGTTTTCATAAAACTCTTCGCGTAGCACCTTGACCGCCACCGTCTTGCCGTCCGACAAATCGGTGGCCTTATAGACATTTGCCATGCCGCCGACGCCGATCAGCTCGCTGATCTGGTAACGCCCCTCAATCTTTTTTCCGATAAAGTTATCCATGTGCGCTGACCTCCTCGGCTACGCAGCAAATCACCGCAGTAATATTGTCCCCGCCGCCATTCTCGTTAGCGCGGTCGATGAGCGGCGCGACACTTTTACGCTTGACGGCAATGGCGGTCAGCGCGCAAATATCTTCATGGCTCATATAGTTGTAAAGACCGTCGCTGCAAAGCAGAATTGTATCATTTGGCAGCAAGTCAATTGAAAAAATGTCATAGTTAATCTGCGGCACAACCCCCACCGCGCGCGTGATGTAATGCCGCTGAGGATGATGTTTTGCGTCATCCTGAGAAATCTCGCCCCGGTCAATGAGTACCTGTACCACCGTGTGATCCACGGTAAGCTGCGTCAGCACATCGTTGCGCAACAGGTAGGCCCTCGAATCGCCCGCGTGGATAAAATGCGCACAGTCTGGCAACACCACTGCACCCACCAACGTGGTACCCATTCCGGTCAGTGTGCTGTCGGCTTGCGCGGCATCAAAAACCACGCTATTGGCAGCAGCACCCGCACATTCCAGTACCCGGCGCATTGTGCTTTCGTCGGTGACGTCTTTTAAATCTCGGCGCAGCATTGCCGCCGACGCCTCAATGGCTAGCTCGCTGGCCTGTTCGCCACCCTGTTCGCCGCCCATGCCGTCGCAGACCATCAGCAGCAGTTTGCCATCCAGCTTCTCCGCTAAGAATACATCCTGATTGTTTCGCCGCTTTTGCCCTACATGAGTATCGCCTGCTATCCACATTGCGCATCGCCCCCTTTCGCATCTTTTCTTCTAAGCTGACCGCAGGCCGCGTCTATTTCGCTGCCAAGCTCTCGCCTTATGGTGGCGGAAAGCCCGCCCGCTGTCAGTATGTCCCTAAATGCTTCGGCCTGTTTGCGACTGCCTCGGGTAAACCCAGTTTCAGCCACGGGGTTCACCGGTATAAGATTGACGTGACAACTCTGGTTGCGAAGCAGCGCCAACAACTTCTTAGCCTGTTGTGGGCTATCGTTGACCCCCGCTATCAGTGCGTATTCATACGAGATGCGCCGCCCTGTCTTGGCAAAATACCGGCGGCAGGCCGCCAGCAGTTCCTCAATGGGGTAACGCTTATTGACCGGCATAATTTTATCCCTTGTTTCATTATCGCACGCATGCAGCGAGACCGAAAGTGTCAACTGATAAGATAGTGCAGCCAAATCGTCAATTTTATCCACCAAACCGCAAGTCGACAAAGAAATATGCCTGTGAGAAAGGTTTATGCCGTTGGGATCACGCACCAGCTCTAAAAACCGTACAACATTATCAAAGTTATCAAGCGGTTCGCCGATGCCCATCATCACAACCGAGTCGACCCTCTCGCCCGAAAGCTTTGTCACGGTGTAAATCTGCGAGAGCATTTCGGAGGCCGTCAAATTACGCACCTTGCCCCCGATGGTAGACGCACAGAACCGGCAACCCATATAGCAGCCCACCTGCGAGGAGATGCAAAGCGAATTGCCGTAATCATGCCGCATAAGCACCGATTCAATGGTGTTACCATCAGGTAGCTTAAACAGATATTTGGCTGTGCCGTCCGACGCGCTCTGGCACCGGCGTGCGTCAAGCTGCGTTATGTAGCAGCGCTCTGAGAGTGCCGCCCGAAACGCAGCCGGCAAGTTCATCATCTCGTCGAAGCTGGCCACAAGCTTATTATGCAGCCAGCCAAAGAGCTGCCCCGCCCTAAACTTGGGTTGACCCATATCGCGCACCAGCGCTTCCAGCTCCGCAGGTAGCATTGACAGTATATCAAGTTTTGTGGCAGCTGTTTTCTGCGCGTTCATCTGTCTCTCCTGATGCGTGAAATAAAGAATCCATCGCCGCCCTGCGGCTGGGGCAGAAAAGTCTTGTTCCAGTCCGTACCGTCAAACGGCGCAGGAGAAAAGTCAGGGTGTTCCCTCAAAAAAGATTCAACCACCCGCTCATTTTCGTCGGGATTCAGCGTGCAGGTGGAATAAACTAAAATTCCGTCCGCTTTTAAATAGTTTGCGGAAGTTTTTAGAATTTTATACTGGAGCTCAGGCAGGCCTTCGAGCGACTGAACGCTGCGATATTTAATTTCGGGCTTGCGGCGCAGCACGCCTAATCCCGAACAGGGCACGTCACAGAGGATGCGGTCGAATTGGCCTAAGCCCTCGTTCTTTTCCGCTCCGTCGTTGACCTGTGTGGTGATAATGTTAATCCCTAACCGCTTGGCCCCCTGCTTGATTAGCTCTAGTCGCGCGGGGGCTATGTCGCAGGATATGATCTCCCCACGGTTTTGCATCTGCTGCGCCAGCACAAAGCTCTTGGAGCCGGGTGCTGCACAAACATCCAAAATGCGCTCGTCCGGTCGCGCTTCCAGTGTCAGTGCGGCCTGCTGAGAGCAGACGTCCTGCACGTGGAAAAACCCCAGCTTATGCGACACAGTGTGTACTGCGTCGCCCTCTATCTCAATGCAGTTGCCGTCCAAAGGGCGGGCAACCGCCTTACAATCGTGTTTGGAAAGATGCGTTAACAGCGTTTCGGCATCTGTTTTAAGGGTATTAACGCGGATATAAATTGGTGGGCGACCCATAGAGGCCGAAAGCAATAGGCGCGTCTTTTCCTCACCGTGCCACGCCAAAAACAGCGCGATTAAACCCTCGTTACAGGAGTATTCAACCGCCAATCTAGCTGCCAGGCTACCCGAAATCGGGGGAATTGCACAGTCATCGCGCAAAAAGCTACGCAACATACCGTTGACCATGCCGGAGGCGGCACGCTGTCCCATCGCCTTAGTCATATTGACTGCTTCGTCCACCGCAGCGTGGTTTGGTACTGAATCCATAAAAACAAGCTGATAGAACGCCAACCGCAAAATAACCGATACCGTGTCCGAAAGCGAATGCCGCGCGTATTTGGCAATGCAGTGATCCAGTGTTAACTGTCGTTCCAAAGCGCCATAAAAAAGCGCCGAAGCAAAAGCCGCATCACGCACAGACAGCCGCGCTTTGTTAAGCGCGGCGTCGAGTGTCAGCTGTGAATAGCCGCCGCGGTCAACGCGCAACAACGCTTTGGCCGCAACCTGTCGGGCAGTCTCCATCAATGTTCCTTTCCGTGCCGTCAAAACAACACTGTCGCGATTAAATTCAGTCGCGTCTGCGATTAAACAGCAACACAAGACGCAACAACTGCGCCGCTGAGACAATTAACGCGGCAACATAGGTCAGTGCAGCGGCAGTCAGAACCTTTCGGGTCTGCGACACCTCGTCCCCCTGCAAAATACCCTCGTTGGAGAGGGTGCGCATGGCGCGGGCACTCGCATCAAACTCCACTGGAAGCGTAACAAGCTGGAATAACGCCACCATAGCAAAGCAGATGATGCCAATGCCGACGAGCGGGTTATTGTTAAACAAAAAGCCAAATAAAATCAACGGCATCGCCAACTGCGAGCCAAAGTTGGTCACCGGGATAATCGCATTGCGGATGCTCAGCGGTCCATAGCCGGTTGCATGCTGCACCGCATGACCCGTCTCGTGCGCCGCGACGCCCAGTGCCGCAATCGAATTGCTGCCGTACACACTATCCGACAGGCGAATAACCTGATCTCTTGGGTCGTAATGGTCAGTCAGTGAGCCGTTGATATGCTCAATACGCACGTTGTAAAGTCCGTTGTCATCCAGAATACGTCGCGCCACATCGGCACCGGTATAGCCTGAGTAACTGCGCACTTTTTGGTAGCGTGAAAAAGTTCCCTTCACCTTACTTTGTGCCCAAAGCGAAAAGAGAATGGCTGGCATAACCAAAATCAAATAATAGCTGTCAAGGCCGTAATATCCGTAATGTCCAAACAAGCAAATCGCCCCTTTCAAAAAGGTCTTTTAGAATAGTTTACCCAAAGTCAGCCGCTGCCCTCGGATAAAATCTGCCGCCGCAATGCGTTTTGCACCCTCAAGCTGAACTTCTAGCAGTTCGACGGCTCCGCTGCCGCAAGCGATAACTAGCCGTTTGTTATCCAGTAGCTCGCCGGGCTCACCGGTTGTCTTATTCAAATTGTCAATCACGGCGCGATGAATTTTAAGCCGTTTGCTATTTAACATGGTGTAGGCACCCGGCCACGGCGTTACGCCGCGAATGCGGGCATATACCATTTTAGCGTCCTGTGCCCAGTCGATTTCGCCGTCGGCCTTCTTTAAGGGCGGCGACCAGCAAGCCAGCGCGTCATCCTGCGCAACGGGCGTAAGGGTGTCGAGCGATGCAACCGCCTCGGAGAGTGCCTGCGCACCCAGCTTTGCAATGCGGTCAAACAATTCACCCGCCGTTTCATCTTCCCCGATTGGCGTCTCTTTTTTCAGCAGCATATCGCCGGTGTCCAGACCCTGTGCCATCTGCATGATGGTCACACCTGCAATCGGTTCGTTGTTGATGACCGCCCATTGAATCGGTGCAGCGCCGCGATATTTTGGCAGCAACGAACCGTGGACATTGATGCAGCCCTTTACGGGGATATCTAGCACCGCCTGTGGCAGAATTTTGCCGTAAGCCGCCACCACAACCAGCTCAGGATTAAGCGTAGCAAGCTGCGCCTGTACCTGATCATCTTTGAAGGTTTGTGGTTGATACACCGTAATACCGTGCTGCTGTGCCAGAACCTTGACCGCCGGTGGCGTCAGCACAAAATGTCTCCCTTGTGGCTTATCGGGCTGGCAGTAAACCCCCAGAATATTATGGCCATCGTCTAGTAATCGCTGAAGCGAAGGCACCGCAAAATCAGGCGTGCCCATAAATACAATTTCCATCTATAAATCTTCCTTCCTACTGCGCTTCTAGGCACAAAATGTCCTTAGAACAACAGGCCATCCTGTGCATGTGTTGCGTTTATTTGCAATGCGCGCAACACGCGCTGAGAATAGAAGCTTGAAATCTTTCAAACTTAATACTCCTCGGGCTCAAGCATTCTGGAAACCAAATCCTTAAACAGTCGGCCGTTGAGGTGGTCGGTCTCGTGGCAGATGGCGCGGGCCAAAAGCCCCTCGCCCTCAATCTCACAGACTTTTCCATTACGGTCGTGATATTTAGCGCGCACCTTTCTGGGGCGCTTGACCAACCCGTACTCCCCAGGGGAAGAAAGGCAACCCTCGGCGTCGTCGATTTGCTCGGCACTCTCATAGACTATCTCGGGGTTCACCATCTCAATGACCCCCTGGCCAACGTCGATGGTAACAACGCGACGCAAAACGCCCACCTGCGGGGCTGCTAGTCCGACACCGTTGGCCTCTTTCATCGTTTCGGCCAAATCGTCTATCAGCATGTGCAGTCTGTCGTCAAATTTCTCTACCGTTCGGGAATGCTTGCGCAGTATCTCATCGGACTCGTTTAAAATTTTGCGTATCGCCACTTTTCAACATCCTTTCGTTTACACATCAAGCTGTCACAGTGCTAGAGGTTGGAATCGTAATAAAAATCTAGCGTCACTGCCGCCATATTCTTCTGTTGATGATACCACGCAAGCATCTCAGCAAAGAGCGCACGCGTTCTTTTGTCGCTGCGGCACTTAACCAGCAGCCGACAGCGGTAACGCCCCGCTACGCGGTAGGGCCTGCACTCAGCAGGGCCGAGCAGCCGTATCGGCAGATCGGCATAATTTTGTTTCGCTGTTTCAATAAATTGGTTGCTATATAATTTAGCACTTTGAACGGAAATGCGTTCATTTTCAGACCAGAAGACCACGCACACAATATCACAAAAGGGCGGATACAATCCCACCCTGCGGTAACCAATTTCTTCGGCATAAAACGTCTTATAGTCCTGCGCAGCGGCTAGCGCCAGAATGCGGTTTTCAGGCGTGAAGGTCTGGATAACCGCACGACCGGGCTTTTGCGCCCGTCCACAGCGTCCCACAACCTGTGTGATAAGCGAAAAGGTGCGCTCAAAGCTGCGAAAATCTTCACCATAAAGCGATTGATCGGCGGCCAGCACACCCACGAGCGTTACATTGGGGAAATCAAGCCCTTTGGCGACCATCTGAGTGCCGATCATAATATCATAGTCGCCCCTGGCAAACGCCTCAAACGCGCGTTGATGCGCAAAGCGCGACATGGTGGTGTCCATATCCATGCGCAGAATTCTCGCCGGTGGAAAAAGAGACTGCAATTCTTCTTCGATACGTTGAGTACCAACGCCGGTATAACGCAGCATCGCACTCTTGCAGTTGTCGCACGGGACGGTCTCGGCCCGGGAATAGCTGCAATAGTGGCAGACCATCCGGCGGTTGGCCGAATGAAAGGTCAACGGGATCGAACAGTGCGGACAGCGCGCAACCTCCCCGCAGGAAGAGCACTTGACCATTGTGTTGTAACCGCGACGGTTCAAAAGCAAAATCGACTGTTCTCCCCTCTCCAGCGTTTCTCTGATCTGCTCACACAGTTCTTCAGAGAGGGTGGCGGAAATGGCGCTCAGTGGCGCGGTAGACATGTCTACCGTGAGTACATCCGGCAAGAGATTGCCCGAGTAGCGCTCACTTAGTTCAGCGAGATGATATCGGCCACTCACGGCGCTATAATAGCTTTCAACTGATGGGGTTGCCGAACAGAGCAGTACCTGTGCGTTGTGCGTTTTGCCGCGCAGCCGGGCGATATCCCGGGCATGGTAGCGCGGTGCACTTTCAGAGTGGTAGGTATGCTCCTGCTCCTCATCGATAACGATAAGCCCGATGTTTTTAAGCGGAGCAAAAACCGCCGATCGGGTACCGACTACAATATCGGCTTTTCCCTCGCGGATGCGCTGCCACTCGTCTAAGCGCTCAGTCATCGAAAGTGATGAATGCAGTACCGCCACCCGCGCCCCAAAACGGGCGCTGAATTTTGAGACGGTCTGCGGGGTGAGAGATATTTCAGGTATGAGTACCATCGCTTGGCGCCCACGAGCCAGAACATCTTCAATAAGGCGTAAAAAAACCTGTGTTTTTCCGCTGCCGGTTACGCCATGCAGCAGCGAGGTGGTGAATTCATTTTTGTGTCCGAGTACGCACAGTGTATCAAACGCCCGCTGCTGCTGCTCGGAAAGAACAATCGGTACGGTGTCGGTAATCGGATTTGTCTTGTCGGCTGTCCGACGGGGGGTAACCTCCTCAAACAGCTCGAGTAGACCTTTCTTTTGCATGCGGTCAACCACCGCGCGGGTAGCCCCAGCAAAATAGCATAACTCACGCACCGAGGCGCAACCAACCTGTTCCAGAAGGTTGATGACCGCCTGTTGCTTGGGGGTGTATTTATGCGTTTCAGGCTCTGTGCCTTGCTCAACGACCAACCGCGCCATCACAGCACGCTCGTCTGCGATACGTTTTTTTATCATTCGGCTGCGTGTCACAAGCCCTGCGGCAACCAACTCTTCAATGCATGCCGACCGTGAGGAGAGTCCAAGCGCAGACAGCGCCTTTTCCTCCGGCGTAATGCCGCGGCGGTTAACCAAAAGCGCATACAGCTGCTGTGCTTCGGGTGATAACCCCTCGACTTCTATATGTTGGTCTCGCACCGGCGAAAGCCCCATATTGACCTTCACGCCCATACCAGGCGGTATCAATACGCGCAACGCCTCAAACCAAGTGCAAAAGGTTGCGGTGCGCACAGCCGCTAGTAGAAAAAGTCCCTCATCGTCTAAAAGCGGTGCCGCATCCAAAAGCGAATGAATCGCCTTTAGTCGCTCGGGCAGTTCCCTTTGTGCTTCTTCAACCGAGAGCACTAACCCGATCCGGGTGCTATTGCCTGCCCCAAATGGCACCAGTACGCGGCAACCTGCCCTGGCACAAATTGTTTCCGGCAGCAGGTAGTCATATTCCTTATCATAAGCATAAGTCGCTTTTTCAATGGCAACGTGCGCAATGTTCATAGATTATATCTGAATTTCGCTGTGGGTCACAAATTTACTCTTGCCACAGGCAAATTCGTCAACCGAAAGTTTGACGGGCTTGCCCTCCAAAACGTCGTGCTGCTCCTCGGCAGTATCCGCAATATAGCGAGCACGCTTGGCAACAGCTACCACAAATGCGTAGCAGTCCTGGTTTCTATCAAGAATTTCGCTCATTGCTGGTCTCAGCATTTTTTAGCACCTCTTCAATTCTTTTTCTGTTCAACCGGGTAATCAGCCCGCCCGCGTTGATAGCGCATAGCAGCTGTTCCCTGGCCGATTCTATGTCATCGTTAATCACGATAAAATCGTATTGATCTGCCAGACGAATTTCTTCTGCGGCGGCGGCAAGACGCCCCGCGCGCTCAGCGTCTGTTTCGGTTCCTCGTCCCTCAAGGCGGTCGGCCAGCTCCTCAAGCGAGGGCGGCATAACAAATATCATCAGCGCATCCGGGCAAAGGGCATGCACCTGAGAAGCACCCTTTGTTTCAATCTCCAGAATCACGTTACGTCCGGCCTCTAACTGCTGCTCGACAAAGCAGCTGGGTGTACCGTAGTAGTGACTGTTATATTGGGCGTATTCCAACATTTCACCGTTTGCGACCATTTTTAAAAACTGTTGGCTGTTTACAAAATGATAATGTACGCCATCAATTTCGCCCGGTCTCGGTTGGCGCGTCGTCGCCGAGACTGAAAGCATCAGCGGCCCTTTAGGCGCAAGCAGCGGGGAGAGCAGCGTCCCTTTTCCCACGCCTGATGGACCGGAATAAACGATAAGTTGTCCGCGTTTATGCTTCATCCTGCTCGTCATCCTCATCGTCATCATCCAGGCGGTTGGCCACCGTCTCGGGCTGTACCGCCGATAAAATCACATGGTCAGAATCGGTAATAATGACCGCCCGGGTGCGCCGTCCATAGGTCGCGTCAATCAGCGAGCCTCGGTCCCTGGCGTCCTGTATAATGCGCTTGATGGGAGCCGATTCCGGGCTGACAATCGCGACCAATTTCCGCGCCGAGACCATATTCCCAAATCCAATATTGATCAGTTTCAAGCTGCATGCCTCCTATTCAACATTTTGTATCTGCTCGCGTATTTTCTCCAACTCACTTTTAAGTGCGATAACCACTGCTGCAATTTCAGCATCCTGCGCCTTTGAACCGATGGTGTTCGCCTCACGGTTTAATTCCTGCGTTAAAAAGTCGAGTTTTCTCCCGACGGGGTCGGGTTGAGCCAGAATGCTGCGAAACTGCGCCAAATGGCTTTTTAAGCGGACAGTTTCCTCATCCACCGCTACGCGGTCGGCAAAAATGGCCGCCTCGGTAAGCACACGCGCATCATCGATATTTCGGTCAGCCAGTAGGGTGGTCAGCTTTTGATAAAGCCGCGCCCGATAAGCTTCCACCGTCTGCGGACTCTGCGCCTCGACCGTTTCGGTCAGCTTTTCAACCGTATCAAGTCGCAGCAAAATATCCTCCCGCAGGCGGGTACCCTCGGTCTCTCGCATCTGTACAAAGCGGTTGAGTGCCTCTCCGGCCACCTGTGAGACCGCCTGCCACAGCGCATCCTCGTCAATCTCCATCCGTTCAGAGGTCAAAACATCTGGATACCGTGACAATACCGCAAGATCGATGTCATTGGGTAAGCCGGTCGCACCGGACAACGCCTGCAACGCCGCGACATAAGACTTTGCCAACTCAAGGTTGACCTTGACCACCGAATCACAAAGCGTGCCAGTGTTGGTCAGCTGCAGGTAAAGGTCGACCTTTCCTCGCGAAATTCGGCTTTGCACCAGACTTTTAAGCTTGTCTTCCATATAGCTGCAGCTGCGGGGTGCGCGGCAGGAAAATTCAAAGTAGCGGTGGTTAACCGATTTAATTTCAACGGTGACATCCCACCCGCCAAGCTGCCGCTGGCTTCGTCCATAGCCGGTCATGCTTCTGGTCATTTGTTACTCCCCTTTGTACGCAGCATTGCAACGTCTGTGCGAAGGGCCAACCGTCACACCATGGACAGCCAGCGGCTTTCAGCCGCAGAAATGTGCGTGAAAGATATTTTGTCAAAATCTCACTTAATCTTTTGTTTTCTCTTGTTTGCTCCTGTTATCATACCCCTGAGCACAGGGTTTGTCAACCGCGCCGCGAAGGCTTCGGCCCGTCTCTGCGCGCCGCTGGGCGCGGTCTTGCCACCGCCTTGCTTCTGGGTCTGTCCTTTTTCGGTTCTTTTGATGAGTTGGGGTTTAAAATTGTCACCGCACCGCGCAACGCCCCTACCTCGGTGGGGGTTAGTTCGCGCCATTTCCCGGGTTGCAGCATACCCAACTTAACCGGCCCGACCGCTATACGGCGCAGGCGCGCCACTTCCAGCCCCAGCGCTTCGCACATGCGGCGGATCTGACGATTTTTGCCCTCGAATATCGACATGCGCAACACCACGCGGCCAGGCTCCTTGGCTTCAACCTGCACCTGTGCGGGCAGGGTGGTGACACCGTCGTCAAGCGCCACGCCGGTGGAAAGCGCCACAAGTTGCTCCTCTGAGATATCGGGGCGCACCGTCACGCGATAGGTTTTAGCGATGTGGTGGCTAGGGTGCATAATTAAATTTGCAAAATCACCATCGTTAGTTAGAAGCAGCAAGCCCTCGCTGTCCTTATCCAACCGGCCGATGGGGTACACTCTGGCGGAAACCTCTGAAATCAGTTCCGCTACACAGCGCCTGCCCAGTTCATCCGAAAGGGTGGTGACATAGCCCCGAGGCTTATTGAGCATGATATAAAGCTTCTTGACCCGCTTTTCAAACACCACCCGCTCATCATCGATGTGAATGATATCGCGCGCAGGGTTGACACTCTGACCCAGCTCAGCCTTGCGGCCATTGACGGTAATTCTGCCCTCTTGAATCAGTTGCTCCGCCTTACGGCGAGAAACAACACCGTTATCTGATAACACTTTGTGTATTCTCATATTTTTGACCATTCCTTTCACTGCGCGCAAGGCACAAAATGACCGGGGAGTGGTCATAACTGCGCAGGCGCTGTGGTTGCACAGGGTGTGCAACACACGCTAAAATTTTATTTGGCCGCTTTCTTTTGTTCTTTCTGGCTTGGGTTTTTGTCCCACCGTTCATTCAGCGGAAACCGGTAATTCTGGGGAAACGCGAAAAAATCCTTAACGCGTTGAATGATGCTACGCGTTTCAGGGAATCTGGCAGGGCGGTCCTGTGCTGTAACCAGCGGCGTAACCGAGAGCGGTTGTTCACCGAGCATTACGGTCGCCTGCCCAACGACCTGGCCCTGCGGTGCCGGCGCATAAATAAACCTTTCAAGTGCGATATTAAGGCGCACATGGGTGCGCTCCTGCGCAGTGAGATAAGCCCCGGGCGCCCAAAGCGCTTTAACCCCGACCCGCTGCTCAGTTGAACCGGTCACCGGTACCGAGAGTTGACCCAGCGTATCCTCAAATTCAACGAACTCAAGCTGATTAAAGCTTTGATCGTATATCGTTTTGTGTACGCCAAAATCGTTGGGGCAGTTGAGCGTCACAGCAATCAACGTTAGCCCGTTGCGCTCCGCCGCCGAAACCAGACAGCGGCCAGCGGCCTTGGTAAAGCCTGTTTTGATGCCGATACAATCCTCGCTTTGCCACAGTAGGCGGTTGTGATTGGTCAGCCAGCGGTGATACGGCGGGTTACCGTAATATAGCTTTGCCGATTTTGACCGCACCATCTCACTGAAATCATCATTTTGCAGCGCGTAACGCGATAACAGTGCCAGGTCATAGGCTGTGGTGTAATGCTCACCGGCCTCTAACCCGGATGGGCTGGAGAAACGGGTATCTTTCATGCCGATTTCTTTGGCTTTGCGGTTCATCCGCTCGACAAAGGCGTCAAGGCTCTTATCAATGCGAACCGCCGCCGCGTTGGCAGCGTCGTTGCCAGAAGCTAACAGCATGCCCCACGCCAGTGTTCGCAGCGTGACCTGGTCACCCTCTTGCAACCCCATCGAGCTGCCCTCAACCTTAATGGCGTTGGGATCCACCACAAAAACGTCGTCTAGCCCTTCCTGCTCCAGCGTCAGAGTAGCCGTCATAATTTTGGTGGTGCTGGCGTTTAACAGCTTTTCATGACTGTCCTTTTCAAAAAGCACCCGCCCGCTGGAGGCTTCAATGAGCACGGCGCCTTTCGCCGCGGCAAATCCGTTCGAGTCCGTTGCCAGCGAAAAGTTAATGCAACACATCAACGCCAGTGCCAAAATGATAGAAATGATCCGTTTTTTCATCAAATTCACCCGCCTCATTAAAAAAACATATTCTGTGCGAGTGAAAAAAATGATTCGCTTTTATTGCGCGTGGCCCTTTATACCTCCTGCGCTTTTTCAGCCTTTTTGGCCATTTGATCTTGAATAATGCCTGAGACCTTGTCGATGACGCCCGGCATCATGTTCACCACGCGGTCAGCGGTATTGTCGGCTGTCTGCATCTGCAAGAGCTTTACGTCGCCCTTTGAAATAACTAAAAATGCTAGCGGCTGAATGGTCACCCCGCCGCCCGAACCGCCGCCGAATGGGCTAGTGGGCTTAGAGGTGGGCAGCTCCGACCCACCGGTGGCAAAGCCGAAACTGACCTTGGAAATTGGAATAATGGTGACACCGTCGGGCATGGTAAGCGGTTCACCAATGATGGTGTTGACATCCACAAGCTTTTTCAGTTTCTCAAGAGAGGATTCAAGCACCTCGCTCAAGGGGTGTTTCTTTTCCATTCTGATCTTCCTTTCGCAAAGCGGCGGCAGCATCGTCGCCAGCGTTTTTTGACGTCTTCTTTTTTGAGGATCTTAAGAACAGCGGCAGTGCGGAAACCAAACCCCAAAAGGCGATTTGCACACCAGCTACCAGCAGAGCAAGCGGCGCAAGCCGAACAACGCCTGAATAGCTAATCTCGCTTTGGCTGGCGCCAAATCCCGGCAGAATTTCGATCTGGTCAGCTTTTAGCCGAATGGTTTCTTTCACCAACGCGACGGCGGTAAACACCTGCGCGTTGACCTTACCAAACTTAATCGCAGTCTCTGCGGCATCCTCTCCCACCACAATCATGCATAGGCGAAACTTCGCTAGCGAGGTGCGACGCAACAGGCGGCGCACGGCGGGGCTGGTACGGCGCTGTAACGTTTGCAGCAAGTCCAAAAGCTCTTGCAGCGTGTAAGATAATGCACGTTTTTCTCGTTCTTTTTTCTTTTTTTTAGTTTTTGGGCGGGCTGACGCCTTTTTCTTCCCTGCAGTTTTTTCACCTTTGGGAAGAATGCCCTTTTTAAACCAAAAATATTTAACCGTGATTGTTATTTCAGGCGCAGAATCGATGTGCACAATAACCGGCACCATTAAAAACAGAACAATCAGCAGTAAAATGCAGCCAAACACCTTCATGCCGCCCACCTATTCTTCTAGAGCCCGAACCTGTTCACCGAACACGATCTGGCCTTCTATCACATCATCGGGCGACTCCTCTTCCAATATATCGGCGGCGGCTGTCAGTGGCAGTTCCTCAAGGGATGTGAGTCCAAAGGTGCGCAGAAAATGCGCCGTCGTACGGTAGGCGATAGGCCTGCCGGGCAGCTCCAGTCTTCCTTCTTCCTCCAACAGGCCTTTTTCAGTCAAATTGGCGATGATGCCGCTGGAATCGACGCCACGCACCTGTTCAACATAGGCCCTGGTCACCGGTTGGTTGTAGGCAACTGCCGCCAGCACCTCAAGGGCCGCCGGCGAAAGCGGCACATTGCGCCGTTCCTGCATGACCTTTCGGATATCCTCGGTATATTCGTTGCGGGTGGCCAGCTGATACTGGCCGCCTAAGTTTAAAATCTGTAAAGCGCCGTCCTGCATGTCCAACGTGTCACGCAAATGTTCAATCAGGCCGCGCACACTGTCGACGCCGATATCAAGCGCTTCTGCAATTCGGTCGGGCGCAATCGGCTCACCGACGGCAAATAGCACCGCCAGCAGCGTTTGTTCCAATTTTTTGCTCATACCGGCACCTCTTGTTCCGATGTTTTTACCGAACGGTGAAAGTGAACCGTCTCGCCGTCGGGCGAAATGGTAATGCGCCCGCCTTTGATCAGTTCCAACACCGCCAAAAAGGTGGCCACAAGTTCGCTGCGGTCCTGTTGATCTTCAAATAGCGCGCTAAAGCGACTATTCGGGTTGCGATAGAGCTTGCGCATCAGGTGGATGATCCGAGACGAAACCGACACCATCCGGCGCTTGACAATGCCGGAAAAAACTGCCGGACGCAGCGCCTGACGGCGAACCGCTCTACCAGTGGCGACAGCTGCGGCTTCAAGAAGTATGGAAGCCGGATGAGTCAAATGATAGGTTAAATCGGTTTCAAGCGCCATGGGCGCACGCACATAAAGACGGTTTCCTTCCGCCAGCGCACCGAGCTGCTTTGCCGCCAGCTTACAGAGCTGATATTCCATCAGCTCGCCGGTCAGTCGGTTTTTAAGGTCGTCTGCCTCTTCCTCGTGGCGCGGCAGCAGCATGACGGTTTTAATATGCACAAGGCGTGCGGCCATCTCAAGAAATTCGCTCGCCACCTCCAGATCGTGGTCTTCGCGGTTTTCTATAAACGCCAGATACTGCCGCAGCAGCTCTGAAATTTCAATATCTAATATATCCAACTTGTGTTTGGCAATCAAATGCAACAACAAGTCAAGCGGCCCTTCAAAATCCGAAAGGCGAAAGGAAAGCTGTGTCATGGCTTTAGTTCCTTTCCACTCTTTTTAGATAAAGAATGTTATCGCATCCAGCAACATATACAACGCGCCACTCAGTGTACCGAGAATGCCGTTAAATGCACCGAACCAAACAAGGAAGAGCACAAGCCAGACCATCTGATGCTCATAGGCCGCTATCTTCCAGTAAATCTCACGGGGAAGCAAAGGGCAGATAGCGTGCCAGCCGTCAAGCGGTGGAATCGGCAGCAGGTTAAACACCGCCAGCATAAGGTTGACGCTGACCATAAAGGAAACCACCTGATAGATACCCACCAAAAATCCCAACTGGGTCGCGATAAAAACCAACCGCAAAAGCTTGGCTATGATCATGCAGACCAATGCCATGAGTATATTGGAGAACGGCCCTGCCAGACTTGTGACGATGGTTCCCATTTTGTGATCGCGGAAATTCCGTGAATCGATCGGCACGGGCCGAGCAAAGCCGATGCCAATCAGTAGAATCATCAGCGCGCCAATGGGGTCGATGTGATCCAAGGGGTTTAGGGACAATCTACGGGAATAGCGCGCAGTGGAATCGCCCATTTTTTCAGCTGCCCACGCATGCGCAAATTCATGCACCGGTATAGCCGTCATCAGGACAATCAGTCTCGCTAAAACAATTTGAAAGCTCAGTCCGCCAAAGAGTCTGTAAAGCATCTTTTCTCTCCTCCTGTATCAGAATATTATATCGAAAGCAGCTCAAAAAATCAAGAAAACCCAGCGATAACAAAGAGCCGTCGCAGAAAGTTTTATTTCGCATCATATTTGCGAAATAAACTCTATCCGCATCGGCCCTTTTAAGTTAAATCAGCGCATTTCAGCTTCAATTTCCGCCATACGTTCAAGATATTCACTACGGTCGACGATACCTGCCTCAAACAGATCTTTTAGCTCCTGCGCCCTTCCGCTCACCTCACGGGACGAAGAGGCAACCCTTTCTGAAGCCTGATTGTGTCGATTAACCCTCACCTTGAAATCCTGAGCCCTCTGATGGCTCATTTGTGCGGCCTGACCTCGTACTTCGCTCTGATAAGCCTGTACCTCAGATTGATTATGTCTTTTCACTTTTTTTACTACACTTGCGACGCCCCAAATTATGATGCCAACAATCAATCCGAATATTATCGTACCAAAACCATCTTCACTGCTAAATATTTTGATTACCGCTGTCACAATAGCAAATATCCACCAGAAATCTTTTCTTTTTTTCTTTTGGCTCATATGTATTGCCCTCACAAATATTTTATTAATAAGTATAACAAACCCCCGTCCACCGTACAAGCATAAAATAATTGCTGTATATAAAGTTCAAAATCGCAAATGATTATTTTAAAGCGATGTTTTACAGGCTGGAACAATATATTGCGCCAAGTTCACAATAGCCTCCTGGCGCAATTAAAATATAAGGAGTCGGCATCCGTTTTTGAGCGGAACCGGCCCCTTAATAATTTATTCGTCATCCATCAAGACGCAAGTATTATCGTTAACGTATAAAAAATTAAAAAAAACACGCATAAAACACCGCGAGCCAAAATATTGCTTTTTATGAAAGGCGGCGAACCACAGCCACCACCCGGCCCAAAACGCGGCAATCCCGTACGATGATCGGCTCCATGCTGCTGTTTTCAGGCTGTAGTCGATAATGTCCGTTTTCTTTATAAAAGCGTTTGACTGTCGCCTCATCCTCAACCATAGCTACGGCAATCGCACCATTTTCAACCGAGGGGGTCTGCCGCACTATTACGACATCTCCGTCAAGAATGGCGGCCTCAATCATGCTGTCGCCTCGTACGTTGAGCGCAAAAAGCTTAGCCGGGTCTTCACCGTCGGCGCAAAATGGAATGTAGTCGGTGACCTCTTCAAAGGCCAAAATCGGCTGCCCGGCCGTAACGGTGCCCAGAAGCGGAATTTGCGCGGTGCGAACTGCGCCTGATCCGACAAGCCGGATCACGCGGTTCTCATTGTCACCCATGCTGATATAGCCCTTCGCCTCAAGACTTTTGAGATAACGGTGTGCGGAAGAGGTTGACTTGATATTCAGGTCCCGGCAAATTTCACGCACAGTCGGCGGCACCTGGTCAATCAAACGCTCCTTGATATAGGCGAGCAGGCTACGCTCCTTGTCGCTTAAATTCTCCATCCTTTTCCCTCCGCATTCCAAAGTTTTAAGTTTCTAAATTATATCACAGGCGTCTTAAAAATGCAAACATATGTTTTTTTACGTGTAATCCATGGTTTTTATGCGATTTGCCAATTATCCTCCCCTATCTGGATAAAATTTTTTATGCTAAATTTCATTTTCCCACTTGTCAAGCCAATAGAAAACCGCTATTATGTTCACGTACAAAGCTAAGGACGCCTAAACACATCTAACAAGCGTCTATCATCCTAAGGAGGAACCAAAATGATTTTTGATAAGGTAAGGGATATCCTTGCTGAGCAGTTGGATATCGATGAGGATCTTATCACCTCAGAATCCTCAATCGTTGATGACCTCGGCGCAGATTCGCTGGATATTGTCGATCTCGTCATGAGCCTTGAAGACGAGTTCGATACCGAAATTCCTGACGAAGCAATCGAGAACATCAAAACGGTTGGCGATATCGTGCATTTCATTGAAGAGACCCTGGCGTAATCAAACCGCGGTACCCTTTTAAACCCGTCTTTCATAGGAAGACGGGTTTTCTGTAATGGGCGGCTTGCATTTTGCCGTATCAAAACGTATAATAATTGGGTATATGGCGCTTTTAAGGAGGAATATCTGAAGTGGCGGATAATAAAAAGAAATTGGTGGAAGACATCACCCCGATGGATGTTGACTTTGCCAAGTGGTATACCGATATTGTAAGAAAAGCCGATCTCGCCGATTATTCCAGTGTGCGTGGCTGCATGATCGTGCGCCCTTATGGCACGGCCATCTGGGAAAACATTAAAAACCTGCTCGACGGCATGTTCAAGGAAACCGGGCACGAAAATGTTATGATGCCCATGTTCATCCCCGAAGGACTGTTGCAGCGCGAAAAAGATCACGTCGAAGGCTTTGCGCCTGAGGTTGCGTGGGTAACACACGGCGGAGCAGAAGAGCTCACCGAGCGCCTTTGTATACGCCCCACCTCTGAGACGCTATTCTGCGAGCATTTTGCAAAGGTCTGCAACTCCTACCGTGATCTGCCAATGCTCTATAACCAATGGTGTTCCGTCTGCCGGTGGGAAAAGACCACCCGCCCGTTTTTGCGCACCGCCGAATTCTGGTGGCAGGAAGGTCACACCATCCACGAAACTGCCGAGGAAGCTATGCAGGAGACTGAGCAGCAGCTCGACTGCTATGCACGGCTTTGCGAGGAGTTCCTAGCGATTCCAGTCATCAAAGGCCGAAAAACTGAAAAGGAAAAGTTTGCGGGCGCCGAGCGCACCTACACGATAGAGGCGATGATGCACGATGGCAAAGCGCTGCAGTCCGGTACATCGCACTATTTTGGCGATGGCTTTGCCAAGGCGTTTGGCATCACCTTTCAGGGGCGTGATAATAAGCTTCAGCACCCGCATGAGACTTCTTGGGGTATGTCCACCCGCATTATCGGCGCCATCATCATGACGCATGGCGACGACAACGGTTTAGTGCTGCCGCCTGCTATCGCACCGTGGCAGGCCGTCATTGTACCGGTTGCCCAGCACAAACCCGGTGTGCTTGAAGCCGTTGAAAATTTAAAACAACAGCTTTCTGGCGTCTGCCGAGTCAAGCTTGATACTTCGGACAATTCCCCCGGCTGGAAATTCGCCGAGTATGAGATGAAGGGCGTGCCGTTGCGCATTGAGCTTGGCCCCAAGGATATCGAACAGGGACAGTGCGTCGTTGTCACCCGCCACAATCGTGAGAAGCATTTTATTTCGCTCAGCGAACTCAACGCACAGATCCCTTCGCTGTTACAAAAGGTTCACGACGGCATCTATCAGATGGCGCTTGAAAACCGCGAAAACAAAACCTTTACAGCCACTACGATGGAAGAAATTATGGCGTTCTCAGCTGAAAAGAGCGGATTTTTGAAAACCATGTGGTGCGGCACTCTTGAGTGCGAGATGGCCATGAAGGAAAAGGCTGGGCTTTCCTCCCGCTGCATGCCCTTTGAACAGGAGCAACTCGGAGACGGTTGCCCAATCTGCGGCAAAAAAGCTACCGCTATGGTTGTTTGGGGCAGGGCTTATTAATTAAATTGTTTCCATTACCTACGGGGGCTGGTCAAATGACCAGCCCCCGTTTCTTTTTGTTGTCTGAATAACATTTTTAAAGCACGGGTAGAATGAGAAGGTATGAGTCTATATCCCACTGATTTTAGGGAGGATTTTTAATGCTTCGTGCCATGATTCTTGTTCTCACTCTGCTGCTTGTTACCCTCTCGGCCGCCTATCTGGGTCAAGATGAGCAGTTGACACAGGCTTTAAGGATGGCCAAAACACCTGTGACCAGCATGCCCGCTGAGTCCTCAGAGCCCCCCATCAGCACCGAACCTGAGCCTGAATCGAAACCTGAGTCGACCGCTTCATCCCAGAGCAGCAGTACCTCGCCACGCTTTGTTATGGACGAACCGCTCACCAACCCCATACCACCCGCTGAAGCAGGGACGTCCGACTCGTCCGAATACTCCGGAGACTCGCTGCCGGATCCCTCGGCACACGCTCTGCTTTATCCGGTCGATGGTGAAAGCTCAAAGCCGTACGAACTTATTCCGCCCACAGAGGAAGAAAAGTTGGAGGCGGCAGAGCCCTATATTAAAGAACTTTTCGCACTAAAAGACCGCAATGTCCTCGCTTTTGGCGAGCTGGCCGACGAAGCCCTCTCGGAATATCTGGGGCTTTCACCCGACAAGCGCTCTGCTGCACTACCGTCTTTGATGGAAAAATATTTGCCGCGCGTGACCGCGCTCGAAGAAGAAAGCGACGCCCAGTCGGAAGCAATTCTGCTAAAGATGTCAGCAGCGCTTGCAGCAATAGGCGCAGACGATTCTATCGTACAGGATGCGCGCGCAGCCTATGAGCGATCAAAACAGGAACAGATGGCGCATTATACCGAGTTGTTTTCTTCCCTGCCATCCTAAAGCGTAAAAACGCACCGGCATGTTGCCGGTGCGTTTTATTAGCCTTCCATGGGATGAAGAGTAAAGATAATATCGCGATAAATCTTCAGGTTTTCGGTGTCGTTAACCGGCACATCCACCTTGATAGTCATGGCGTAGAACTTTTCATTCATCTGGTCATTGCACATGTAAAAGCGCAGCGCATGATTGCCGCTTTCTTTATCGATAAATTCAAAATAAAACGCATTCCAGCCGCCATCAAACGCAATACCCTTTTCGTCCACAATCAAGTCGTACCCAAAGTCCTCAACAATATTTTTCTTAAGGCCCTCGTAATAGACATCGGTTGTAAAAAAGGTCGGCTTCATCTGGTTGAGCTGCTCTTGGGGATCACTTGTGTTATAATAGGCCGCCAAATCGGCCGGCGCCGTCGTAATGACAACCGAGCCATATACCTGGTCGGTTTCGGCTTCATGGATGTTAAAAAGCGTATCAAATCCACTGTCGCCCAGCCAGTCGGTATCGGTACCATTAGGGAAATTCAAGCCAAAGTGCTGCATGGTTACCGACCCACTGCGCGGCTCGTAGTCCATGGTGAACACCGGATCATCCAGCTGCTTAAACACAAAGCGACCATTTTCAATGTGGTCGGCAGTTTCTGACGAGGAACTGCTCTGCGAAGATGAGGGAGCCGCCGAAGAGCTGGATGGCGCAGATTGGCAGGACGCCAATAAAACCATTGCCAGAATCAGCGCAATACCTTTTTTTATCATTAATAACCTCTCCGTTTCAAATCCATTTGCACTTAGCTTTCCTATTATACGACAATTTACACAATTTGAACAGGGCTATTGTTGAGTAAGAAATGGATAAAAAGTAAATCAATCGTTAAAAAAACACCAAAAGACCATAAGTCCTTCGGTGCTTTTTTATTAACGTAGTTACTGATTATCGCCACGCATCGAGTCTTTGATGCGATCAAAAAAACTCTTTCGCTTTTCATAATTGCGATCTGATAGCGCGCCCTCAAAGTCGCGCAGTGCCTGTTTTTGCTTATTGTTAAGCGATTTTGGCACCTCAACCGCTACGCGTACAAACTGATCGCCTTTGCCGCGGCCGTTGATAAAGGGGACGCCCCGCCCTTTGAGGCGGAACACCGTCTGGGGTTGTGTACCCTCGGGTATATTGTACTTCACCTTGCCCTCCAGCGTCGGGACAGTAATTTCATCGCCCAGCGCCGCCTGCATAAACGTTATTGGGATATCGCACCAAATGTCGTAGCCGTCGCGCTCAAACACGAGGTCTGGCCGCACTGAGACGGTGATGTTGGCATCGCCCGCCGGGCCACCGTTTAAGCCCGCATCACCTTGGCCCCGCAGCGTAAAGGTCTGACCATGGTTAATGCCCGCCGGTACGGTAACTGTCAGCTTTCGCTGTTTTCTCACGCGACCCTGACCGCTGCAATCGGGGCAAGGGTCTTTGATAACCTTACCCTTACCGCCACAATGGGGGCAGGTCTTTTGCACCTGCATGGTGCCCAACATCGTGCGCTCAGTGGCCCGTATGCTGCCCGAACCACCACAAGTGGAGCAAACATCAGGGGTGGTACCTTTCTTTGCGCCTGACCCCGCGCAGGTTTCACAGGTTTCAAGGTGGGGTATCGAAATATCTTTTTGGCAACCCAGCGCCGCTTCTTCAAACGATAGTGACAGCGTCAGCCCAATATCCCGCCCACGAATTGGCCCATTAGGGTTGCGGGTGCGGGTAGAGCCGCCAAAGCCGCCAAAAAAGCTACCGAACAGGTCTCCCAAATCTATGTCCTCAAAGCCACCGCCAAAGCCCCCAGCCCCTGCGCCGTAGCTGGGGTCCACCCCCGCATGGCCAAACTGGTCATAACGCGCGCGCTTCTGCGGCTCTGAGAGTATTTCGTAAGCCTCGCCGACCTCTTTAAATTTTGCTTCGGCCTTTTTATCCCCGGGGTTCATATCGGGGTGGTATTGCTTGGCCAGCTTGCGGTAGGCTTTTTTGATTTCATCATCTGAGGCCCCTTTGGACACGCCTAGCACCTCATAAAAATCCTTCTTCTCCGCCAAATCGCATCATCTCCCTTCTGATGTGCAAACAGGGGTCAAGGCCCTTGGCGCAGCTCGGCGTCAAAGGCCTTTTCCTATATGCATTTTTTGCTTATTCGGCGTCCTTAAAATCGGCGTCAACAAAGTCAGCGTTCTGGCTGTCGCCCTGCGCGCCACCCGTGGGATCCTGCGCGGGCTGCTCAGCCTGTGCAGCCTTGTAGATCTTCTCAGACATTTCAGCAAACTTCTTGGAGAGCGACTCGGTGCCGGTTTTGATCAGCTCGTTGTCGGTGCCCTTGAGCGCCTCTTTCAACGCGTTGAGCTTCTGCTCAATTTCAGCCTTGTCGGCAGCATCAACCTTATCTCCCAGCTCGGAGAGCGCCTGTTCAGTCTGATAAACCAGCTGGTCGGCGTTGTTACGAATGTCAGCCTCATCACGGCGCTTCTTATCCTCTTCAGCGAACTGCTCGGCATCCTTAACAGCCTTCTCAATATCCTCCTTAGACATATTGGTGGAGGAGGAAATCGTGATGTTCTGCTCCTTGCCGGTGCCTTTATCCTTCGCCGTAACGTGCACAATGCCGTTAGCGTCGATATCGAAGGTTACCTCAATCTGGGGCATGCCGCGGCGGGCGGGCAGAATGCCATCGAGCTTAAAGAGACCCAGTGTCTTGTTGCCGGAAGCCATCTCGCGCTCACCCTGCAACACATGCACTTCGACCGAGGTCTGGTTGTCGGCGGCGGTAGAGAATATCTGGCTCTTCTTAGTTGGGATAGTGGTGTTGCGATCGATGATCTTGGTAAACACACCACCCATCGTCTCAATGCCCAGAGACAGCGGCGTCACGTCGAGCAGCAGCAGACCTTTAACATCGCCGCCAAGCACGCCACCCTGGATGGCAGCACCTACTGCAACACACTCGTCAGGGTTGATGCCCTTGAACGGCTCTTTCCCGACAAAGCTCTTTACAGCGTCAAGAACAGCGGGGATTCTCGACGACCCGCCAACCATGAGCACCTTGTCAATCTGACCGGTGGTGAGCCCCGAGTCGGAAAGCGCCTGCTTAACCGGGCCCATCGTAGCCGCAACAAGGTCGGCAGTCAGCTCGTTGAACTTCGCCCGGGTAATGCTCATATCCAAATGCTTCGGGCCGGTGGCATCGGCGGTGATGAATGGCAGGTTAACCTGTGCAGTCGTCACACCCGAAAGCTCGATCTTCGCTTTTTCGGCCGCTTCCTTCAGACGCTGCATCGCCATTTTATCCTGAGTGAGATCAATGCCGTTTTCCTTCTTGAAGGTCTCAGCCATATACTTGATCAGGCGATCGTCAAAGTCGTCGCCACCCAAGCTGTTGTTACCTGCGGTCGCCAGAACCTCCTGTACGCCGTCACCCATCTCGATGATCGAAACGTCGAAGGTACCGCCGCCAAGGTCATAAACCATGACCTTCTGGTCGTTTTCCTTATCAACGCCGTAGGCCAGTGCCGCGGCGGTCGGCTCGTTGATGATACGCTTGACATCCAGACCGGCGATGCGGCCCGCGTCCTTGGTCGCCTGGCGCTGTGCGTCAGTGAAGTATGCCGGAACGGTGATGACCGCCTCGGTGACTGTCTGCCCCAGATAGGCCTCGGCGTCGGTCTTGAGTTTCTGCAGGATCATTGCCGAAATTTCCTGGGGGGTATATTTCTTTCCGTCGATGGTTACGGTGTGATCCGAGCCCATCTTGCGCTTAATAGAGCTAATCGTTTTGTCAGGATTGGTGATTGCCTGGCGCTTTGCCACCTGGCCGACCATACGCTCGCCCGTTTTAGAAAACGCGACGACCGACGGCGTAGTTCTGCCGCCTTCGGCGTTTGTGATAACGACCGGTTCGCCGCCTTCCATGACGGATACACAAGAGTTTGTAGTTCCAAGGTCTATACCAATAATCTTACCCATAGTCATTTCCTCCTCAATATATCACAGACGATTCTATACAAAATTAATTATCTGAAACGGCTTACCGCCGTGCTCAAACCATTTTAGTTTGCAACCGTTACCATCGCATGGCGGATGATACGATCGCCCATTTGATAGCCCTTTTGGAAAACCTCGACCACCGTCTCGCTTCCGACACTGTCATCCTCGACATGCATCACCGCGTTGTAACGGTTGGGGTCAAAGGCGTCTCCAGACTCACCAAATTTTTCGATCTTCAGTTTAGAAAAGGCATCCATCAGCGACTGGTAGGTCAGCTCGGTACCCTTTTTATATTCAGCATCGGCACATTCAGCGGCCAGCGCCCGTTCAAAATTATCCGCAACCGTGAGAAACACGGTGGCGGCGGCGGCTGTTGCCTCAGGATAAATGGCGTCGCGCTCGCGCTGACTGCGCTTTCTAAAGTTGTCATATTCCGCCATTAACCGAAGATATTTATCATTTAACGCCGCATAATCGTCCTGCAGCTTTTCAAGCTCGGTTCTTTCGGGCGCCTTATCTTTAGCCTTTGTCTCGTTGGTTTTTTCTTGAGCCTTTGCCTCTGCGGTTACTTCTTTTTCAACCTTTTCTTTTTCGGCCGGCCCGGCGTTGTGCTCGATATTCTCTGCCTGCTGCGGCGTGACCTTCTCCTTGTCTGCCATGTGGTTTACCTCCGATTTTTGTTGTAATACTGTTATGTTATAAACAGTATCAGGCGTTATAAGTCTCGCTTAAAAGCTTGCCTAGTGTCTCTGCAAAATATTCCAGATGCGGTATTAATCCCGCGTAGTCCATTCGCGTTGGCCCAATGATGCCAATGGCACCCGCCGCGCTCTGTCCGATGTTATAACGCGCGATGATCACCGAGCTTTCGGCCAGCTGGCTCGTCGCCGATTCGTGACCGATCATAATCTGAACGGGCGTATCGTTTGAGCCGATTAAATCTAACATTTCCTTTCGGCGTTCGATAAAGCTCAGCAACTCATAAGCACCGGGTGTAAGCTCCGCATATTCCAACAGATTGGTAATGCCTTTCGTAAAATACTGCCCTTCGTTAATCTCACGTACCAAATCATAAAGCGCAGCAAAAACCGGCATAAATAGCCGTGCATATTCTCCTAAAGAGACGCTGACACCGCTGATATAGGATGCAGTAATTTCTTCAAGACTTCGCCCAACTAGCTGGGTGTCTGCAAAATTCACAAAAAAATCAACAATTGGTTGCGTGACGTTAAAATCTACCCGGCAGACCTTATTTTTAATAACACCTGATGAAGCGATAAGCAAAATGACCACCGTACGCGGCCCCGCGGGGATAATCTCAATGTGACGTACCGTTACGGTCGCGGGAATCATCGTAGTAGAAATAGTCGCCAGCCTCGTCACTTCGGCCAAAGCGACCGCAGCATCCTCTAATAACTGGTCGGGATCAGCGTTTCTGATGTTGAACAGTGCGTCAATCTCAGCGCGCTCGACAGCGGTCAGTGGACGGGTCTTCATCATTTCATCGATGTAAAGTCGATACCCCATATGGGTGGGCACCCTGCCAGAAGACGTATGGGGCTGCTCCAAATAACCTGCTTCCTCAAGCATAACCATATCGTTGCGGATAGTGGCGGAGGAAACGGCATTTTGCATCGCATGTGCTACAAATTTAGAGCCTACCGGTTCGCCCGTGCGGATGAACTGCTCAACAACCGCTTCAAGAATAAGCATCTTACGTTTATCCAATGCCATTGGTAAGCCCCCTTTTATTCGGGCGAAAATCGTCCTTAATCTGCTTGTTTAGCACTCTTGACACCTGAGTGCTAAATGTACTTTATCATTATCGCTCTCTATTGTCAAGTGCTTTCATAAATTATTTACATTGTTCGCAAATAATATGAAGAAGCTTGACTCCCTGATATTGGGCAACGTTCTCACATAAATCTTCAGACCATTAAAAGTGTCTTACGGCTAAAATACAAAAACGCCGCACCCCCTAGTTGAGGCGCAGCGTTTGTTGAAGCTATTACAGCGAAAATCCCATCTTTTTATAGACTTTATCTCGGGTACGCCGTGAAAAATGCATCGCCTTTTGTACGCCGTCGGTATAGCACCCCTCAAGATAAGCCTTGTCGGCTATCAGGCGGTCAAACTCCGCCTTAACAGGCGCCAACGTATCGGCCACCGTTTCTCCCACCGCCACCTTAAATTCGCCGTAGCCCTTACCATCAAACTCACGCATAATCTCCTCGTCGCTCTTTTTGGTGAACGCTGAGTAGATGGTCATGAGGTTTGCAATCCCCTCTTTGCCCTCGCCGCGATGGATACCGCTGCCCGAATCAGTAACAGCGCTTTTAAGCTTTTTGACGATGGTATCTCGGGGGTCAAGCACTGCAACATAAGACTTGGGATTGGGGTCGGACTTACTCATTTTCTTGGTCGGGTCGGTCAGTGCCATAATCTTTGCACCCGCTTTAGGGAACAGGCACTCCGGCATCGTAAACACATTGCCCATCACACCGTTGACGCGCTGGGCGATGTCACGGGTCAGCTCGACGTGCTGCCGCTGATCCTCACCCACCGGCACATAGTGTGCCTGATACAAGAGAATATCTGCCGCCATAAGCGTCGGATAGGTAAACAGTCCGGCATTGATGTTATCGGCGTAACGCGCCGATTTATCCTTAAACTGGGTCATACGCGAGAGCTCACCGAACTGGGTGTAGCAGTTGAGCGCCCACATCAGCTCGGTATGGTGTGGGTTGTGGCTCTGGATAAACACGATGCTACGCTGCGGATCGACGCCGCAAGCCAGCAGCATGGCATACGCCTCCAGCGTATTTCTACGCAGCGCGACGGGGTCCTGTCGCACAGTGGTGGCGTGTAGGTTGGCGACCATAAATAGGCAATTATAATTTTCCTGGATTTCGGCCCAATTTTTTACCGCGCCAAGATAATTTCCGATGGTTATAAGCCCTGAGGGCTGTATGCCCGAAAGCACAATTTTTTTCTTTTCAGAAACCTGTTGGGTGCTGATTTCTTCAGCCATGGGTCTCACCCTTTCTGTTTGGTTGCGTGATTTGGCAGCTGTTTATGGTAACAAAATTCATTCACCGCCGTAAAGTGGGCTTCTTATTTAAACCACTCGTGTGTCAGCTTACCCAAAATATCTACACCCTTTACGATCTGCTCATCGCTTGGGGTGGAATAATTCATTCTAAAGCCGTTGTTGGGCTTATCTCCGTCCACCATAAAGGCGACGCCCGGCACGCAGTAAACACCGCGCTTAATACCTTCCTGCACAAAGGGATAGGAATCCATGCCCTCAGGCAAGAACGCCATAACGAAAAGTCCGCCTTCCGGCCGGTTGAAAGACACAGAAGAATGGAACTTCTTCTCCATCTCGCCCAACATGATATCACATTTCCTGCGGTAAATTTCGCGGGTGTGGTCGATGTGCGCCTGATAATCGTGCTTTGTCATGTATTCGTTGACGATGTACTGGAACAAAACGGTGGAGTGTACGTCTGTACACTGCTTAGCAACTGTGAACCGGCTGGTGAGGGCTTTATTAAACACGATAAATCCCAAGCGGAAGGCCGGTGCCATTACCTTTGAAAAACTGCCGGCATAAACAACCCGGCCATCGGTATCCAGCGCCTTAATGGGCTTTTGGCTCTCCCCACTGAAACGCAACTCACTGTAAGGGTTATCTTCAAAGATCATGACGTCATACTTTTGGCACAGTTCAAAGACCTTTTTACGCTTTTGAGCCGACATGGTGATGCCGCTCGGGTTTTGAAAGCTGGGGATGGTATACAAAAAGCGTACGTTGTCGTTGGCTTTAAGCGCTTCTTCCAACTTATCGACATTAATGCCGTCGCTTTCTACCGGTACGCCAACCAACTTAGCCCCATAGGAGCGAAAGGTGTTCAAGCAGCCAACAAAGGCCGGCTCTTCGGTTAGAATGACGTCGCCGCGGTTAACCAGCACCTTGGTAGCAAGGTCGGCGGCCTGTTGCCCGCCGGAGACGATCAATAGTTCGTTTTCTTCAAAATCAATGCCTTCGACCTTAGCAAGATGCTTTTTCATCGTCTCGCGCAAGGGAGTGTAGCCCTCTGACAAGCCGTACTGCAACACCGAAACGGCATCCTCTTTAAACGCTTGGGCAGTTATTTTGGCAATGGCATCGACGGGGAACGACTCGGAAGAAGGATTACCGCCGCCAAATGCAATCATGTTGGGGTCCTTGGCCAGCTTAAAAAGTTCGCGAATAATGGAACCCTGAACACCATTCATGTTGTCGGAAATCGTGTATTGCATACAAACACTCCCTTTAATTATTCGTCATGGTGAGGCGACTCGTCTACGACTTTCATCGCAGCGGCTACCTGCCTGGTAATTTCGACTTCATTGATATTTTCAAGCTGCGTCATTTTTACAAAGAGCGCGCCTGCGTCGCTGACAACATATTTCGGCGGCAGATTGTTGAGTGCTAAGGCGATCACATCTTCGCGGCATCGCGCGCAGGTGCATCCTGTGTGGTTTTTCCAAAGTCTGTCAACTTTAGCTTCAACGAGCCTTTCCATCACATTGCGATACATAGCTGTCAAGGTCTCCTAACCGTTTATTTTACTGCCGCTTCAAGCTTTTTGATTCCGGCGTCAATACGTGAAAGTGCGTCGGTTTTGCCTATAGCGGCTGCAATCTCAATGCCGCCACCGGGAGTAAACTGCTTGCCGCTGACTGCAACGCGCAGCGGCCAGAGAATGATGCCATTTTTGCAACCTAATTTTTCGATGAGGGCAAATAACGTATCGTGAATGTTTGTAACGGTAAAGCTTTCTATACCCTCAAGAATCGGGCGAACCTGTTTTAGAGAATCCAGCGCCACTTCGGGGTTCGTTTTCATCTTTTTTGAGGTGTAAAGTGCGATGTCGTAGTCCGGTAGCGCGTCGATAAAATCAAGTTGCGGGGGAATATCGCCCAACACCTCACAGCGGGGGTGCAGCGCCTCGGCCAACAGCGCAAAGTCAACATCCTCACGCTTGACAGCCTGCTTCATCCACGGCAGTGCAACCTCTAAAAATTGCTCAGGCGACATGCGGCGAATATATTCGGCGTTGACGTAGTTAAGCTTGATAGGGTCAAAAATTGCCGGGGATTTTGAGACGTCGTAGATCGAAAAATCCTTTTTCATCTCGTCGAGCGTCATAATTTCCTGCCCGCTACGTGGGCTCCAGCCGAGCAGCGCAATATAGTTGAGCACTGCTTCTTTTAAATAGCCCTTGGCCACCAGATCCTGATAAGAGGCGTCACCATTGCGCTTTGAAAGCTTCTGAGTCGCATCCTTCATAACCGGCGGACAGTGCAGATATTTGGGGATCTCCCACCCGAACGCCTGATACAACAGATTATATTTAGGCGCAGAGGACAGATATTCGGTACCGCGAATAACGGTCGTGATGCCCATGAGATGATCATCCACAACATTTGCAAAGTTATAGGTGGGCATACCGTCGGCCTTGATCAGCACCTGGTCGTCCAACGTATTACACTCAACGGTGATACCCTCGCGGATTTCATCGTGAAAAGTGACGGTACCGCTGTCTGGAATGCGCTGACGGATAACATGCGGCACACCGGCCTTGAGCTTGTCCGCAATCTCTTCCTTGGAAAGCGACAGGCAGTGGCGGTCATATTTGGGGGCAATATTTGAAGCGCGCTGTAGCGTCTTCATTTCATCGAGACGCTCTTTGTCACAAAAACAGTAATACGCATCGCCCTGGTCGATGAGCTGCTGGGCATATTTCTCGTAGATGCTCTTTCTATCCGACTGGATATATGGTCCGACCGGTCCGCTTACGTCGGGGCCCTCATCCCAGACCAGCCCGGTCTCTTTGAGGGTCTGATAGATCACATCCATGGCACCTTCCACAAAGCGTTCTTGGTCGGTGTCTTCCACCCTGAGTATAAACACGCCGTTTTCATCGGCTTTGGCGGCAAGATAAGCATAGAGCGCCGTGCGCAGGTTGCCTACATGCATATATCCGGTGGGGCTGGGTGCAAAACGTGTGCGCGGATGGCTGTGGTCGATCATCGTGATTCCTCCATATTTGAAGCTTAATTTAAATCTAAGGATATTTCCATTTTATAGCCTTAACGATATTATATTAGGCTAGTCGCGCGGCATTGTCAAGAATCCCAATAAATTCACTTATTTACCGCTGTTTCTCTTATGCGAAACGACAGCTTTTTTTGGTGGACAAGCTTAAAATTAATTTTACAGTATTTTCCATCAAACCTATAAGGGGGCCATTCCATGTCTATTTCCGCCACCGCTTCTTCACGTCTGTTTGGCAGGCTGCGCGAGGCCACCGGACCGTTGGAGCAGATCGGCGCTGCCATAATCGGCTTTGTTATGAGCGGCGCTTCCATCATGCTCACCGCCGCCCCGTTTGGGGTGGCATGGGCGGGCGCTGCGCCGCCCGATCAGGCTATCGCCTCCGCCGTCGGAGCAACTCTCGGCTATCTGTTTTTGCTAAAAGGCAACGGCACGCTGCGTTATATGGCCTGCCTAGTACTTTTGTTGGCGCTGCGCTGGGCCTTTTCATTCATCTCAAAGGCACGCATGCACGTTTTTTCGCCTCTGCTCGCTTCGGCAACCATCGCCACCACCGGGTTGGCCATTGCTATTTCAGGGGATCGAAATCTCTATGGTTTTGTCATGGTTTTTTGTGAGACGGCCATTACCGCCACAGCTGGCATTTTGTTTGCAAAATCCTACCGCGCGCTGCGCGAGGGTACCGGCCTCACCCGAACAAACGGCGTCTGCACCGGCATCTGGCTGGCAGTAATTTATATGGGGCTAAGTGCCTTTACAGTGGCAGGGATCTCCCCCGCTCGCGTCTGTGCCCTAGCTGTCATTTTATGCTGCGGCTGCTTTGCCGGCTCGGGCTTTAGTGCCGCTGCCGCTGTCACGGCGGGCTTGGCCGCCGCCCTTGCAGGCGAGCCACAACTTTTGGCCGTATTTTGTGCAGGCGGATTAGCCGCAGGTATTTTTGCACCGCTCGGACGCCTTGGTGCCGCCGCCGCCATGACTGTCGCCGCAATGCTAGCGCTGATTGCACAAAACAACGCAGGTCCGGCAACAACATTGTTTATTGAGTGCATGTTGGCTGCGGCCATTCTGATGATCATACCAGCCTCGCTTCTGCGCCGGCTGGGGTTGGCTCGCGCCGCCGACTCGGCCGAAGGCGAAATGATACGGCGGGTGGTCATATCACAGCTTTCACGCACCCGTCATGCCCTGTGCGACATCGCTTCAGTCACCGGCCAAGTCTCAGAAAAACTTGACGCTTTAAACGGCGACCCCATTGAGTCGGTTCTGGCAAAGGCCTGTGCCAAGGTTTGTAAGAGCTGCAAAGATTCACCCCGATGCTGGCAGAGTAATTACGAGGAAACCGCCGATGCGCTAAACCATGTTTTTGCGGTGGCTCGTAGTGGCCACAAGGCAGTTATGGCAGATTTCCCAACACACTTCAAGTGCTTACACACCGAAAAGCTGCTGGCCGCCATCAACGATCAAACCGGCGGTTATTTAAACCGTCGCGCCGAAAAGCGGCACGCCGCGCAGTTGCGCAGCGTCTCTAGCGATCAGTTCAGCGGAATGGGGCTGCTGTTAGCTTCGCTGCAGGAACAGCTCAGCGAATATACCAGCGCGCCTGTAACCACTACCGACGCCATCTCCAAATATTTAGCCGCCAAAAACTGCGAAGCCGGGTCAATCTGCTGCTACCTTGACGCGCAGCAGCATGTCAGCCTTTTAATTGAACTACCGTTACATAAGGTGTCGCGCCTGCTACCGCCGGAGACAACCGCCGATCTGTCCGAGATTGTGTCACAGGAGCTTTCAGAGCCCGAAACGCTGTGCGAGGGTGCCATTGCCCGCCTGTTTTGGACAGCAAAAGCGCATTACGCGCTCGAAACAGCTTTTGTCCAGCGCGCCGCTAACCAAAATCGATTCTGCGGAGACAGCTGCAGCGTCATTACTCGTGCGCAGAGCCGCGCCGTGCTGCTGTTAAGCGATGGCATGGGGGTAGGCAGCCCCGCAGCAGTTGACGCCACTATGACCACCTCGCTTTTAGAGCGGCTCTTAAAGGCTGGCGCGGATTTTACCGCTGCGCTGCGCTTGGTCAACGCCGCCCTGCTTTCTGGCGGCGGAGAGGAGCGATTGTGTACCGTGGACGCTGCGCTATTGGATCTATACACCTGTCGGCTGGATATTTTTAAGGCGGGCGCAGCCCCGACCTTTATTCTGCGACAGGGCCGCTGTGCCAAGGTGGAATCGCCCTCGTTGCCCGCGGGCATTCTCAGCGGGGCCGAAGCTAAACACACAACGCTTTCACTATCCGAGGGGGACCTTATCATTATGATTTCAGACGGCCTGCTCGACTCGGGCGGCGACTGGATCTCTTCTCAGCTCATTGCGCTGGCAGACCGCCCATTGGAGCAGATGTGTGAGGAACTGCTCGAAACCGCGTCGGCAAGACGCATCACCGATCATGAGGACGACATGACGGTATTGGCTGCCCGGGTGATCGCCGCGTAATATAAAAACCTCCGCCCTGAAAAATTTCGGGCGGAGGTTTTTGTTTTGGACAAAGCTCCCAGCGCCCTCCATCTATAAAAGGGCGTAGGAGGGGACGTAAAAACTGCCTAGGACAGACTTTATAATACATGCCCCAATACCGCTTTGAGGCAGCATTTATACAATAGCGCCAGCTCTACGGCCGTCGGATGTTCCCGGCGGCTGTTGTTGCCTATTTAAAATACAAATCCTTGGTGGGGAACTGCGGTTCGCAGGTATAGTTGATGCCGAGCTTTAAAAACGTTGCGCCGTCAGCCTGTGTAATAATGTCTGAACAATGCGCATCGCAGCCGCGCAGCTTGGGCAGCTGCTTCATCGCCAGTTCGGCGGTGGGGTTGGTCGCAGCAGAAATAGAGAGCGCCTGCAACACTTCCTCCAGCTTTAATACCGGATAGCGCGAACCCAGCACCTCTTTTTTAAGCCGCACAATCGGCTCAAGCACGATCGGCGAGATCAGTAGAATTTCATCGGATAGCCCTGCCAAAAGCTTGATGGAATTGAGCACCACACTGGCGGTGTCATTCATCAGCTCGGAGGATTTTCCGGTGACGATCTGCCCGTCGGGCAGCTCAAGCGCCACCGCGCTTCTGCCGCTTTCCTGCGATTTTTTCACAGCAGGAGCAACGGTGCGCCTGTCCGTACTGCGCAGATCCAAGGAACTCATCAAGAACTCAATACGCTGACAGGCTTCAAGATCGCCCTCTCCCTTTTTATAGTCGCAACGCGCCTTGAAATAGCGACGAATAATTTCCTGAGAAGCCGCCTGACGCACCGCTTCGTCATCGGTGATGCAGCTACCGATCATATTGACACCCATATCGGTAGGCGAAGCATAAATATCCCCACCGATGATGCGATTAAGGATGGTTCGTACCACCGGAAACGCCTCAATATCACGGTTGTAATTGACAGTCGTCACGCCGTAAGCCGACAGGTGGAAGGGATCAATCATGTTGACGTCCTTTAGATCGGCCGTCGCCGCTTCATAGGCCACATTGACAGGGTGCTGTAGCGGCAGGTTCCACACGGGAAACGTCTCGTATTTGGCATAACCCGCCTTGACGCCGCGCTTTTGGTCGTGATAAAGCTGCGACAGGCAGGTGGCAAGTTTTCCGCTGCCTGGGCCAGGGGCGGTGACCACCACCAGTGGGCGGGAGGTTTCTACATAAGGGTTTGCGCCGTAGCCCTCGTCCGAGACGATGGTATCCACATCCGAAGGGTACCCTTTGGTCAGTGTGTGCACATACACCCTCTCGCCACGCATCTCCAGCTTTTTGCGAAAGACATCGGCGGCACTCTGCCCGGAATACTGCGTGATGAGTACCGAGCCGATATATAAATCCATGCGGCGCAGGCTGTCGATAAGGCGCAGCACATCCAAGTCATAGGTGATTCCCACATCTGAACGCACTTTATTCTTTTCAATCGCCGTCGCGCTAATGCAAAAAATAATTTCAGCCTGCTCTCGCAGTTCCCATAAAAGCTTCACCTTGCCATTTAAATCAAAACCGGGCAACACCCGGGCCGCATGAAAATCGTCAAACAACTTGCCTCCAAATTCAAGATACAACTTGCCGCCAAACCGTTCGACGCGTTCACGTATCTTTGCGCTCTGCTGCCTGATATAGGTTTCATTATTGAACCCCTGTCTTATCATCCTGTCAACATCCTTTTTAAATTCTTAATCAAACATTTATTTTAACACAGAATGTGCCTTCTTTCAATGAGAGTTGCTTTTATGGCAAAAATCTCAATGCAATGCTGGACTTTGCCGCTTTGCGAGGGTATAATAGTATAGCTTGTTTTTGATAATTATGATTAATAGCGGACGATTTAAGGAGGAAACAAAAAATATGACCATTAAAAAGCTGGCAGCGCTGGGTTTGGCGCTGGGTATGGCGGCTGTTTCTTTAGCCGGATGCGGCAGCAAGCAGGCGGAGATCGCAGCTACCTATAAAGATGGCTCTATTCCCGCGGGCATTTATATTTTCAACCAGGTAAACGCCATGAACGAGGCATATCAAAAGGTTGCCAATCCTTACGGTGATATTCTGTCGCAAGAAATCGACGGTGTAAAGGCCGAACAATGGATCAACAACCGCACGGTAGAGCTGGTTAAGACTTATGCGGCCGTCACCTCTGAGGCCACCCGTCTTAACATCACATTAGACGAAACGATTGCCTCCTCTATTAAACAGTCGCTCAACAAGACCTGGGGTACCGAGGGCGCCAGCCTTGAGAAGCTGGGCATTTCGTTGGCCTCCGCTGAAGCGATCGCCGTTAATTCTCAGCTCGCCAATCAGGTGTTTGAGGCCTATTATGGCGAGGGTGGAGAAAAGGCTGTGCCGGAATCTGAGCTAAAGACCTACTTTACCGACAATTACCGCCGTTCACTGATGCTGGTACTTTCTAAGCGTGATATTTTGACCGGCGAAACGCTGGACAGCGGTAAGCTTGACGAGCAGCAAAAGCTCTATGAAGCTTATAAAGCGCGCGTACAAGCTGGCGAACCGCTGTTCGATATTATCGTTGTAGAAAATGACCGAGCTCAGGCCGCGGCTGGAAACACCGAAGAGACGCCCCCGCTGGTCGAGTCGGAGCAGGAGCTGCTGGTAAACAAGGGCAACACCTCGTATCCACAGGCGCTGCTCGACCAAATCTTTACCTCTACAAAGCAGAACACCCCCGAGTTTTATGAGGACGACAACTATTATGTCATCTACGAGCTTCGCGACACGCTTGGCGATGGCACGGCGTTCACCAGCGCTAAAGCCTCACTGCTCAGTGCCTACAAAGGCGACGCCTTCCGCAGTGACATGATTGCGATGGCTGATACCCTCGACTTTAAACTGAACACCGGAGCAACCGACAAGTACAAAGTTTCAAAGATTTTAGACAGCAATAAGTAGTTTGACTACAATACTATTTCCCATTAAAAAACAAACTTATTCACGAGCGGATTTTTCGACCGGTACGGATGATGCCGGGTAGAAGCCCTCTTGAAAATATTGATTTTTAGCGGAAGATCAGTATAAGCCCGTGCCCCGCTTCAAGCATATTAAAAGCCCGTTTTCGTGCAGCACATGCACCTAAACGGGCTTTGTTATTCCTTTTATTGCGCCAAATAGAAGCGTATTACAAAATCGTCTCTATTTTATCATTGCGATAGTAAATCCTTTGCAGCCTTGACCCAAGGCGCGAAAGCACCTCGTGCATACACGACCCGTACTGCGCGCCGAGATCGTCGGCAGTCTGAATCAGGCCGCCGTCTTCGCCGATAATGGTAGCAGCATCGCCTATCTCAACCCCAGGGATATCGGTCACATCCACCATCATCTGATCCATACAGACGTTACCCAGCTGACGTGCCCACTTGCCGTGCAATATGACCCGACCCACGCGCGAAAGGTTGCGCGGGTAACCGTCGGCATATCCGATGGACAGCACCGCAACACGCAGCGGCTTTTCAGCCTTAAAGGTTCGGCTGTAGCTAACCGGCGTTCCGGGCTGAACATCGCGTAGTGAAATAACCGTGACTTTAAGTGCACTCATAATTTTTAAATCCCATTTGGGGATATGAGCGGCGGTGTTATAGCCCGCCATTGCCGCACCGCAACGCACCATGTCAAAATGCGCCTGTGGATATTTTTGTATGCCACCGGTATTGCACATGTGTAGCGTGCCAAGGTTACAACCTTGTTCACGCAGCGCAGCAATCACCTCGTTAAAACGCGTAATTTGCATATGGCAGTATTCATCCGCGCCCTCGCTGCCGTCATCCGCCGAAGAAAAGTGGCTGAACGTGCCGGCGGCCGAAAGGTTGGGCATTTGGTAGACCTTGACAATCTGTGCAATGTCCTGTGGTGTTTTACAGTCAAAGCCGGTACGGGTCATACCGGTGTCCAGCTTGACATGCATTTTGACAATCCCACCCGCCAGCCGCGCCTGTTCATCCAGCTCACAGGCATATTCAGGTGAGGCCACCGACTGGGTTAGATCATACTTCAATATCTCGCCAGTCAACTCCGGCGTTGTGTAAGCTAGTATCAGTATTTCGCCGGTGATGCCAGCCTCACGCAATTTAACCGCCTCTGAAAAGCAGGCCACACAAAACCGGGCAATCCCCTGATTCTGCTGCAGGTACTGGGCGATCGGCACGGCACCCTGCCCGTAGGCATCGGCTTTGACGACCGCCGAAATCTCACAGCCGGGCGCAAGATGCGCACGCAGCTGCGTTAAATTATATTGTAGGCGGTCCAAGTCAATTTCCAGCCACGCGCGGCGGGTTATCATAGATTGTCGCATCGCTCTTGAGTTACCCCTTCCAACAATTTCAGGCAGCCTCCGGATCTCTTTGCATCGCAACCGACTCCACCGGACATTACAAAATACGTATCATCGCATCTTGATGCACATTTGGCAGCTCGTTGGTGCAGTTTGTAGTCCGGAGACAAAAGTGGGGAATCGCGACCAAAAGGTGACCTTGATCATTGCCTGGGCTGCACAGATGCCCCAGCGGCGCGTCTTAAGTCCCCTTTTTTACCGATTCCCCCCGTTGCTTTGCCTGCTAATAGCTGATTTAAAACCAGCTATGATTAACATTTAAAATCAAAAGACCAGCTTGCCCTTGATATAATCCGAAACCTCGGCAATGGGCAAACGAACCTGCTCCATCGTGTCGCGATCACGGATAGTCACCGCGCCGTCGGTTTCCGACTCAAAGTCGTAGGTGATACAAAGCGGCGTTCCGATTTCGTCTTGGCGACGATAACGCTTTCCGATAGAGCCTGCCTCGTCAAAATCGATCATATAATCTTCCGAAAGACTGTTGTAGAGTTCCATTGCTTTTTCTGAAAGCTTTTTAGAAAGCGGCAGCACACAGGCTTTATACGGAGCCAGCGCCGGATGTAGCCGCAGCACGACGCGGGTGTCATTTTTCTCAGCATCGATGACTTCCTCATCATAGGCGTCGCACAAGAATGCCAGCGTAACGCGGTCGGCGCCCAGCGACGGCTCGATGACATAGGGTAGGTAGTGCTCGTTGGCTTCCTGATCAAAATAATCCATCGCCTTGCCGGAGGTATTCTGATGCTGGCTCAAGTCATAGTCGGTACGGTCGGCGATACCCCACAGTTCGCCCCAGCCAAACGGGAATAAGAACTCGAAGTCGGTGGTCGCCTTGGAATAGAACGACAGCTCTTCGGGTCCGTGGTCACGCAAGCGCAAATTCTCATTGGTCATGCCGAGATTCAACAGCCAATCGTGGCAAAATTTTCGCCAGTAGGCAAACCACTCGAGGTCGGTACCAGGCTTGCAGAAAAATTCCAGCTCCATCTGTTCAAACTCGCGAGTTCTGAAAATGAAGTTGCCGGGGGTAATCTCATTTCTAAAGCTTTTACCGATCTGACAGACGCCAAACGGCACCTTGCGGCGGGTGGTGCGTTGAATGTTTGAGAAGTTGACAAAGATACCCTGTGCCGTCTCGGGGCGGAGATAAACCTGGTTCTTCGCGTCCTCAGTTACGCCCTGGAACGTCTTAAACATCAGGTTGAAAGAGCGAATATCGGTGAAGTTGGTGCTGCCACATTCAGGACACTTAACATCCTTTTCTTCAACAAAAGCCTTCATGCGGTCAAATTCCCAACCCTCGGGCGAAACACCGGTCTGGTCTTCAATCAGCTTATCGGCACGATGGCGGGTTTTACAGTCACGGCAATCCATCAATGGGTCGGAAAAACCCCCCACATGCCCTGATGCCACCCACACCTGTGGGTTCATCAGAATGGCGGAGTCAAGTCCGACATTGTATGGCGACTGCTGTACAAATTTTTTCCACCATGCGCGTTTAATATTGTTTTTAAGTTCGACGCCCAGCGGACCGTAGTCCCATGTGTTGGCCAGACCACCGTAGATCTCAGAGCCGGAATAAACAAAGCCGCGCCCCTTCGCCAGGGCTACGATCTTTTCCATGTTTTTATCGCTGTTGTTCATTGCACTTCCTCCAAGTGTTCTTTGACATTACACTTTAGTTTAGCTTTTTCGGTGCCATCCGTCAAGCAAAACAGTGCAAAAAACGGGTTGATTGGAAGAAACTCCGGCTCTTGTTCAACCTTATTCTGAACAAACAGGACTGCCCCTACAAAAAGCTGATAAAGCCTTAGCTGATAACGCTATTATAGTGCTTTATACCACACGTTCATACTTTCAATTTCGCCGGAAATATCTGTATTGTTAAAAAGTGTACCGGCAAAGGTGTAGCGGTTTTTGGCAAAGGTTATGTTCATGCCATAGGACATGCTACGGGCAATGGTGTAGGCCGTCTTTATGCCACGGCGACACATTTCCTGCTCCATCTGAGTGAGCAAAAACGAGGCAAAGCCCTTGGCACGATAGGCGTCAAGCGTTGCAAAGTCGGTCATCTCAACGTTTTTGTGGGCCACATCCATCTCGCAAGAGGATGCAGCAACTAAACGCACTCCTTCCCAAACACCAAAATACACAATATGACTGGCCATGGTCTCTTTTAAATAACCTGCGTCAAATATTGGGAAAGGATAGCTTTTAAATACTGCTTTGTACAGCGTTGCAAGCTCCTCGGTATCTTTTGGCGTTAAAACAGCGTGAGAAAAGCCGTTAGGCAAATCTGGCGCATCAAGCTTGGGTGCAATCATTGCTGTGCGGATTATCTGAGTAATTGTTTGATGGTCTGCACGCTCTTTTCGCCTTGGGTCGGGATAGTGTGCCATGAAGATGGCATCCTCACTGCCGTCATAAAAGTTCGGCACAGATGCTTCTACCGTATAACCCCTGTTCTCAAAGCCCTGTCTGGCCCAGGTGGGCACCTTAACAAAAACCTTTGAGTAATTATTTTGTACAACCAAATCGTCAATCTGGTCGATAATGTCGGGAAAATCCGATTTTGAAAGTTTCATCAGATAAACCCTGTCGTTTGCTTTGCCATGCTGAATCTCAGATTGTCCGATACGAATCATTGTATCCGCCATATTACTGCCCCAATCTTGTGTGCTGTTCCAGCTGATTTTTACGCCGTTTAAGCCTGGTATTATTCTCGGGGATAAGCGTTATAGCCTCATCATAATCCGAGAGTAACTTGCTGATGCCAATGGCTTTATTCTCCTGCCGTTCGCCTAGATCAAACTGTAAATCGCAGCTGTCACAAGAGCGGTTGCAGGCCACTGAGCGATAGGAATCCGGCTCATGATAGGTGGTAATAATGCCCTCATAATTACGCAGCACTACCTTGTTATCCGACCACGAAATCAAATAATTTGGCATGATCGGAATTTTCCCTCCGCCGCCGGGTGCATCAATTACATAGGTCGGTACGGCAAATCCACTGGTGTGTCCCAGTAAATTTTCGATAATCTCAATGCCCTTACCCACCGAGGTTCTAAAGTGTGTCAACCCCTCCGACAGGTCGCACTGATAGAGGTAGTAAGGCCGCACCCGATTTGCCACCAGCATTTGTACCAGCTTTTTCATGATGATAGGACAGTCGTTTACCCCCGCCAGCAGCACCGACTGGTTGCCCAGAGGGACACCGGCATCAGCCAGTTTAGCCAGCGCTTTTTTAGAGGACTTCGTAATTTCATAAGGGTGGTTGAAATGGGTGTTCAGCCAGACCGGGTGATGCTTTTTAAGGATTTTTACCAAATCGTTGGTGATGCGGTAAGGCAGTACGACGGGCATGCGGCTGCCGATTCTGATCACCTCGACATGCGGTATTTTACGCAATTCGGTCAAAATCCAGTCAAGATGCTCATCTGAGAGCATCAGCGGATCCCCGCCAGAAAGCAATACATCACGCACACGAGGCGTGTCTTTAATATATTCAATCGCCTTGGCTATGGCCTGACGGTCAGGAATGAAGTCGATGTCCCCTACTTTGCGCTTCCGGGTGCAATGACGACAATACATAGAGCAAATATTGCTCACCTGCAGCAGCACCCTATCGGGATAGCGATGGGTCAGATAGGGCACAGGACTGTCCCTATCCTCAGCCAACGGATCCGACATTTCGTGTTTTTTAATAATCAGTTCGCTCGGGTTTGGGAAGCTCTGCTTGTAAATAGGGTCGTTTTTATAATCCTGTGTATCGATCAAGGACATGTAATACGGGGTAATTGAAAGCGGAAATTTTTCCAAAGTTTCTTTAAGCGTCGCCTTCTCCTCCGCTTGAAAATTTACGCCGAGTAGTTTTTCGAAGGTATCAATATCTTTGATCCGATGTTCCAGTTGCCATTTCCAGTCGTTCCATTGCTCATCTAGCACCTTTAAGTTTATCCTTCTTGCCATTTTATGCTCCTCTCTGTCTTGTTTTGTCGAAACGTATATTGACTCAGCTCAGGTGCATAATATGCAAATTTTGCGCAGCACCCAAGACCGCTTCAGCCCTTGTCTAATCTATGTATTATCTCTAAAACATATTAACTATATGCCTTTATTTTATAATTTTTACATTATTTTGTCAAACAGAACGCCGGGGCAACCTCTCATTGCTACACAATTTTTCCACTTGTTGTTGTATCAATTTTCAACTGTAGATAGCGCTATAAACGTCATATCTACCCCAGATATTTTAAATATAGTAAATCGTCCGGCTAATGCATATCGGCTTGACAACGGGAAAAATTACATGGTAAAGTTTAAATTACTACGAATTACGCTGCCCCTTGCCAGTACAAAATTATATACTTTTGGTATTTGTAAAAAATAAACAATTCCACAGGAGTTTATATCATTTATTTCGTAAGGCGTTTGTGATTTTCAACTTTATAAGCCACCCTTTTTTTGGTATTGTCAAAGCACCCGTTTTAACCGCTCTCAATTGGGGCGGCTATATACACACTTTTAGTTGGGCAAAAGGAGAACATCCATGAAAAAGCTTTTTAGATTATCCGAAAAAATAACCGGTCTGACCTCAGCAGCAACGCGTTACCCTGCCACCACGGTGTTTTTACTACTAGCAGCCGCCACAAATGCTTATGCTTTGATCGCCGACAAAACCTATGACAAGGTATTTATGGCATGCATCGTTGGCGCCGCATTATCTGCTGTGTCACAGGCGTCATATGAACGTTTTTTCCAAAATTCACTTATTCGGTTGCTGTTAGGGTTAACAAGCGCGGCGTTGGCGGGGGGATATTATCTTTTAGTTCGCTCACGCCCAGATTACAATACCGAAAACAACATAAGAACATCCGTACTCATCTTTGCATTGATTTTTGCTTATATGCTGGCGCCCGTCATCAAGAGCCGCATCAGCTTTAACGAAAGTTTTATGGCCGCTTTTAAGGCTTTGTTTCAGTCCATATTATATGCGGCTGTTATTTTTATAGGGTGCAGCTTGATTATTGCCGCTTTTGATACGTTGATTGCTCCCATTGGCTCCGACACCTATCTGCACATGGCCAACCTGGTATTTGTACTGTTTGCGCCGGTGTTTTTTCTATCGCTTATTCCAGTTTATCCAGGCAGGTTCAGCCTGAGCAGCAGCGCGACCCCCGCAGCCTTTGCGCGGGAGGAAAATATCGCGCGTGCGGCTTCTTGTCCCAAATTTTTAGAAATCTTGATTTCTTATATCATTATTCCATTGGCGGAAATTTTTACTGTTATTCTTGTTCTTTATATTTCCTTAAACATCAGCGGTGATTTTTGGCGCAACAACCTGTTGGAACCGCTGCTTATTTCATACGCTATTGTGGTTATGCTGATTCTTTTTCTTTCCGCTCGACTCGAAAACCATATGGCGCTCTGGTTTCGTAAGATCTTCCCCAAAGTGCTTGTTCCCATTGTAGTGTTTCAGCTTTTTGCTTCGACTTTCATTATGCGCGATACTGGCGTAACGCATCCTCGCTATTTTGTGATTCTATTTGGTGTTTTTGCCGCCTGCGCCGGTATAATCCTAAGCCTTTTTCCCATTAAAAAAACCGGCATTGTTGCGGCTTTGCTCATTGCTTTTTCATTTGTGTCAATCATGCCGCCGGTTGACGCATTCACCATCAGTCGGCTAAGCCAGCGCCAGCGTCTTGAAACGGTGCTGTCTCAAAACGGTATGCTGCAAAATAACGCCCTCCTTCCAAACGCGAATATTCCTGAGGGCGACAAGGAAAAAATCACTTCATCGATGGAATATTTGTACCAGATAAATGCTGCCAAAACATTAACTTGGTTGCCAAGCTCGTTTGATTATTACGCCGACTTTGAAAGCACATTCGGCTTTAACCGGTACGGCATCTCCGGGAAACCTAACCGGTATATCAATGTGTTTCTTTCACCCAAGGTGCCTATTGACATTACCGGTTATCAACTACTCGCCCGCGCCTCGGTAAGTGCTGACGGAGTAGGTCGCGAGACGATCAGCACCTTCCAGCGCAACGACCAAGGCTACACGCTGGCCAAAACCTTACGCGACGACCAGTCTCACATTATTCTCACAAAAGCCACGAGCGAAGAGCTTATCGCCTTTAACACTGCTGAAGTATTCTCCCGGTACAAGGAGTTTGACGAGAATAAATCGGCGCTTTCGACAGAACAAGCGACTTTTACAGTCGAGAACGATCGCGCCAAACTCACCCTTGTGGTGCAGAATGCTACCATCAATAACGATTCGTCTTACCACCACGCCGAATTTTATATTATGGTTGGCCTCAAGTAGTAGGCCGAAAAAGCAAACCGCCTGAAAGCTTTTTAGGATAAAAGAGCGTGAGCCCCAACTTTAAGTTGGGGCTCACGCTCTTTTACTATATAAAATTTACGGAGCTAATTAAACAAATCTGAACAGACCGCCCTGACCCAGCACACGCGCCAGACTTGCACAGGCGGAATAGGGGGTATATTTTCCGGTGACGCCCCCTGTGGAGAAGCTGCTGACTTCAAGGCAGAAATGGATGCCGTCACCTTTGACGTCAATGACATGGGTGTTGGTATTCACCGCCGGGTCAGAGATAACGAGCGAACGGGTGCGGTCAAAACCGATTCCAGCCAGCGCAACCGTCGCGTGGACATTGACGTTGCGGGGATAGAGCGCGCAGGCTTCGCGGGTGCTGCATTCGCAGACAACGGTACGCTCGGTGTCGTCGCGGCCCAAGCTCTTAGGGCTCTTAGTCGTCACAATCGAAACTTCGGATAGCAATGTGTTGCCGTCTACAATGCCGTCAACGCCGAGAATGGCACCGTGGGGCAGATAAATTTTACGCCCATATTTCTCCGCCATTTCCTTGGCATGGCGCTCAAATTCTGCATCAGAAAAAGCTGTAACCGAAAAAATCATGACGTCGCAGTGCTTTATGATGCCGTCAAAATTAGCCTTGAGGACATTGGCAGTAGCGCTTTCCACCACAAGATCAGTCTTTTCCAGCAATGCCTCATCCTGCTCGGTCACTACTGGAAACGCCTTTCCCTCGGCCGAAAAATCCAGCGCCTGTACAAATGAAACCGAAACGCCCTCAAACTTCTTTAAGCTTTCAAGCATGGTGCCGCCAATTTTGCCGCACCCCAAGAATCCGATATTTTTGTATTGTGCCATCATTTTTTCCTCCTTTATGCGCGGTAGCGCTCAATCATGGTTACAATGCGGTGCGCCGCAGCAACCGCAGCTTTATGATCCTGTGAGAAATTCATGCGGAAACTCGACGTAAACTGAGGACCGAACTCAACGCCAGGTGTTACTATCACAGCGGCTTGCGCACGCAACAACTTGACAAATTGCAGCATGGTCACCTCAAGCTTAGGGATAGTGACAAACACATAGCTGCCGGCTTCGGTGGCACGCAATGAGCAGCCCGGGCAAGCTCTGAAAATTTTGGCCAGATCGTCACGAATTGCTTGGTGCTGTCGCACCCGGTCGCTCATCCAGCCCTCGGGTTCTGCAAACCAATCTTTGAACACCGCTTGGCTATAACCGCCCGCGCGCAGCGAGACGATGGCCTGCAGCTTTTCCATACGGGTGATTATGTCTGCGGAACCGTAAGCTACACCGAGACGGTAACCACTTAACGACTCGGTCTTGGACGGCCCGATGATGGTGACAAGCTTTTCAGGACGTTCGGGCAGTGCGCGCAAATGCGTGTACGGCAGCGTGTCCGAGAATATTTGACGGCTGTAAAGCTCGTCGGCGATTACAGAAACATCATATTGCTTAGCCAAGCGGCCAATAGCCGCCACCTCGTCCGGGGAATAGATCACGCCGGTGGGGTTGTTGGGATTCGAGAATAAAAAGACCTTTGCGCCGTTTTTAAAGGCAGCCTCCAGTTCAGCAAGATCAAGCCCCGAATAATGCTCGACATCGTTATAGTGAATCTGTACCGGCAGCAGCTCGCCATCAAAAAACTCCACTAGTTTGCGGTTGGCAAAATAGTCGGGCTCAATAATGGCAACTTTATCGCCCCTTCCCACAAGTGCGCCCATCGCCAAAAACAGCGCACCCTGCGTACCAGGCGTAAGAATGATTTCGCTGTCGGCGTCGACCGGTGCTCCAGAAAAATCCGCGAGCTTTCTGGCTAAATCTATTCTCAGTTCGGCCTTACCACGATACTCGGTGTAGGCCTGTTTGCCGCCAACTTTGACACCCTGGATAAACGTCTCAAGCGTTCCGGGAATCGGCGTAAAAGCATCGACATCGCCATGAGAAAAATCCACCGGTGTACCGGTAAGATTCTCCCCCTTGGCAGGTAGCGTCTCCTGTTTTTGTCTTGTCTCCTGCCCAGGGGCCGTATCCACCCCAAGCTTTTTAAACTTTTCAGTGATATAATCCATTACTCTAGTCCTCCTTCAGGTGTACGAGTAAACTCCTTACAAATATCATTTTAGCAAAAGGCGGCGACGCTGTAAAATTCCAAAAACGACATAACAACATGACGAATTTGGAATACCTAGACCTTTTAAAGAAAGGCAAAGGATAAAGGCGCAAGCCGGCGTCACTATTTCAAAATCGCGCCACAAGTTGCGAACACTATCAAAAAAGAGTAGAATAGAGCCAGAAATCAATGGAGGAAGAGCACATGCTGCGAGATATGGAATACGTCTACGCCGTTTATCAGGAATTGAGTTTTTCTAAGGCGGCTCAACGGCTGTTTATTACGCAGCCCGCATTGAGTAACAAAATTAAAAAAATTGAATTGCAAATACGTATGCCACTTTTTGACCGCAGCACGACGCCCATTAGCCTTACTGCCGCCGGGCGGGCCTATATTAATGCCGCTGAAAAGATAATGGCTATCGAAAAAGATCTTGAGCTGCAGCTAGCTGAGCTGTCGATCAACCACTCCGGCAGCATCAGTGTCGGCGGAGCAGCCTTTTTTTGCGCACATGTACTGCCTGAACTTTCGTCTTTATTTCAGGAGCGATACCCCAATTGCACCGTCAATATTTTAGAGGGTAACACCGGCGACCTTACCCAATGCCTTCAAACGGGGGTTGTCGATTTTATTCTGGATGTTGACCCCATGGACAGCAATACCTTCATCGGCCAACCGATGGGCGAGGAACATATTTTGCTGGCGGTGCCCGCTCAAATTGCCATAAACGAACAGCTTAAAAGCTATCGTCTCACCTTTGAGGAGGTACGAGACGGCCGTTTTTATGATGAAAACTGCCCCAAAACGGATTTGGGCTGTTTTAAACACCAGGATTTTCTGTTGCTGAAAAAGGGCAACGACATGCACCAGCGCGCCTCTAAAATGTGCCGAAATGCAGGTTTTTCACCAAATGTTAAAATGTATCTGGATCAGATGCTCACCTCTTATTATGTCGCTTCAAACGGATTTGGCGTAACCTTTATTCGAAACGCGATCACCCATTACGTTGAACCGACCGACAAGCTTTTCTTCTACAAAATAGACGACCCCAACGTGGTTCGCGGCATTACACTCTATTATAAAAAGGACACGCATCTCTCACCCGCCGCACGCGATTTTGCGCGCTTTATGCAACAGATTAAATAGCGATTCGACATTGGCGCGTATCTTTCATATCCGTAAAATCAACCGATAAAAGGATATGAACAGGCTGCAGCACAATAAATTTCGACTATATGCAAAAAAGAGCCCCTTCTGTGACTAGCAGCGTTTAAGGCGCTTTAAAGCCACAGAAGGGGCCATGCTTTGGTGTTACAGCTATCGTCTGTCTGGTTATAATGTTTTTTGGATGTCATACATTGATTCGAGTACCAGCCAGTTCTGAGGAAAGAACTTGTTTACCGTCCAATAGCTTACCCCGCCCAAATTATACGCTTCTACCAGCGCAAGTTTTGCCGCAATGCTGCGGGCATCTTCAAACCAAACAACATGCTTTCGTCCTTCTTTGTCATAATAGTAAAAATACGGCGCCTGCGCCTGTTTGTCAAATTCAATGACCGCCCCTACCCGCTCCGCAAGGCTGATTGCTTCCGTATTTGGCATCGAGCGTGCTGTTGAGCCTAGCACAAATGGCAGCGTCCAGTCATAACCGTAATTGGGCATGCCCATTAGAATTTTCTGGCTTGGAATAACCGATACCGCATAATCGAGCACTTGTTTAACCTTATCTAACGGTGCAACCGCTTGAGCAGGGCCACGGGTGTACCCCCATTCGTAGGTCATTAGGATGACGTGATCAACTGTCGCGCCATGGAAAGAATAGTCGTGCGCCTCGTACAAAAGCCCGGGCTGGTCGGCGCTGATTTTAGGCGCCAGCGCAACCGAAACCGAATACCCCTGCGGGCGTAGAGTATCCACCGCTTTTCGTACAAAACGATTGTACTTCTCCCTGTCCCACGAATAAATGTATTCAAAATCAATATCCAGTCCGGAATAACCTTTGGGTAATGTCTTCATTACATTTTCTAAGATATTATTTTGTACGGCATCATCATTTAATATCGTATGAACCAACTCGCTGTCAAAACTACCACCCTGCCTGATATTGGTGATAACCATTAGCGGGGCGGTCCGTTGCGCACGTGCCGCCGCAATAATATTTTCATCTGTGATCGGTGCCAGACTACCGTCGGGGCGCACCTGATAACTGAAAATGCTGACAAAGTTCAGGTGTGGCAGCGTCTTTGCTAGCGTTTCGTCCCCGACACTGGGAAAGACATAGCCGTTAACGTCGATCGTGCGCTGCTTTGGCCAGGACAGCGGAACGGTTATGACCTGCCCGGCCCAGATTATATCCGGGTCGCTGATGTCTGGGTTGGCCGCCAAAACATCCTGTTGAGCAACATCATATTTAGCGGCAATGCTGTGGAGCGATTCTCCGCTCTGTACAACATGCCGGACATCATCCGCCATGATCACAAGCGATTGGCCGACGATTAGATGGCGCATGCCTTTAAGGTTGTTATCATCTATCAGCCGCTGCATAGGTATACCATATTTTTTGGCGATAGCGTAAATGCTATCTTTGGGCTGAACTGTATATATCTTCAAATCCCCACATCCCCTGTACAAAAGTCTAACTATGATTCAACACAATATATGTGCGTGGTACGAATACCATGCAAAAAAAGAAGCATCGGCTGATTATTGCGCTACGGCAACAGGCCTTATTGTATTGAACCGTCCAAAAAAGATGTTATAATGAGCAAAGAAATCCACGTTTAATACGCTAAATGATGTCGACTAACAATGCATCAATAACACAATACATGCTACGGCAAAATCTTATTGACGTTTAATTTTAAGGAGGAAACAACATGCTAAGCGCAAACACCAAGGCCCCCGATTTTACACTGCCGGATAAGGATAGTAATCTTGTTTCATTGTCGGATTTTCGTGGTCGGACAGTCGTTCTCTATTTTTATCCCCGTGATAACACGCCCGGTTGCAGCCGGCAGGCCAGCGCTTTTGCACAGGCTTTTGAACAGTTTCAGGCTCAGGGCGTTACCGTTATCGGTGTCAGCAAAGACAGTGTGACATCGCACCAAAGATTCGCCGAAAAATACAACTTACCTTTTATTTTATTGTCCGATCCCGAGCTAACTGCTATCAAAGCCTATGACGTCTGGCAGGAGAAGAAAAACTATGGCAAGGTGAGCATGGGCATTGTACGCAGCACCTATATCATTGATGGCGAGGGCAATATTGAACACGTCATGCCCAAAGTAAAGCCCGATACCAACGCCGCTGAGGTTTTAACCTATCTACAAAAAAGTCGGGGTTAATCCACTGACCTTAATTGTACCCCCTGTCCCGGTGGGTCAAGTTCCAATGTCTTTCGTGTGTGTACTTTTCAACCATAACCGGCGCGCTTTGTATCATAACAAAGCGCGCCTTGGCATTTGCAGACTCGGTTCAATGACTCTGCAAATCTAGACGCATTTCATTTTAAAAATAATTTTAATTTATATTAGTTTTTTAAAAATTTCCTATTGACAAAAAAGCGTCAGAGGTGGTAGACTGTTTGGAGGTTAGGATGTGCTAACCATTTGTCGAACTGTGGGGCTTAAAATGGTGAGCCCAATGAAACGGAGTAACAAAACATGATGCCTCTTACAATGGCTAAACCCGGAGAAGTAAATTATATCTGCAAAATTACAGGAAAGGACGAGGTACGTCAGCACTTGGCCGAACTGGGCTTTGTGGTTGGGGAACGCGTCATAGTCGTTTCTGAAATTGGTGGAAATATGATATTATCAATTAAAGACAGCCGTATTGCGCTGGATAAAACCATGACTAATAGAATTATGATATAGGGAGTTGAGCAATCCATGAAAACATTGAAACAAGTCGCCATAGGCCAGACGGTCACTGTTGTTAAGCTGCACGGAGTGGGGGCGGTGAAGCGCCGCATTATGGACATGGGCGTAACAAAGGGCGCGCAAATTTATGTACGCAAGGTAGCGCCTTTGGGCGATCCTATCGAAGTGACGGTACGCGGTTATGAACTGAGCCTTCGCAAGAGCGACGCAGAAATGGTAGAGGTCGAATAATGTAATTTTATCAGCGAGTTAGCACCCCCTAACTCGCGTTTCAAGGAGGAGCATACATGGGTATTAAAATAGCGCTTGCCGGTAATCCCAACTGTGGTAAAACCACAATGTTCAACGATCTGACTGGCTCGGCCCAGTACGTCGGCAACTGGCCCGGTGTTACCGTCGAAAAGAAAGAGGGCAAGCTCAAGGGCTTTAAGGACATCATCATCCAAGACCTGCCCGGCATCTATTCGCTGTCTCCCTATACGCTTGAAGAGGTTGTTGCGCGTGGTTATCTGGTCAACGAAAAGCCGGACGCCATCATCAACATTGTGGACGGCACCAACATTGAACGAAACCTTTATTTGACCACTCAGCTCATCGAGCTCGGCATTCCCACCGTTATCGCGGTGAACATGATCGACATCGTGCGTAAAAATGGCGATGTCATCGACTTAGCTAAGCTCAGTGAAGCGCTGGGCTGTGAGGTAATTGAAACATCGGCACTCAAGGGCGTTGGCTCTGAACAGGTCGCTAAAAGAGCTGCAGAACTGGCAAAGAGCAAAACCGCCGTGAACATGCCAGCTGTCTTTAACGGCAGCGTCGAGCATGCCATTGCACATATTGAAGAGTCGCTTGAGGGTAAGGTTCCGGAACGCAACCTGCGCTGGTATGCCATCAAGCTGTTTGAACGCGACATCAAGGTCATTGAGGAGCTCAAGCTCGGCCCGTCGCTACTTTCGCACATTGAAGAACATATCGCCTCCTGTGAAACCGAAATGGATGACGACGCCGAAAGCATCATCACCAACCAGCGTTACGCTTACATTTCCAAGGTAGTTTCAGTCAGCGTTAAAAAGAAGAACCACTCCAAGTTCACCGGCTCAGATCGAATCGATCAGGTCGTCACCAACCGTGTTTTGGCACTGCCCATCTTTGCCACGATTATGTTTATCGTCTATTACATCTCGATCACGACCATTGGCGATGTGCTGACCGGCTTTACAAACGATACACTGGTTGGCGAATGGATTATGGGCCCGCTCGGCGAGTGGATGGCTGGCATCGGCGTTGCCGACTGGCTTACTGGCCTTGTGGTCGATGGCATCGTCGGCGGTGTAGGCGCGGTTATCGGTTTTGTGCCGCAGATGCTCGTTTTGTTCTTGCTGCTCTCCATTCTTGAAGATGTCGGCTATATGGCCCGCGTCGCGTTTATCATGGACAGAATTTTTCGCAGATTCGGCCTTTCGGGCAAGTCCTTCATCCCCATGCTCATTGGTTCAGGCTGCTCGGTACCCGGCATTATGGCCAGCCGCACCATTGAAAATGAGCGCGACCGCCGCATGACCATTATGACCACCTCGTTCATCCCATGTGGTGCTAAAATGCCGATTGTCGGCCTCATTGCAGGTGCGTTGTTCGGTGGCGCCTGGTGGGTTGCCCCTTCCGCCTATTTTATCGGCGTGGCTGCCGTTATTATTTCCGGTATCATTCTTAAAAAGACCAAGGCTTTTGCAGGGGAGCCCGCTCCGTTTGTCATGGAGCTGCCCGCTTATCACGTTCCTTCTGCAACTAACGTGCTGCGCAGCACCGGGGAGCGCGGCTGGTCCTTCATCAAGCGTGCTGGTACTGTTATTCTCGCAGCCAGCGTGCTGATCTGGTTCACCTCCAGCTTCGGCTTTGTCGAGGGCAGCTTTACAATGGTTGAGGATACGGACCATTCGGTTCTTGCAGCTGTTGGCGGCGCCGTCGCACCGCTGTTCGCCCCCTTGGGCTTTGGCACTTGGCAGGCCACAGTGGCCACTGTGATGGGTCTCGTTGCTAAAGAGGAAGTCGTCGGCGTCTTCGGCGTCCTTTACGGCGTCGCCGGTGATGCGTTGGAAATGGTTGAAGAAGGCACCTTTGAAGGCCTTTCTCCTATTGCGGCGCAGTTTACCACCCTGTCGGCCTTCTCGTTTTTGCTGTTTAATCTGCTCTGCGCACCCTGCTTTGCTGCAATGGGCGCTATTAAGCGCGAAATGAACAGCGCAAAATGGACTTGGGCTGCCATCGGTTATCTTTGCGTATTCGCTTATGCCATTTCCCTTATTGTTTATCAGCTAGGACTGTTCTTTACCGGCAATGGTTTCACCATCGCAACAGCAATTGCGGTTGTTTTAATAGCTGCTCTACTGTGGTTATTGTTCCGCAAGAACCCCTACGATCAGCACAGTGAGGGACGCCACATTAAATCGGAGGCTAAAGCAAATGTTTGAGTTTCTTTCTTCGAATCTTCCCACAATAATTGTCGGCGCCATCGTCTTTACTGTGATTACAATGGTTGTCGTCAAATTAATCAAGGATAAGATTAATCATAAAAGCAGCTGTGGCTGCGGTTGCGCAAATTGCCCAAGCGCTAGCGCATGCCATCATAAATAAATTCCGCATGGGGCGTGGGCAGGATTGTTCACGCCCCACTTTATTTTGGCGGTTTTGTATGCAACCGGCAAGCTAAAAGTCACTCGTCCCTCGGTCAATAAAATGCTGGCGGTGCTTTCCGGCAAGGGGCTTCTTCAAAAAAGCGTTGCGGTGCGGTTCGCTCGACTGATTGAAGCAATTATGCTAACAAGCTCTCTGAAGTTTGCACCTGATGATATCAAGCGATGCTCAATTTAGTGAACTGCCCGATCTGGCGCTTTAACAAATTTCGGCCCCCAGTCTAGGGATACCCGTGACTTTAAAAAGCACTTTAGGCTCAAGAAAAAACCGGCTGTTTGGCCGTATTAAAGGCAGGATATATTTGTGAAGGACAACCAGAATCAATCGTCTCTTATGCTGTTCCATGAGCTTTTAGCAGCAATTGTTGCCGCAATGGAGGCCAGAGATAGCTACACCGCCAGCCATTCCTCCCGCGTGGCCGACATTACCGAATTTCTTTGCAGATTACTGCAACTGCCGGTCAGACAATCTGAGACAATTCATATTGCAGCCCATGTTCACGATATCGGAAAAATCGGAGTTCCCGACGTTATCTTGCATAAATCAGGCAGACTGACAGATAACGAATGGTTCATTATGCGACAGCACCCCACAATAGGCTTTAATATTTTAAGCAAAATTAGCGGATTTGAAGATATCGCTTTATGTGTGCGTCACCACCATGAGCGTTGGGATGGTTCAGGCTATCCGGCCGGTCTTTCGGGGGAGGCCATTCCGTTGGGGGCGCGCATTATTTCGCTGGCCGATTCGGTGGATGCTATGATGAGCGAGCGCAAATACCGCGAAAGGCTACTGGCCGAAGATTGCCGAAATGAAATAGCACGGTGCCGCGGCAGCATGTACGACCCTGGAATTGTAGACCTGATGTTGCTTCACTGGGCAGAAATAAAATGCTTATTGAATCACGAGAATTAGTCACCGTTCCCTTTCATACTTCGACATTGACCGGCATTCCGATACTAATTTACGGTTGCTTCTTTTTTTCAGGATTTATTACCTAGTGTTATAGACACACCCATTCTATTTTAGGACGGTTTCAATAGCTTTGGCTTATTCGTGTTTTGCGAATAAGCCCTTTTTTGTAATCCATTAACTACAGCGAGAAAATTATTGACATATGCTCATAATTCCGCTATGATGATTTTGGGCATATGCTAATAACTTTTTGAGTGCCGAACAGAGTAAGTAAAAGCATTCGGCATAAAAAACAATTTGAAGGGAGTAGTTATAATGCCAGCAAGAGACAGAACAGGCCCCCTGGGCAATGGTCCAATGACAGGGCGCAGAGCAGGCCCGTGCACCGATTTTTCAGCACGGGCTGTAAATTCCTTTGGGCGGCCCGCAATGCGGTGCGGCCGAGGGTGTGGATACCGGCGAGCATTTTATACGCCCCGACTACCGGGGTGGTTGCGCTGCAACAATGACATCCCCTTTCTAGCAGGTGATGCGGTACTTGACCAAAAGGCTTATTTAAACAAGCGGGCCGCTATTTTGGAGAAACAGCTGACACAAGTCAAAGACCACCTGGCAACTTTAGGCAAGGATGATTGAGCTATTGGCTGCCAACGCTTACCAGACTGTGAAAGACGGGTGTGTTGCCCCACCGGTTGACACCCGTCTGAAACACATTTAAAATGAAGGATAAAGTATAATACTATTGCCGCCTGAGCCTAAATTAAATTTATTGCTTAGCCGCCAATATCGAAAACGGAGTGATATCATGGCCAGACCGACAAAATGGAGAAAGATTGAACACATCCCTGCCATTGCTTTCTTTGTGCCCGCTGAAGAAGGGCTTGAACAGGTTGCTGAAAATATCCTCAAGCTCGAGGAACTGGAAGCAGTCCGCTTAAAGGACCTTGAAGGCTTAGAGCAGGGCGAGTGTGCCGAACGCATGGCCGTTTCTCGTCCGACATTTCAGCGCATTCTCCTTTCCGCACGGGAAAAGATTGCCGATAGCCTTGTCAACGGTAAAACCATTCATATTGAGGGCGGAAATTTCACTAAGAACATCTGCCCCGTCCATTGTCTGGAATGCGGTAATGTCTGGTCCGAAAGTTTTGAAAATCTCGAGGCTATCAACGGTGGTAATTTTTCCTGCCCCGTTTGTGCCTCAAAAAAAATTACCTGCCAGCATTCCTGTCGAGGAAAGCTAGGCCGCGGTAATTGCTGGCGGCATAATGGCCAAAATTTTTAAATGATTTATCGCCGGTCTCGTGCGGATAGCTGCTATTCGCCGAGACCGGCGATAATCTGTTTTTAAAGTATAATAATATACCCCTGGTATTAAAACCACTTAAAGATTTTTTAAAGCTTGGTTCATATAGTTATTGACATATGCTTATAATGGTATTACAATCTAGTTATGAGCATAAGCTCATAAGTTTTTTATCGTGGGCTTGTGTACCGATTTGTTTTATCAAACGAAATGGAGCGTGTGTTATGACCATTTTTTTACCTGTCGAAGAAAAATCGCTCGACGCAGCAGTATGTCCATCATTTGGACGAGCCCCGTTGTTTGCCTGCGCTGACACCCAAAGCGGCGACTGCCGATTTTTAGAAAACCCCGCCGTGACAAGTCAGGGTGGCGCCGGAATTAAAGCTGCACAGTTTTTAGCTGACGGCAGCGCAAACGCACTGATCACCTTTCGCTGCGGCGAAAACGCGGCACAGGTGTTGACCGCCGCAGGCATTATGCTTTATAAAGCGCAGGCCGGCAGTCTCAACGACAACATCAAAGCGCTTCAAGACAATCGGCTCCCCCTTCTTGAAGAGATTCACACCGGGTTCCACCATCACGGGGGTGGCAGCAAATGAGGATAGCCGTCCTCAGCGGTAAGGGTGGGACAGGAAAAACGCTTGTTTCGGTCAATCTGGCCTGCGCCGCCGAGAAGGCAACCTATATCGATTGTGACGTAGAAGCACCCAATGGGCATTTGTTTCTAAAACCGCAAAATTTAAAAACTCAGCCTGTTTCGGTTATAGTCCCGCAGGTGGATTCGTCCAAATGTACCGCCTGCCGTAGATGCGTTGACTTTTGCCGCTATAATGCCCTTGCACTGCTCAAAGAAAAGCTGCTGATCTTTTATGAGGTTTGTCATTCCTGTCAGGGCTGCATTTTGCTCTGCCCTGAAAAGGCGCTGTGTAAGATGCCGCGGCCGATTGGTGTCATTGAGTCGGGGATGTCGGGTGGTGTTACCGCGCTTACCGGGCGGCTGAACACCGGCGAAGTGTCCGGCGTACCCATTATCAAGGAATTGATGGCTCTCATGCCTGATCAGGGCCTGACGGTGATTGACTGCCCCCCCGGCAGTGCCTGTTCGGTGATGGAAAGCATTCGTAAAGCGGATTTTTGCCTGCTTGTTGCTGAACCAACGCTGTTTGGCGCACACAACCTTAAGATGGTCTACGAGCTGGTGACGTTGTTTAAGAAGCCATTTGGTGTGGTACTCAACAAATGCCTGCCCGGAGAAAACCCCTCCGCGCAGTTTTGCAGTGAAAAGGGCCTTAATATTCTCGCTAAAATCCCCTATGACCCCGAGTTGGGTCAAATAAACGCCGATGGCCTCGTCGCGACGCGCGAAAGCAAAGCTTTTTTTAACTTGTTCGGAAATTTACTGCGCCGGATTCAAGGGGAGGTGCCGTTTTGAAACAACTTTTGATTTTAAGCGGCAAAGGCGGTACCGGAAAAACCACCGTCGCAAGCACTTTTATCGCGCTCTGTCAAAGCGATACTTTTGCTGACTGCGACGTGGATGCACCCAACCTTCATCTGGTGATGCCGGATCTGCCATCCCCCAATAAAACGGATTATTATGGTTTTGAAAAGGCAGTTATCGACCAAGAGTGCTGCACCCACTGCGGGCTTTGTCAAACCCACTGCAGCTTTGGCGCCATACAAAATTTTATGGTAAGCGAATTCGAGTGCGAGGGCTGCGGCGTCTGCGCCGAAATTTGTCCGGCGCACGCCATTACGATGCAGCCTCACATTTCGGGTGACCTGCTGCTTTATCAGGATGAGGAGTGTATTTTTTCTACAGCCACCCTCAATATGGGGAGCGGTGCCTCCGGCAAGCTGGTAACCGCTGTCAAGTGTCAGCTAAATGATCGCGCTAAGGGCGATATTGCGATCATCGACGGATCACCGGGCATCGGCTGCCCCGTCATTGCGTCAATCAGTGGCGTAGATTTTGTACTCATCGTCGCCGAGCCAACTGTTTCCGGCCTGCATGATATGAAGCGCATTATTGAAACTGCGCAGCATTTCGGCGTCGATTGTGCCGTTTGCGTTAACAAATACGACGTCAACCCTACCACCGTGACAGAAATCGAGGACTGTTGCGACAACCTGTCGGTACCGGTCGTTGGCAAAATCCCTTATGACCCCATGGTTATTGAAGCCGTCAATCGCTGCCAAAGCATTGCTCATTACCCTAACAGCCCGGCGGGTTGCGCTATTTCCACTATTTGGCACACTCTTTTCAACCGTTATTTAAAATGATTCTAAGTGATTTTAATAAATTAAAAGGAGCGATATTTATGAAAATTGCAGTTGCATCCGAAGAAAAATCTGTCACCGAACATTTTGGCCATTGTCAGGGCTTTACCATTTTTGAAATCGAAAGCGGCCGCATCATGGGTAGGCAATTTGTGCCTAACCCCGGTCACCGTCCTGGATTTTTGCCTGTCTTTCTGCATGACAAGGGCGTAAAGGTAATCATTTCGGGAGGTATGGGCCAGGGGGCAATCGACATTTTTAACGAAAAGGGCGTAGAGGTCATTGTCGGTGCTTCCGGCGATGCCGAAATCGCCGTCAACAGCTATTTACAGGGAAATCTGAAATCGACCGGCTCGGTTTGCCATCAACATCAGCACGCTGGCGAGTGCGGGGAATAACTGCTTTGCTGTAAGCCTGTCCGGCTAATTTAACGACAATCAAAAAGACACGGTCATGGTTGGCTCATCGCCCCACTTCCGTGTCTTTTTTCTGTTATAAGCCTTGGGATTCTCAGGTTTGCGCGTTACCGGGCTGATTGCGCCCCAGCTTTTGCGCCGCGCAGCATTCAATGTACGCTGGCGTTTCTTGGACAGCTTTTCATATGGTATAAATTTTTCCATCACATTTGCTCCTTTCAAAGCTTTTCGCGGCTTAGTATAACAGATTGACGTGCGGTTGTCTACTTGAAAGCAAACTAAAAATTTACCAACAATATTACGCATGATAAAACAAAGCAACTTGGTTATACAATATCTTATATTCTATAATAAACGATTAACAATTGGTACAACGTTAAAAGGCGACCGCTTTTTAAAAGCGGTCGCCTTTTTCACAAACCATTTCCCGGAATTTACGCCAGACGGCCTTTAAAATCCATATAGCCAAATCGGTTTAATATACGGCAGTCGCCCTCATGATCGCGCAGCGCAATGGCAGGCAGTGGCATACCGTTGAAGGTATTTGTCTTGACCATTGAGTAGATCGCCATGTCACCAAACACCAGACGGTCACCGGCTTTAAGGGGCTGATCAAAGCTGTAATCGCCAATAATATCGCCTGCCAGGCAGGTAGGGCCGCCCAACCGATAAGTGCACGCCTTTTCCTCCGCCAAACCGGAGTCTTGAAGCGGTGGGCGATACGGCATTTCCAGTACATCTGGCATGTGACAGGCCGCAGAAACGTCTAATATTGCGATATCCATGCCGTTTTTAAGCGTATCAAGCACCGAGGTAACCAAGAAGCCTGCATTAAGCGCAACCGCCTCCCCCGGCTCGAGATAAACCTGCAAATCATATTGATTTTGCAACCGGTTGATACACTGTTCCAACGCGGAGATATTATAATCTGGGCGAGTGATGTGGTGCCCACCGCCCAAGTTTAACCACTTCATCTGCGGCAGCCATTCGCCGAATTGTTCTTCAATAGCGGTAACGGTGGTCAGCAGCGCGTCAGAATTCTGCTCGCACAACGTATGAAAGTGAAAGCCTGAAACGCTATCGAGCAGCTCCGGGCGGAAATTTGCCCTTGTTACGCCCAGCCGCGAATTTGGAGAGCATGGGTCATAAACCGCGTGGCCTTGCTGCGTTGAACACTCGGGATTCAAACGCAGTCCTATTTCGCAGCCTGCCGCCTTGGTCTGCGCACCAAATCGCTCAAGCTGCGAGAAGGAATTAAACACAATATGACCACAGATCTTTGTCAGCTCGACAAGCTCGGCCTCACGGTAAGCGGGCGAAAATACGTGGTTTTCCTTGCCCATCTCTTCGCACCCCAGACGCGCTTCATACAGCCCGCTTGCCGCCGTCCCGCTGAGATATTGCCCAATTAGTGGGTAGAGCTTATAGAGCGAAAACGCCTTTTGCGCCAGCAGAATTTTGCAACCGGTGCGCTGCATAACACCCTGCAATATTTTCAGGTTTTGTTCCAGTAGCGCCTCATCCACCACGAAACAGGGGGTTGGTAAATCAGAAAGCTTCATCTCAGTCCACCGGTGTGGGGTTAAAGCTTTCCTGCCAAGGCAGGCCGTATTTATTCAGGGCATCCATGAAAGGATCCGGGTCAAACTCCTCAATGTTATGCACACCGGGCTTATTCCATTTGCCGCTCATCAGCATCATTGCGCCGATCATCGCCGGTACGCCGGTGGTGTAGGCAACCGCCTGAGAACCGACTTCTTTGTAGCATTCCTCGTGGTCGCAAACGTTGTAGAGGTAGTAACTCTTATTCTTACCATCCTTTTTGCCGTAAAAGATGCAGCCGATGTTGGTTTTGCCCTTTGTACGCGGGCCTAGCGAAGAAGGGTCGGGCAACACAGCCTTTAAAAACTGAAGCGGCACAATCATTTTGCCCTCGAACTCGATCGGCTCAATTGAGGTCATGCCGACATTCTCTAGGCAGCGCAGATGGGTCAGATAGCTCTGACCAAAGGTCATAAAGAAACGGATGCGCTTGATGCCCGGAATGTTGAGTGCCAACGATTCTAGCTCTTCGTGGTGCAAAAGGTACATGTCCTTCTCGCCAATTTCCGGGAAATTGTATACGCGCTTGATCTCCATCGGCTCGGTCTCAACCCATTCACCATTCTCCCAATAGCTGCCCTTTGCCGACACCTCGCGGATGTTGATCTCGGGGTTAAAGTTGGTCGCAAAGGGATACCCGTGGTCGCCCGCGTTACAATCGAGAATGTCGATATAATTGATCTCGTCAAAGTGATGCTTGAGCGCATAGGCCGAAAAAACGCCAGTGACGCCGGGGTCAAAGCCACTGCCAAGCAGTGCGGTAATGCCCGCTTTTTCAAATTTTTCGCGATAAGCCCACTGCCAAGAATACTCAAACTTTGGGGTGTCCTCCGGCTCATAGTTGGCGGTATCCACATAGTTGGTCTTAGTGGCAAGGCAGGCTTCCATAATGGTTAAATCCTGATAGGGCAGTGCCAAATTCAGCACCACATCAGGCTTAACCGTCTCAATCAGCGAGACAAGCGCGTCCACATCATTGGCGTCAATCTGCGCCGTTGTGATTTTGGTTTTAGTAATTGGCGTCAGCTTTTCTTTCAATTCGTCACACTTCGATTTTGTGCGGCTGGCGATACAAATCTCCTCAAAAACGTCGCTGTTCTGACAACATTTGTGAATGGCAACGCTAGCAACGCCGCCGCAGCCGATGATAAGAGCTTTTCCCATATCTATACCCTCCGTTTATTTAATATTATTTTATATTAGTGGTTGATTGCCAACAGCAGCTCGCGTACCACCTTGCATGCCAATGCGGTAGAGGCCCCCGACTGATCAAGCGTCGGAGCCAGCTCCATGACATCGCAGCCGACGACGTTTGCGGTGCAGACGGTTTTAATAGCTTCTAGCAGCGCCAAGAACGAAACGCCGCCCGCCTCCGGTGTGCCGGTACCGCAGAAAAAGGCGGGGTCGAGCACGTCCAAATCCAGCGTAAAGTAGACCGGTTTACCATCAATTTCTTGTACCGCTTGCACCAATCCTTCAAAGTCGAAAGGGCGCAAAGCGGTGTGGGTTTTTGCCCACTCAAATTCAGCTCGCTCACCTGAGCGGATGCCGAACTGCCAAATTCGCCCATCTCCCAACAGCTCCCAGCAGCGGCGAATCACAGAGGCGTGCGAGAGAGGTGCACCGAGATAATCCTCACGCAGGTCGGTGTGCGCATCAAAGTGGATGATGCAAAGGTCGGGATATTTTTCGAGCAGCGCCCGCACAGCACCGAGTGTCAGCGAGTGCTCACCGCCCAGCATGACGGGCAGCTTGCCGTCCTCCAGAATGGTTTGTGTCCGCCGCTGAACAACACCCAGTGCCGCTTCTGAGCTACCAAAGCACAGTTCCAGCTCACCGCTGTCAAACACGTAATAATCACCCAAATCCTTATCCTGATAGGGGCTGTAAGTTTCCAATCCGTAGGACTCTGCGCGAATCGCCCGACTGCCAAAGCGCGCACCCGGTCGGTAAGAGGTGGTAGAATCAAACGGTGCGCCAAACAAAACAATATCGGCGTCCTTGTAGTCGCAGTCGCAGCCTAAAAAGGTCTCAACGTTTTTATTCAACATTTCTCAGCATCTCCTCCACATAGTTGGGCAGTGCAAATGCACCGATGTGCAGCTTGGTGTTGTAATAACGCGTGCGCAGCCCAAGGACATTCCATCTGACAGCATCCAAATCTTTAATCGGGTGATATTTTTTTGAAGCGAAGCCGAACAGCCAGTGCCCCGACGGATAGGTTGGAATATGCGCCTGATACACTCGACTGATCGGAAAGCTTTCGGCAATGCGCTTGTGTGCGCGCTGCATGGCGGCGGCGTCGCCGTCGTAAAACGGGCTCTCATGCTGGTTGACCAGAATTCCGTCGGCGCGCAGCGCTTTATAACAATTGCCGTAAAACTCGCGGGTGAAAAGTCCTTCGCCCGGGCCAAACGGGTCGGTAGAATCGACAATAATCAGGTCGTATTCCTCGACGCAGGAACGGATGAATTTTAGCCCATCCTCAAAATAAGTGCTCACGCGCGGGTCGCTAAAGCAGCAGGCAGTCGTGGGCAGATACTTTTTGCAGACCTCCACCACCAACTCGTCGATCTCGACCAAATCAATACTTTCCACCTCAGGATAGCGCACCAACTCGCGGATAGCGCCACCGTCTCCCCCGCCGATAATCAATACATTTTTAACGTTTGGATGCACCGCCATCGGCACATGGGTAATCATGTCGTGGTAGACAAACTCATCCTTTTCGGTGAGCATCATATAGCCATCGAGGGTAAGAAACCGCCCGAATTCATCAGATTCAAAGATATCGATGCGCTGAAAATCGCTTTGGCCGCTGTATATTTGCCGATCGGTTTTAATAGATAAACGCACATTTGGGGTGTGCTGTTCGGTAAACCAAAGTTCCATGCCTGTCTCCTTCATCATTACTCTGCTAAATTAATTTTTTGCCCGTCGCAGCACATTGAGGTAATCTATCTCTATATCCTCCGGTCCGGTCATCGAACAGCCCTTTTCCTTAGCGTAGGCAATATAATCCAAAATATCGCGGGTGATTCGCTCACCTGGGGCCAGAATCGGGATGCCGGGCGGGTAGCACATGACAAACTCACTGCAAATATGGCCTTCGGCCTTATCCAGCGGCAGCGACATTTTTTCGGCATAAAATGCATCCTGCGGGGTGACTTCAACCTGTGGTGGCAGATATTCTTGCGTCATGAGGCCGGTTCGGTCACGCTGATAGCGGCGGCGTATCTCGGCCAGCGCACTGACCAGCCGTTCGATATCCTGCATACGGTCACCGACCGAGACATAGGCCAAAATGTTTCCCAGATCTCCAAACTCGACCTGAATGTCGTATTCATCGCGCAAAAGGTCATAGACCTCGATGCCAGCCAGTCCAATATCCAACGTATAAACCGATAACTTTGTACTGTCAAAATCGAAAATGCTGTCGTTGTTGATCAGATCCTGTGCGTAGGCATAATAGCCGCCGATACGGTTGATCTCCTCACGGGCATACTGCGTCAAATCCTGCACATGGCGGAAAATCTCTTTGCCGCGCAGCGCTAGGTTTCTGCGGGAGATATCGAGGCTTGACAACAACAAATAGGACCCGCTCGTCGTCTGGGTTAGGTTGATGATCTGGCTGACATAGCCCGCGTTCATCTCAGGGCCTGTTAGCAACAACGAGCTTTGCGTCAGGCTTCCACCCGATTTATGCATACTCACCGCCGCCATATCAGCCCCCACCGACATAGCGCACACCGGTAGCCTTCGTCCGAAATAAAAATGGGTGCCATGGGCCTCATCTGCCAGTACCTTCATGCCGTTAGCATGTGCCAACCGCGTAATGCTTTTGATATCTGAACAAATACCGTAATAGGTAGGGTTGTTAACGAGAATCGCCACCGCATCGGGGTGGGCTTTGATTGCCTTTTCTACCTGTGCAACCGACATGCCCAACGAGATTCCCAAACGCTTGTCCACCTCGGGATTGACGTAGACAGGGTGCGCTCCGCAAAGTACCAGCGCGTTGATAACACTGCGGTGTACATTTCGCGGCAGGATGATTTTATCCCCCCGCTTGCAGCAGGAGAGCACCATCGTCTGTACAGACGAGGTGGTGCCGTTCACCATGAAAAATGCGTTAGCCGCGCCGAACGCCTCGGCCGCCAGTTCTTCAGCATCTTTTATCACCGAAATCGGATGACAAAGGTTATCCAACGGCTTCATCGAGTTGACGTCGATGCCAACACATTTTTCACCTAGAAAATTTCTAAGTTCAGGGTTCCCTCGGCCGCGCTTATGGCCCGGCACGTCAAAGGGGACGACCCGCATTTTTTTAAATTCCTCAAGCGCTTCATAGATCGGTGCGCGTGTTTGATCAAGTTGTGGCATGCCGCTCCCCCTTTTAAAGCATCAATAAATATTCCTGCCGCTAAAAATTTCAATCATCTCGCGGCGCAGGTTGTTGGTAATTGCCAGCCGCTCTTTGGGCGGCAGCTCGTACACGTCGGTTTTGAAGAGGTAGTTCTTCAAATCCAGCTCTTTAATCAGCATCTTGGTGTGGAATAAATTTGACTCGTAAACATTGATATCGATGGCGTCATAGTGATCCAGAGTCTCCTGTGCAATATACCGCTGAATCGAAACCATATCATGGTCGATGAAAAGTTTTTTGCCCGTAACGTCGCGCGTAAAGCCGCGTACGCGATAATCCATTGTAATGATGTCGGAATCGAAGCTGTCGATGAGGTAATCAAGCGTTGAAAGAGGTGTAATCTCGCCACAGGTGGCCACATCAATATCGACGCGGAAGGTGGCAATACTCGTCTCGGGGTGATACTCAGGGTAGGTGTGCACCGTGACATGACTTTTATCAAGGTGCCCTACGATAGTGTCTCCACTAGGAATCATTGATTCCTCGGCGATGAGAATCGTCACGCTTGCCCCTTGCGGTTCGTAGTCCTGACGTGAGATATTAAGCACCGTCGCACCGATCATCTCGGTCAGGTTGGTTAATATATTGGTCAGACGCTCGGAATTGTACTGCTCGTCGATATAGGCGATATAGTCCTGTTGTTCCCGCGCAGTTTTCGCATAGCAGACATCATAGATATTAAAGCTCAAAGATTTTGTCAGATTGTTGAAACCATAGAGCGTCATTTTCTCATCCATTTTCGCGCTTTCCTCCATCAACAAAAATAAGCACAAGTGCAGCGAAATTCGCCAAAACACTTGTGCTTCGATTCAAATCTGTTATTTTTGAACAGGTGTTGCCTAATCACCTTAGAAAAGGCACAGGCCCCTCATCATTAAAAACCAGAACAGTCAGAGTCTATATAGCAAATAGTTACTTTTACTACTCTTATTGATCGTTTCACAAGTTTTATGTGTCCGCTTACACATCGGTTTTAAGTAACCAACTTATAAAATTTGCGCTTCTAACGCAATCAATAAGGCAACGAAGTTGCCGCTCGGCATTTGACCCGGCTGTCCGTATGGCCATTCCTTCCCGATGGAAGTGGTCAAAAACATTCGCGAGTGGAAAGACTCTGTCTAACCAATCTGTTCTTTTTTTGCGATCACTGCAATTATATTGGACAGGTTTAAAAATGTCAAGCATCAGCCCATGATATTTTTTAATATTTTATAAATATTTAGAAAATTGATGGCACCTAATTAGCCAATGCAATAATCTGCCAGATTTTCTGTACCTTATTAGCAGAAAACAATATTTAAAAGGAGGCATTTTAATGCAGTATAAAAAGTCTATTTTATCAGCGTTGGCTATAATTCTTGCAGTACTGGCAATATGCGCCGCCTGCAGTAGTACAAGTGTAAATGATAAAGCGGCCCCCAGCGAAACTTCTGCCGCAAGCCATTCGAATATGCAGCTTGCAATTGCTGAAGGCTCTGGACGCATGGTAGCGCACGCACCAGCCGAAATTTCCACCGACGACCAGAATAAAACCGATATCGAGGTTATGACGCCCGATCGCAAAATTGTTAAGCATAGCCACCTCTCGCTTGAATCAAAAGAATTTGATACCGCATTTGAGCAGATTTTGACCGTTATTACGGAGCAGGGCGGCTATATCGAAAATCAAAGCATCAATGGTCAAAGTTTGACCCATCGCGGCTCGTATTATGAGCGTTCTGCTTCAATACAAGCAAGAATTCCCGCCGATAAACTCGACAGTGTAACGACTGCTGTCGGCGGCATCTGCAATGTCACCTCAAAGAGCGAGAATATCGACGACATAACTGATAGATATTTTGACACACAAGCGCATCTTAATTCCTTAAAGCTGCAGGAAGAGCGGCTTTTAGACATTTTGTCCAAGGCTGATAAGCTAGAGGATGTCATTTCGCTGGAGCGGGCGCTTTCAGATGTGCGCTACCAGATAGAATCACTAACCGCGACCATGCGTCGGATGGATAGTCAAGTTGCCTATTCTTATTTAAATTTGGATCTGCGCGAGGTGGTTGAGTATCAACCGGTAGAATCGGCGCCTAAAACTTTAGGTGATAAAATTTCCGCCTCTTTTAAGCGTTCGGGTGAAAAACTGGCTTGGTTCTTTGAAGCGTTGCTGCTCTTCGTGATTGAAGACCTACCATTAATTGTGATTTGCCTTGCAGTTCTCGGCTCATTTATTTTCATTTCCTTCAGAACATCACGCCGTGTTAAATTTAAAATGAATGAAAATAAAAATAAAATTTCTTCAGCTAAACCAAATCCCCAGCAAGATCCGCCTGCTGAAAAATGATTGTTTATTTATAGCTCCTGCAAATTTTCCTTTCTTACCGTTTATTACTAGATCATCCCTCGGCAGATAACCCATGTTTATTTGCGTAATGTTGCACAATCAACTGTGCGCAGCCGAGGGATTTTGCAGGACGTTTTATAAAAATTGCAGAATCGCTTGACGAGTATTGCAAGTTGCATTACAATTACTTGCATATTTAAGGGCGATTACCGAGAGAGGTGTCCTCTAGAGACACCTCTCTTATTTTTTCACCGCCTGACCACTCGAAAAGGAGGAACCCCCATGCAAAAAGAAGGACAAGTCAGAATTCCATCGGGTTGCGCTATCTCAGGCGTTATAGATCTGGAAGGTAAGCCTATTTCTGGTGATGAAATTATCCGATCTATCGCAACAATGCACGACCGTTCCAATGGTCTAGGCGGTGGTTTCGCTGCCTACGGTATTTACCCTCAGTACAAGCATCACTACGCCTTCCATGTATTTTATGAGGATCAGACCGCTAAAGAAACCTGTGAAAAATTCCTTGAACGCCATTTTGACATTGCAAACCTCTCAAAGATTCCGACGAGAAAGCACCCTCGCATTACCGATGCCCCCCTAATTTGGCGCTATTTTATGCGGCCGCTTGAAAATAAGCTTGATCATAGTCAGCTTGACGAAAAAGAATATGTTATGCGCTGTGTCACCCGAGTCAACACGACAATGCCAGGGGCCCACGTTTTCTCCAGCGGAAAAAATATGGGCGTGTTTAAAGCGGTAGGATATCCCGAAGACGTAGGCGAATTTTACCGTCTTGAAGACTATAAAGGCTATGCATGGACGGCTCACGGCCGTTATCCCACAAATACACCCGGTTGGTGGGGCGGCGCGCACCCTTTTGCACTACTTAACTTTTCTGTCGTACATAACGGAGAAATTTCCTCCTACGATGCCAACCGGCGATATATTGAAATGTTCGGTTATAAATGCACGCTACTCACTGACACCGAGGTTATCACCTATATTATCGATTACCTTGTACGGCGGAAAAAACTTTCGTTAAATGAAATGGCAAGCGTCATTGCGGCGCCGTTTTGGAATACCATCGCCACAAAACCTCCGGCGGAACGCCAACAGCTGACCTATCTTCGCAATACCTTTGCCAGTCTTCTGATGACCGGCCCATTTTCTATACTTGTTGGATTTGACGGCGGGTTAATGGCATTGAACGATCGCCTGAAGCTGCGTTCAATGGTCGTAGGCGAGCGCAACAGCCGCGTTTATATCGCCAGCGAAGAGTGCGCAATTCGCGCCATTGAGCCGGAGCTGGATAAGTTCTGGTCCCCAAAGGGCGGCGAGGCCGTCATCTTCAGATGCAAGGAGGAATCCGTATGTACGCTTTAGACTTTGCTTCCAATTTTGAAGTGGTGCGCAGCGAAAGTCGCTGCACGCTGTGCGGAAAATGCGTCAATGAATGCAGTTACGGTGTGCACCAGTTCACAGCCGATAAAAAAGCGCTTACCGAAAACAATAGCAAGTGTGTCAACTGCTATCGTTGTGTGGCGACCTGCCCCACCAAAGCCATTAAAATCATCCGTAACACACAGGCTGTCAACATCAGTAGCAACTGGAGCGCCAACAACATGCGCGAAATCTACCTGCAGGCAGCCACCGGCGGCGTACTGCTCTCCGGTATGGGCACCACCAAAAACTATCCCCTTTATTGGGATAAACTGCTCATCAATGCCGCTCAGGTGACCAACCCTTCCATTGATCCGCTGCGAGAGCCGATGGAAACCCGCACCTATTTGGGCAAAACCTCGGTCAACATCCGCCGGGATGCCTCCGGCCGTCTAATCAACACTCTCCCCCCGCACCTGACGCTCAACACCCCGATTATGTTTGCAGCCATGAGTTATGGCGCGATTAGCTATCCGGCGCATGAGGCACTGGCAAAAGCCTCAACCGATCTGGGGACTTACTATAACACCGGTGAAGGCGGTCTACATCACGATCTGTACCAGTATGGTGACCACACCATTGTACAGGTGGCCTCCGGTCGTTTTGGTGTCCATCGCAAATATCTTGAAACCGGTGCAGCTATTGAAATTAAAATTGGTCAGGGAGCAAAACCGGGCATTGGCGGACATCTGGCCGGCGCAAAAAACATCGGGGATATCTCAAAAACCCGCATGATTCCCGAAGGTAGCGATGCCATTTCCCCCGCGCCGCACCACGATATCTACTCCATTGAAGATCTGCGGCAGCTCGTCTACTCTCTAAAAGAGGTTACTGCTCACAAAAAACCGATTGTTGTCAAAATTGCCGCCGTGCATAACGTGGCTTCTATCGCAAGCGGCATCGCGCGAAGTGGCGCAGACATTATCGCTATTGACGGTCTGCGCGCTGGTACTGGCGCCGCGCCCACCCAGACGCGCGACAACGTCGGCATTCCGATTGAGCTTGCGCTCGCCGTGGTCGATTCACGCCTGCGTGAAGAGGGTATCCGCAATGAGGTTTCTGTCGTCGCCAGCGGCACCATCCGCAACAGCGCCGACGTCATCAAAGCTATCGCTCTTGGTGCGGACGCTGTTTATATCGGCACTGCCGCTCTGATTGCAATGGGTTGTCACATGTGCCACGGCTGCCACACCGGCGGCTGCAATTGGGGAATTTGTACCCAGACCCCTCAGTTGACCAAGCGTTTAAATGCTAATGAAGCACATCGTCAATTGGTCAATCTCATCGAAGGCTGGACACATGAAGTCAAAGAAATGATGGGCGGCATGGGTATCAACTCTATCGAGGCGCTGCGCGGTAACCGCCTCATGCTCCGAGGCGTTGGGCTGACAGACGCCGAGCTTAAAATTCTTGGCGTACAGCACGCTGGCCAATAAGAAACGGAGGAGTCTGCTATGAAAATTGATGCGTATAATATGAACCAAACGGTTTTGAATCAGGCCATCCGCCGAGCGCCGACAGGCGATATTAATCTAATGGGGTGTCTTGGTCAACGCTTTATCGGCGCAGGTATTTCTGACAAAAAAATCCACATCAATGGTGTTCCGGGTAACGCGTTGGGCGCTTATCTGGATGGTGGCACCATCATAGTAAACGGGAACGCACAGGATGCTACCGGTGATACTATGAACGACGGTCTCATTGTCATCAACGGCTCGTCAGGCGATGCCACCGGTTATTCAATGCGTGGCGGTGCCATCTTTGTCAAGGGCAACGCGGGCTACCGGGCCGGCATCCACATGAAAGCTTATCAGAATAAAATCCCGTTACTGGTCATCGGCGGAGCTGCGGGTAGCTTTTTAGGTGAATATCAAGCTGGTGGACATATTGTTGTGTTGGGTCTGGGCTGTGAAGAACGTGTTCCTTTTGGTTATTTCTGCGGCACCGGCATGCATGGCGGCAAAATATTTATCCGCTCTGCACAGCCACTGACCAACTTGCCCCCGCAAGTGCTGGCTTCTGATGCTTCAGATAAGGATATGCAAGAGATCATGCCCTATATCACCGAATACTGTGAGCGCTTTGATATCCCGATGGATGCAATACTGCCCCACCACTTTTATGTACTAACGCCTAACGCTAAAAGCCCTTATAAAAGACTTTACGCCATCAACTAACCCCCCTATCTTAAAACCGTGTATTTACATCAGTAAATACACGGTTTTGATTTTACGTTTCTACTATATTCAATCCTATAGACTATGAGAATAACTTAAATTAGGAATATAACATAGCTCTAGCCAATCCTAAAATCGTCAGGTGCGCCGGATAATACATATAGAAAAACCACTTTTTGCTTTGTTGGATTGTCAAGGCAACTAATCCCCACGCAAGGGTCCACATGACGCTTGTTTGGTCAAATATGCTGTCTTGAAAGGGAATGAAATTTTTATTGAACATTATAGCGTAAGCAAAGTGCGAAATAAGGGCAAAGAAAAACATTCTCGCAGCTGTCTATATCATTCCTCTATATCGGAATATCCTTCTTATACTATCATTTATTTACCTGGAATTAAAACTTATTAAAACTTATCACTTCATCAAATTTTTTGCGCTGCTTATCACGCAATACATCATCCGCCATTGCATAACCCAGCGCTACCACTAGACGAATGCGGCGGGTTTTGGGTATGCCAAGCAGCATTTTTAGCTTGCGCTCATTAAACCAGCCCAATATACAACTGGACAGCCCCAATGCCTCGGCAGCCAGAACCAGATGCGCCACCGAAAGGCCGAGATCAATGCCCGAAAATTTTTGATTTTTAAGAGATTCGCCAACCTTGGCCGTTAAATTTTGCTTTCCTTCAATTGCCACAACAAAAGCGGTGGCTTTACCGGCAAATTTATTCATCCCCGAGTCTTGAAGGCATTGTGCCACCTGTTCTACCCGTTGTGGTTCATCCACTGCTATATAACGCCACGGTTGACTATTGCAGGCAGAAGGTGACAGCGCAGCCGCTTGAAGAATATCCATTAGCTTTTCCTTTTCAACAAACCGCCCAGGGTCAAAATTTCGACAACTTTGCCGCTGTCGAATTAAAGATAATAAATCGCCCATGTTGCTCCCCCTTTAATTGTCTGCACTCAAATATTTGTCCTCTAACGGCCGGTTCCCATGAAAAATACCGAAACCAGACCCGGACCGGTATGGCTACCCACAACGGGGCCGATGGAAGCGATCTGTATTTCTTTTGGAGAAAACCGTTTATTGATCATATCCGCGAGCATCTGTGCCGCATCGGCAGCCTCTGCATGCCCAATAAAAATCATTTGCTTCGAAATTTCAGTCCCTAACTCCCCAATTTTATCGGCGAGTGCTTCAATAGACTGCTTGCGCCCACGCACCTTTGCCGCAGGAATCAGATGCCCATCATTATCCACATGCAGAATCGGCTTAATTCCAAAAGCTGTCCCGACATGTGCGGTAAGCGCGTTCACCCTACCACCACGATAAAGATACATCAAGTCGTCCACCGTAAACCAGTGACAAAGCTTCAGGATGTTTGCCCGTACCCAATCGGCAACCTCACTTAGACTGGCGCCGTCCTGTTTTTTGATCGCTGCCAGGCAGACCAACAGGCCCTCGCCCATAGAGGCGGCCAGCGTATCTATGACAACAATCTTGCGCAGGGGATACCGTTCCTGAAGCTGTTCCAAAACCATGACAGCCGTACCAAAAGTGCTGCTCAAACCGGAGGAAAAAGCTAAATATAAAATATCTTCTCCGCGTTCTAAAATGGGTACAAATGCCTCTTCAAACTGACTCATGTTGATAGCCGTAGTCGTAGAGACATGTCCCTCCCTAAGCATCTGGTAGAAAGCTTCAGAAGAAAGCTCACGATTGTCAGGGTAGTTATAGTATTCTTTATCTTCGAATGAAAACCGCATCGGTATTACGGTTACATTGAACCTATCAATTAGCGCCGGGGTCAGATCAGCAGTTGATTCGGTAACAATACAAAACTTATCCATCCGTAATGCCCTCTTCCTGATATGTTTTCTATAATAGCTTTGACAATATTTCTAAATCTTGATCATATGCACCAAATGTAATTGCTATTATTATAGCATTATTAATCTGCTAACAAAAGGCATTTATGTAACAATTAAGTAAATAAAAACAGACACCCCCGCTATTGCAGGGATGTCCGTAAAAGTGCCGGCACCGACCTATCTTCCCAGGACGTCTCCATCCAAGTATTTTCGGCACTGATGAGCTTAACGACCGTGTTCGGAATGGGAACGGGTGGATCCTCATCGTCATTGGCACCGGCTGTGTCTTGCGGCATAGCCCCAAGACTATTTAGAATGTTCTGCACACTCAAAATTGAACAATGAAATGTCTGCAATATGCGAGACCTATTAAGATCACTTAAAGGTCAAGCCCTCGACCGATTAGTACTCGCTGGCTTAACACGTCGCCGTGCTTACACCTTGAGCCTATCAACCCGGTAGTCTTCCGGGGGTCTTACCTGCTTATAGCAGTGGGATATCTTATCTTGAGGACGGCTTCACGCTTAGATGCTTTCAGCGTTTATCCGATCCGCACATAGCTGCCCAGCTGTGCCACTGGCGTGACAACTGGTGCACCAGAGGTGCGTCCATCCCGGTCCTCTCGTACTAAGGACAGCTCCTCTCAAATATCCTGCGCCCACGACAGATAGGGACCGAACTGTCTCACGACGTTCTGAACCCAGCTCGCGTACCGCTTTAATTGGCGAACAGCCAAACCCTTG